>CADCWG010000035.1 GCA_902806335.1 uncultured Thermomicrobiales bacterium | reverse complement strand
CACCGCCGGCCGGCCGCCGCCCTAGTCGCGTGGCCCATTCGTGGCGGCTGGGCACCCGCACGAGCGCTGCGGGCGCCCGCGCTCGGGCACCGCGCCCGCCGGCCGCGGTCGCGGGGAGGAGGGGGGAGCGGGCAGAGACGCCGATCTGACGCCGCGGGGAGCGCCGACGCCGGGACCGCCGGTCCGCGTCGCTCCGGGACCCTGACGAGGATGTTCGGGGCAGCGGTTCGGGCCATTCGGGTCCGGCCGCCTCGCAGAGGAGACGTGGATGGACCGCACGCTGTCGCGCCGCAGGCTGGTCAAGAGCACCGCCCTGGGCGCCACCGCCTTCTCGTTCGCCGCTCGGCCGACCTGGGCGCGCCAGACGACGCCCGCCGCCTCGACCTTCGACTACGCGGCGGCGGCCGAGCCCTTCCGCGGCGTCAAGATCAACGCGCCGTTCCTCGACCGGCCCGGTTACGACGCGGCGATCGCGATGATCCCACAGTTCCAGGAGCTGACCGGGATCGAGGTCGGCTACGAGGTCAACCCCTACGAGAACACCCGCGAGAAGCTGGTCCTCGACTGGACCGGGCAGACCGGCCAGTACGACCTGACCCTGATCGACGTCGTCTGGATCGGCGAGTTCGCGGCCAACGAGTGGGTCGTTCCCCTGCAGACCTTCTTCGACGACCCGACCCTCGCCGACCCCGGCCTCAACCTCCCGGGCTTCTTCCCGATCCTGCTCGAGTCGTTCGGCACCTGGAACGGGCAGGTCTACGGCCTCCCCTTCGACAACTACTCCGGGCTGCTCTTCTACAACCAGGCGATGCTCGACGCGGCCGGGATGCCGCAGCCGCCGGCGACCTGGCAGGACCTCAAGGACGTCTACGGGCCGGCGCTGACCAACGGCCAGCAGTTCGCCTACACCCTCCAGTCCCGCCGCGGGGAGACGCAGTCGGCCGACTCCTTCATGCGGATGGTCTGGGCCTTCGGCGGCTCGCTGCTCAAGGAGGACTTCACCCCCAACCTGAGCTCGCCCGAGTCGCTGGCCGGGCTCCAGTTCCGGCAGGACCTCGCCGCGATCATGCCGCCGGGCGTGGTCGAGCGCGACCACGACGAGACCGTCCAGGCGCTGGCCCAGGGCCAGGTCGCGATGATCACCGAGTGGAGCGCGAACTGGGCGACCCTGACCAACCCCGAGTCGTCGACGATCGTCGACACGATCCGGGCGGGCGTCGAGCCCGCCGGGCCGACCGGGCGGCCGCAGCCGGCGCTGGGCGGGTTCTCGCTGGGGATCAACAGCCAGGCGTCGGAAGAGAAGCAGAAGGCCGCCTACCTCTTCATCCAGTGGATCACGTCCGAGGCCAACGCCGGCGCCTACATCCAGAACGGCGGCGTCTCGGGCCGCCAGGCGCCGTACCAGGACCCGACCCTGCAGCAGCAGTACCCCTACTTCGCGCCGCTCGTCCAGAGCTGGAGCGAGTTCGGCAACCCGGTCTTCCGGCCGCGCTTCCCCGAGTGGCCGCAGATCTCCGAGATCATCGCCCAGGTCGGCAGCGAGATGCAGCTCGGCAGCATGTCGATCCAGGACGGCGTGAGCCAGATCGAGGGTCAGATGACCGAGATCCTCGACGCGGCCGGCTACTACGCCGACAAGCCGAAGCTCCAGTAGTGGCCGAGTCGACGAACGCCGCCGCCGCCCCCGACCCGCGCGGGTCGGGGAGCGCGGCGGACGTGCCGGCGATGGCGCGGCGGGCGCTCGCCGAGGTCGGGGCGGTCTTCGACCGCCTTCCGCCTTCGGCGGCCGGCGACCTCAGCGATGCGGTCCTCGCCGCCCGCCGGGTCGCCTGCTTCGGCGTCGGCCGCGAGGGGCTGATGGTGCGCGCGTTCTGCATGCGCCTGATGCACCTCGGCTTCGACGCCCATGTCGTCGGCGACATGACCACGCCGCCGGTCGGCGCGGGCGACCTCCTGGTCGTCAGCGCCGGCCCTGGTGCCTTCTCGACCGCCCTGGCCCTGCTCGGGGTGGCGAAGGACGCGGGCGCCCGGACGCTGGTCGTCACCGCCCAGCCGGACGGTGCCGCGGCCCGGGCGGCCGATGTCGTCGTCCACCTTCCCGCGCAGACGATGGCCGACGACCTCCCGGCCGGCGACGACGCCGGTGGGCGCTCGGCCCCGCCGAGCGCCGCCAGCGTGCTGCCGATGGGCAGCCTCTTCGAGGCGGTCCAGTTCGTCTTCTTCGACCTGGTCGCGATCGTCCTTCGGGAGCGCACCGGCCAGACCCCCGCCGAGATGCGGGCACGGCACACGAACCTGGAGTAGCGTGGCGAGGGTGGGCGGCACCCGGTCACCTGCCCCCGTCATCGCCCGGCCGCCGCCCGTGACCCCGGAGACCCGCATGCCGCGATTGCCCCTGCCCCGGACGGACGCGAGACTCGGCGTCGTGGCCAGCCCGGCGCTGGCCGCGCCCCGGCGACGACGGGGGCGGTTCAACCCGACGCCCGCGTTGATGCTGCTCCCGGCCGTGCTCACGCTGCTGGCGGTCGGGATCTATCCGCTGATCCAGGCGGTCAACACCAGCTTCAAGCTCTACCAGATCAACAAGCCCCGCCAGGGCACGCCCTACGTCGGGCTGGACAACTACCAGACCGTGCTCGGCGACGGCTTCTTCTGGCGGTCGCTGCTGAGGACCGGCCAGCTCTTCCTCTACACCGTGCCGCTCCAGGTCGTGCTCGGCGTCGGGATCGCCCTGCTGCTCGGGGCGACCCGGTGGCGCGGGCTGGCCCTGGTGAGCCGGGTGCTGCTGGTGCTGCCGATCGCCACCACGCCGACGGTGGTCGGCCTGGTGGGGCGGCTGGTCTACGACCAGGAGTTCGGGGTCCTCAACTGGACCCTCGGCCTGGTCGGCCTCGGCCCGGTCTCCTGGGTGGGGAGCGCGACCGCGGCGATGTTCACCATCGCCCTGACCGACACCTGGCAGTGGACGCCGTTCGTGGCCCTGGTCGCGCTGGCGGGGCTGACCGCGGTGCCCCCCGACATCGTCGAGGCGTCGAAGCTCGACACCGACCGCTGGTGGGACACCTTCCGCCACGTCCAGCTGCCGTTCCTGCTGCCGGGGCTGACGGCGGTCCTGATCATCCGCACCGCCGATATCCTGAAGCTCTTCGACATGGTCTTCGTGCTCACCCGGGGCGGGCCCGGGGTCTCGACGGAGTTCGTCAGCGTCTACATCCAGCGGGTCGGCTTCCGGATCTTCGACCTCGGCATCGCGTCGGCGCAGGGCGTCCTGCTGCTGGTGCTCTGCATCGTGCTCTCGCGGGTCTACATCACGCTCTTCTACCGGGAGATCGAGGCCTGATCATGAGCACCCAGACCCTCGGCAGCGCCCGCCCGGCCCTGCCCGCCCGCACCGCCGCCACCACACGCGCCCGCCGGGGCGGCGTCGGGGCCCTGCTCCAGCTCCTGGCGCTGCTGCTGCTGATCCTCTTCCTGGTCCTGCCGATCTACTGGATGGTGGCGACCTCGCTCAAGACGACCGGCCAGACCTTCGCCATCCCGCCCCGGTTCCTCTTCCAGCCGACGCTGAGCCACTACCGGGAGATCTTCTCCGAGGGCGCCGTCCCCCGCAGCCTGGTCAACAGCCTCGTCGTGGCGCTCGCCTCGACCGTCGCCGCGGTGGTGCTGGGGACCCCGGCCGCCTACGCCCTGGCCCGCTTCGACTTCCGCGGCAAGGCGGACCTCTGGTTCTGGTTCATCTCGAACCGCTTCATCTCGCCGATCGTGGTCGCCCTGCCGTTCTTCCTCCTCGCCCGGGATCTCGACCTGCTCAACTCGCGGCTCGTCCTGGTGCTGGTCTACCTGACCTTCAACGTCCCGCTGGTGGTCTGGCTCTCCACGGACCAGTTCCGGCTCGTGCCGCGGGAAGTCGACGACGCGGCCCTGGTCGACGGCGCCGGCCCGTGGCGCACCTTCTTCCAGATCAACCTGCCGCTCGCCACTCCCGGGATCGCGGTGGCGGCGATCCTCTGCTTCGTCTTCAGCTGGAACGAGTTCCTCTTCTCGCTGGTGCTGACCCGCGAGCAGACCCGAACGGCGCCGGTCGAGGCGTCGAACTTCATGACCGACTTCGGCACCCGCTGGGGACCGATGATGGCGACCGGCACCCTGATCGTGCTGCCGGTGCTGATCTTCGCCGCCTTCGCCAGCCGCCACCTGGTGCGCGGCCTGACGATGGGGGCGGTCAAGTAGCGGACGCCGACGCCCGGCGGCGCGTGGGACGTGCCCATCAGCCCCTCGGCGTGCCACCGGTCCTGGTCGGGCCGGTCGGCGTGCGGGCAGGGACCAGGCACCGCCGACCGGGCGGCGAGAGCGCCGCCGCGCCACAATGCCCGGGTCAGACCGGGCGCACGAGGAGGACGGGGACATGGACGAGACGATGCGGGCGGTGGTCACCCACGGGCCGAGGGACTACCGGGTGGAGGAGGTGCCGGTCCCCACGCCCGGGCCGGGAGAGATCCTGATCGAGGTCGGCGCGGTCGGAATCTGCGCCTCCGACATGAAGTGCTGGCTCGGCGGCGAGCTGTTCTGGGGCAAGGACGGGGCGGGAGGCTACGTCGAGGCGCCGACCATCGCCGGCCACGAGTACGCCGGGCGGGTCGTCGCCCTCGGGGACGGCGCGGCCGAGCGGCATAAGGTGGCCCTCGGCGACCGCGTCGTCGCCGAGCAGATCGTCCCCTGCGGCGAGTGCCGCTTCTGCCGGCACGACCAGTACTGGATGTGCCAGCGGCACCACATCTTCGGCTTCAAGCGCCAGACCAACGGCGGGATGGCGAAGTACAACCTCTACCCGGCCAACGCGCTGGTCCACCATGTGCCGGAGTCGCTCACCGACGGCGAGGCCGCCTACATCGAGCCGATGGCCTGCGCCTGGCACGCGGTCGACCGCGGCGAGATCCGGCCGGGGGACACGGTCGTCATCTGCGGGGTCGGCAACATCGGCCTCTGCATGCTCCAGATCGCCAAGCTCCGCCAGCCGGGCAGGCTGATCGCCCTCGACACCAAGCCGTACCGGCTCGAGCTCGCCCGTCAGTTCGGCGCCGACCTGGCGATCGACGTGACCAAGGAGGACGCGGTCGGCCAGGTTCGCGACCTGACCGAGGGCTACGGCTGCGACGTCTACATCGAGGCGAGCGGCAACCCGGCCGGGGTGACCCAGGGCCTGGCGATGATCCGCAAGCTGGGCACGTTCGTCGAGTTCAGCGTCTTCAACGAGCCGGTGACGGTCAACTGGACGGTGATCGGCGACACCAAGGAGCTGAACATCCACGGCACCCACCTGGGGCCGTTCTGCTACCCACCGGCGATCCAGGCGCTCGCCGACGGCAGCGTCGACGTCAAGCCGCTGCTCGCCGAGGCCTACCCCCTGACCGAGTTCGACCGCGCGATGGCGGCGTCCCTCTCCGGGGACGTGCTCAAGAACCTGGTGGTGCCCGTCTAGGGAAGGCGGCACCGAGGGACCGCAGCCGAGGCCCCATCTCGGTGGGTCTCGGCGGCTCCCCGTCCCAATGAGGCCCGGCAGGACCGGCCCATCGATCCCAGACACCCCCGGCGCCCAGGGGCAGAGCCCCTGGGCGCCGGTCGGATGGCACGACTCTCGGTTGCCGGCGTCAGTCGGCCTCAGGTGAGCCCACCGGTGAGGCGACCGGCAAGGCTTCCGGGCCGACGGCCGCCACGATGAAGCGCTCGCCGTCGAGGGTGACGGCGTCCCGGGCGCTGGCGGACACGTCCTCGAACCGCGTCTCCAGCGCCTCGACGATCACGGTGAGCAGGCTCTCACCCTCCTCCAGGACGTGGACCTCGATCGTCGCCCGTCCCGGGCCTCCCTGGCCGTTGAAGGCGATCTCGGCGGTCGGCACGTTGGCATCGGGGTCGCTCGCGACGAGCTCGGCGCCGGCGGTGTTCTCGAGGATGTTCTCCAGCAGCGCCTCGAGCTCGTCCTCCGCGCCGTTCTCGGTTGCCGTCGCGGTGACGGTCACCAGCGCGTCGTCGCTGTCCTCGTAGGTGAGCACGCGGTTGTCGTAGCCGGTGGAGGTGCTCCCGCTGCGCTGGCGCCAGGGGGCGCCCCAGGCGAGCTGGAAACCAAACTCCTCGCTCTCGTACTGGTCCACCGGCGGCGGCCCGTCGGCGTTGATCGACCCGTCGAGGACGGACCCGGGGAGCACGCCGGCGACGAACGGCTCGCCCTCGAGGGCGATCGTCTCTCGGGCCTCGGCGGCGGCGGTGACGACCTCCTCGATGGGGCCCTCGATGGTGACCACCAGCAGCGCGCCGGGGGCGGCCACCCGGTGGACCTCGATCAGGGTAACTCCCGGCCCGTACTCGGTCGTCGAGTAGGCGATCGTGGCCGTCGGGACATCGGCGTCGGGGTCCTCGCTGGCTAGTTCGGTGACCGAGCGGCCCTCCCGGGCCTGTTCGACCTGGGCCGCGAGTTCGTCGCCCGGCTTACGCAGGCTGGTGAGCCCCGTGAAGGAGACGGTTACCTCCGAGTCCGGCCGGCTGAGAACGAGGAAGTCGCCAGCGTCTCCCAGGGACAACGCGGTCGGCCCGGCATCCCAGGGCTCCTCCCAGGTGATCTCGTAGCCGAACTGGGGGCTGCGGTAGGTGGTGTCGTCGACCAGCCCGCCGTCGTCGTCTTGCGCGCCAACCGGACTCGGCCAGACGGGGACCATCGTGGCGGCGAGGAGGACGAGCAGCACGCGCGTCAGGCGTGCCAGACGTCGAGCGGAACCCGTCCCGGCTCGGGCCGCGCCGAGCCCGCCAATCCCCCCGAACACCGTCGATCGCATCGGCCCTTCTCACCTCGCTACGCGTCGGCCATGCCCCGACCCTGGCCGGCATCGGACGGGCCAGAGCGCCCCCGCCGGCGGGATCTTCACCGCGGCTTCCTCCCCTGGCAAGCCCTGACAGGGCCTCGCGCGGCCCACCGTCGGGACCGCGCGAGGAGCGCCGCCGCGGGCCATGCCCCCACGAGACGCGCCTGGCTCGAGTCGGACCCACGAGGGGTCGGCACCGGGCACCGCCGTCGTCTCCGCTCTGCCGTCTTCCCCGGTCCTCCCCTGGACCCGGCGGTCGCCTCCGCCGGGTCGTCGACGCGTGGGACGCGGCGGGCTCGGCTCGCCTGCGCCCCGCCGCGCGATCTCGGCCGACCAGGATCGGCCGACGCAGAGCGCGCCGAGCGCGGCGGGGGAGGCGCAACTGCGCCGCCCCCGCCGTCATCGCCGAGTTCGCGGTGTCCTCCGTCCGCGCCGCCGCTCGGCGCTAGGACACCTCGAGGGTGGCGAGAACCTCCTCGACCTTCGGCGCCTCGGACTCGTAGTCGTCGGCCTGCACGACGTGCTGGACGATGACGACCGACTCGCCTTCCTCGATCGTCCGGCACTCGATGTAGACGCTGACCGTGCCGGTGCTGGCGAAGGTGCCGCCGGTCACCTCGGCCACGAAGCGGGCGAAGAAGCGCGACTCGCTCCCCCCCGAGACGCGGTTGCCGGTCTCGTCGACGGCATTCTCGACCGACGACACGCCCTCCGCGCCCCGGATCGAGGCGAGTTGGTCGTTCACGCACGCGACCGAGTCGCCATCGTAGTCCTCGATGCCGAGGAAGAGCAGTTGGCTCGGCCCGGCGTTGAGGACGAGCTGGTCGGTGCCGCCCTGAGAGGCGTCCTCGGCCTCCCACACCTCGGGATCGTAGGAGACGGAGTAGCCGTAGGTCGGGCTGTCGTAGGTCTCGAGGCCCGCGACCGGCTCGTCGTCCTCGTCCTCCTCCTCGGCCTCGGCGGTCGCGGTGGCGTCCTCGTCCGATGGCTCCTCGTCCGCGTCGGGCGTCTCCTCCTCGTCCGCCTCCGGCGTCTCCTCGTCCTCGGGCTCGGCCGTCTCCTCGTCGTCCGCCGGCTCGTCGTCCGCGGGGGGAGCGCCGTCGAGCTCGATGGTGTCGATGACCTCCTCGGCGAGCGGGAACTCGTCCGCGTAGTCCTCCGGGAGCGTCGAGAAGATCACGACCAGCACCGCTTCGTCCTCGACGATCGGGCGGCACTCGCCGTAGGCGGCGAGTTCGACCTCCTCGCCGTCCTCGAACGACAGGGTGCGGGTGAAGGCCGCGAAGACGCGGTCGCCGTCCTCGCCCTCGATCACCTCACCGTCCTCGTCCTCGAGCGGGTCGAGGTCGGTGACCTCGAAGTCGGTGCCGTCGCCGGCCGTGCCGTCCTGCTCGAAGAAGTCGGTGATGCCCTCGAGGCATTCGGTCGGGTCGCCGTTGAAGCCCTCGAAGGCTTGGAAGGAGAGCCCGCTGTTGGGCGACTGGAGACTGAGGAAGTCGCCGTCGGGGGTCGACTCGTCGGAGGTCGGCTCCCAGTCGTCCTCGTCCCACTCCAGGGTGAAGCCGTAGGTCGGGCTGGTGTAGGTGCTGCCGTCGACGCCACCACCGGTGCCCTCGTTCTCGTCCTCCTCCTCCGCCTCGGCGGTCGCGGTGGCGTCGGCGTCCTCGTCGGCCTCGTCCTCCTCCGCCTCGGCGGTGGCGGTCGCGTCGTCGTCGTCCTGGGCGTCCTCGTCCTCGGCGTCCTCATCCTCGGCCTGGGCGGTCGCGGTGAGGTCGTCGTCCGACGGTTCGTCGCCGGTCGCGTCCTCGTCGTCGCCGGTGGTGTCCTCGTCCTCGTCGGCGGCCGCGGTAGCGTCGTCCTCGGGTTCCTCGGTCGCGTCCTCGTCGGCGGCGTCCTCGTCGGCGGCCGCGGTGGTGTCGTCGTCAGGCTCCGCGGTCGCCGCGTCCTCGTCGTCCGCGTCCTGATCGTCGTCCGCCGCGTCGTCCGCCGCGTCGTCCGCCTCAGGGCTGGCCTCGTCCTCATCGTCCACGGCCGCGTCGTCGTCGGAGGGCGCCGGGCCGCCGAAGATCGGGTCGCCGTCGATGGTCACCACGGCCTGCGCCGCGGAGGCGGCGGCTTCCAGGTCCCCGGCCGGCGCCCGCACCGTGACCAGGCGCAGGCTCGCGCCGCGCTCGACGACCCCGACCTCGAAGTAGGCCTCGACCTCGTCGCCCCCGTCGGTGAACGTCGCCGTGCCGGCGGCAATGTCACCGTCCTCGGGGAGATCGGTGCTGGCGACGTCGGTGACGACCTCACCTTCGGCGGCGAACTCCTCGGCCACCGCGTCGAGGCGCTCCTCGAGGAAGGCGGCCGGCTCGTCCTCGCTGGCGACGCCCTCGACGGTCAGGGTCGTACCGGCGGGGTCGTCAGACACCAGGACCAGGATGTCGGATCCGCCCTCCTCGCTGGCGGTGGCGTCTTCGTCGGCGGCCCAGGGGTCGTCCCAGGCGACCTCGTAGCCGAACTGGGGGCTCTCGTAGCTGGTCTCGTCGACGAGGCCGGTCTCCTCCTGGGCGGCGATGGGCACGGCGGCGAAGGGGAGCACCGTGGCCGCCAGCACCAGCGCGGCGACCAGCCGGGCCAGGGGGGGCGCCATGAGGCGACGTGGGAGCGAGCGGTCGGTGGAGCTCGGGCGTCGGCGCACGGGCGGGACCTCCTTGGCGGGCGGCGGGGGGATGCGGTCCGCGGCAGCGGGTCGGTGGCCGGGACGGCACGCCCCTCGGCGCGGCGGACCCGGTCCGGTTCTCCCAGGCACGCTACACCCGCCGGCACGCGCGCACAAGGGCCGCGCCGCGGCCCGAGCGACGACGCCAGCGGGGATCGGCCCAGCCTCACCGGCTCGCCCCTTCGCTCCGGAGGAACGTGGGTGGTAGGGATGGCCCGAGCGCCATCGCCGCCCGGCTCGGAGCGGGGTCGGCGCGGGGCCGGCGGGGGGTCGGCGCGGGGCCGAGCGGGGTCGGCGCGGGGTGGCACTTGGCGGGGCTCGTCAGTGGGGCGCATGGGGGCGGCTCGACCGGTCGGTGGCGCTCGCGCGCTGTGGTGCCGTGGGCGTGGCCCCCTCGGGGGAAACCCGGTAGAATAAAGGATGTCGTGAGCCACGCCCGCGCGCACCCGTGACGGTGGACTCGCCTGGCGACCCCCGGCTCTGGAGACCACCCCGGCGCCCATCCCGCGAACCCGCCGGCCGGTCCGCGCCTGGCGCCGCCGCCAGTCGTCCGCCCGTCGGCGGTGCGGCCGGTCCCGGGTGGCCGCGCGCGGGCGTGACCCGATCTGCCCCAACCCGTCCGCCGTCCTCTTGGCGCCGCGGACGCCTAGCGAGAGACGAGGCCCATGCCCGCCGGCGACACACCCAAGAAGACCGCCGCCCAGACGCGCCATGACCGCACCACGGCGCCCGAGGTCGAGGGGACGCCGGAGCCCCCAGCGCCCGCCCCAAGG
>CADCWG010000034.1 GCA_902806335.1 uncultured Thermomicrobiales bacterium | reverse complement strand
CGCCGAGCCCCGGGCGGGGAAGCTGGACGCCGCCGGCCTCGGCCGCCTGGTGGCGCTCGCCGGGCAGGGACGGTCCCTGCGCGAGGTCGGGGCCGAGGTCGGGCTCTCGGCGGAGGGGGTGCGGCGGCGACTCCGCGGATTGGAGGGACGGTAGCGCGCCCGCCGCCCGGGCCGAACAGGATGTCTCGGATCCGCCGGTGGAAGGGCGTGGTCGGGATTGGGTTCGGCCCAGCGCACCATATCTTTCCGCCGCAACGCGACGGCGGGGCCGAGCACCTCGCCGCGTGGCTCGCCGACCACCCCGGCGCCCGCCTGGTCGCCGTCGACACCGTGGCCAAGCTCCGGCCGCAGGGATCCACGAACGCGAACCTCTATGCCGCCGACTACGCCGCGGCGGGCGCCTTCAAGGCCGTCGCCGACGCGGCAGGGGTGGCGCTGGTGCTGGTCCACCACACCCGGAAGGCCGACGCCGAGGACCCGCTCGACACCGTGAGCGGCACGAACGGCCTCGCCGGCGCCGCCGACACCGTGCTCGTGATCAGGCGGGAGGCCGGCCGCCACGACGCCACCCTCTACGTCCGCGGGCGGGACGTGCCGGAGGCCGAGCACGCGCTCGGCTTCGACGACGCGGCGTGCGCCTGGACCCTGCTCGGCGACGCGGCCGACTACCGCCGGAGCGGGGAGCGCGCCGCGGTCCTCGCCGCCCTGGACGGCCTCGCCGGCGGGCTGGCGCCGAAGGACCTCGCGGAGGCGCTCGGCAAGACCGGCGGCGCGGTCCGAGTGCTGCTCCACCGGATGCAGCAGGCGGGGGAGGTGGTCAACACCGGCGGGCGCTACGCCCTGCCCCCCGGAAACACCGGTAACGGCGTAACACACACCGGCGCGGACCCCGTTACCGCGTTACACCTGTTACCGGGGGGAGACACCCCGGCGACCGCCGCCGCCCGCTCGTGCTGCGTGGCGTGCGGCGCGCCCCTGCCGCCCGACCGCCGCTCCACCCGCGCGCCGTGCGTTGAGAGGGCCGCCTGATGGATCCCCGCCGCGCCCGCCCTCCTCCCGGCCCCGCAAGACCGGCCACCCGATCCCCGACCAGGAGTCCCCCGATGGCGATCGACCCGACCACGAGGCAGAACGCTGCCCGCGCCGCCGGCTTGTAGGCCGCGCTCCACGCCACCTCCCGGGCTGCGGGGGCGGTGCTCGCTCGGGGGGCGCCGTACGGCCCTGACGCCGCCCCCCGCGGCCGCCAGGTCGACGGGACAGGACTTCCCGGCGCAGCCCCGCCCCCGGGTAATCTGCCCGGGGGCGGGGCGCGGGGTCGACGGGTGAATATTCGCCGCCTAGCTGGCCGGCGTCGCCCCGTCCATCATGGCCGGCTCGTCGGGATCCGCCGTGCCTCCCTCCGGCACCTCGAACACGAACCCTTCGAGGTAGGGGGCCGACTGCCCGCCCATGAAGGCCATCATCGTCTCGGCGTAGAACTGCCGCGCCTCCTCCACGCTCCGCTGGCCCATCACGATGTCGTTGGCCAGGTTGAGCGCCAGGAAGTTCGCTTCCTCTTTGTCGCAGCGGGCGGAGATCTCGCCCTTGGTGCGCTCCACGATCACGCTGCCGTCGTATTGGGCCAACTCGTCGAATGAGTCGGGCGGGACCTGATAGTCCACAAACTGCTCGAGCAGGTCCGGGTGGGGCATGGGGAAGTCGTGCGGCACCGCGTCGCGGTTGAGGATGGTGCGCTTCCACGGCCCGTTGTTGTGCCAGATCAGGAGGCTGGCGGTCGCCTCCTGCGGCGGGCCGTACTTCTCCATCACGGTCGCAGCGACCTCGCGCGAAACCTCTGGCCAGGTGGCCACGATCTCGTCCACCACGTCCATCGCCACGGGGCTTGCCGCCGGCGTCGCGTCCTGGGCGGCGGCGGACGCCAGGCGTCCCGCCGCCGCGACCCCGGCCACGGCCCCTGCCGTCTTGGCTAGCGACCGTCGATTGAGTCGTTCGTCCATCATTGGCTCCTGCTTGCCAGCCACGAACGGTGGCCGCGTCCGGCGGGTCGGTCCCGACGCCGTCATGTCTGCAGACCGTATGCCGATCCGCCCGAAGATGTGACATCACGCACATCCAGGGACTGTGCGATGTGAGGATCGTCACGGTCGTACAGTACTTGCGGGATTCGGACTCGGCGCCCCGGACTCACCGGGGGATGAGGGGTCGGAATGGAGCCGGTAATGCGGCCGATCGAACTCCACCGCATCACGCCGTTTGCGACGCTGACGCCGCCGCACCGAGCGGCGTTGGCGGCGGTGGCCAGATCGTCGGTCCATCGACACGGTGAGCGGTTGTGGCAGACGGGCGACCCTTGCGTCGACGTGATCGTCTTGGTCGACGGGTTCGTCCGCCTCTTTCGGCTCTCGTCGGATGGCACGGAGACCACGACCGACATCGTTCGCTCCGGTAGCCTGCTGGCCGTAACCGCCTTGCACGGCGGAACGGTGCACGACAACAGCGCCGAGGTGCTCGGCCGTGCCCACACGGTCGAGATCCCCGCCACAACGGTCCTTGGCCTTGCGGGCGAATCCCCGCAACTCTTCGCGGAGATTGCGCGGTGCCTCGTGGCTCGGACCGACGCGGTGTACGCCGGGGCCGCGATCGACGCTCAGGAATCGCTTCCATCGCGGCTCCTCTACGTCCTGCGCCGCCTGGCACGGCCAGACCCTGCTGACCACGGCATCGAAGACAGGGCCCTGGCCGGCGTGCTACACCCGTTGGCGATGCGCCTGTCCCACGCCGAGGCCGGGCGGCTCGTGGGAGCGGATCGGACGAGCGTGACCCGAGCGTTTCGGCAACTCGTGCATCGGGGGCTGATTCGTCGGGAACGCGGCCACGTCACCGGGGTCGCCCTGGCCGCGTCGGGCTGCTGGGAGCACGCCTGGGACGGGGAAGGACCGAGCACGACGTGTCGATGACGGCCGTGGGCGACCAGAAGAAGGTGTGGTACCTGCGGCGCATCGATCTCTTCGCCTCGATGACGGCCGAGGAGATCGAGAACATGGCACGGTTGCTCGACGACCACCACCTGCCGGGCGGCGTCGAACTCCTGGGGTCTCGGCAGCGCGATCGGGTCTTTCTGATCAAGGCGGGGGCGGTCCGGCTACACGCGGGTGACCCGCGCCATAGGGTCACGTTGGCGCTCCTGGGACCCGGCCGGATGTTCGGGCTCTCCTCCACCGTCGGCGATGATGGCCCGGGAATCGGCGCAACCACGCTGGTGCCCTCGTTTGTCTGCTTCACGACCTGGTCCACGATGATGGAGGTCGTCGTTCAATACCCAACGGTGATGCTCAAAATGACGCGCGCCCTGGCTGAGCAGGTATTCCAGGCGGAGAGTTGGCGCGAGCGGCTCGGCATGGCCTCGCCCCGTCACCGACTCGCGAGCCTCCTGCTCCAACTGAGCGACGAGTTCGGGGAGGCGACCGCCGCAGGCGAGCGGATCCGGTTCCGCCTCACGCAGGCCGACCTGGCGCGCATGATTGGGCTCTCCCGCGAGACCGTCAGCCGGCTCATGGCGGAGTTCGTCCGTCTCGGATGGGTGGCGCGCGAGGGAGGTCTGTTGGTCGTGCTGGACCGCGCCGCGCTGGCGTCTCAAGGAAGACGAGGCGACGTTTCCTAGAGATTCTCCCGTGGGCAGGGTCGGTCTGCAGCGGTGGCGGCTGGCTCCAGCGGCGGATGGCCGCTCCGCGAGATCGGCGCCGAGGTGGGCCCGTCAGTCGAGGGCGTGCGGGGCCGGCTGCGGACGATGAAGGAGGCGCCGTAGAGGCAGGTGGCGCGTCGCCCCTGCGGCGTGCGATGGTTGCGGCAGACGAAGACTCCTGGAACGTCCGGGCTCGCGGGGCCGAACCCCGCCACGCGCCCTCCGAAGGGATGCCTTCGGAGGGCGCGCCCTGTGTTCGAACGCACCCCAAAGACTCGACCTCCCACCGCTCGGGACGACCACGCCTCCGCCGCCCCGCCGCCTACGGCGGACCCGTGGCCGGGCGTGGTCGCCGCCCTCAACGCGATCGCCCTTCGCGTCGCATCCCACCCGGCCGATGTCCGGCCGTCGGAGTTAGCCGTGGGGCACGACGGCGCCGAGGCGGACGGATTGGGCGCCTGTGAGTGGCCGGGTCAGCGGCACTGATCCCGGTCCTCCGGCTTGATGAGATCCGTCCCTGCGGCCCGCGGCGGTGCTCGGCGCGGTGGAGGACGGGACGCAATGGACGTCGAACGGTTCCGCGCGAAGTGGCGCGGCGTGACCCTGACCGAGCGCTCCGCCTCCTAGTCCCACTTCAACGACCGGTGCGCCCTGTTCGGCCTGCCCGGCCTGCCGGAGGCCGATCCGACGGGGGAGTGGTTCGCCTTCGAGAAGGGCGCCGCCAAAGCCACCGGCGGCAAGGGCTCGGCCGACGTGTGGCGGCGCGGGTTCTTTGCCTGGGAGTAGTAGACACAATACCGTCGGGGCTCACGGTGATCTCCCAGCGCGGGTCGTGGTCCGTCCGCCAGACCCGGACCCTGACCCCCAGCGCCGTCAGCACGTCGCGCCGCTCCTGGTAGGAGAGCGTCGGGAGGTTGCCGGCGACCCGCCCGCACCACGCCGACAGGTCGGCCAGCCGCTCCCGGTCGGCCTCCCGCCCCGCCTGCCGCGCGGCAAGCGTCGCCCGTTCCTCGTCGAGCGTCCGCCGCTGCCCGGCGAGGGAGGTGAGCTCGGCGAGCAGGGGCGACGCCGCGTCCTCGTCGTCGAGGGCCACCACGGCCCGGGCGACGCGCTTGCGGCGGGCGTCGATCGCCGCGAGCCGGGCGTCGAGGGCCGCCAGGTCGTCGGCCGCCGGGTCCTTCTCGCGCTGACGCTCGACCGCGGCGGCAACGACGTCCGGCCGCGTCAGGACCGCCTGGACCCGTCCCCACACCGCCGCGTCGAGGATGGGCGCCATGATGCGCGCCTTGCGGTGGTCCGGCCCCTGGTTCCGCGCCGGGCAGTCGTAGGCCCACCCCCGCCGCTTGTCGTGGTGCCCGGCCAGGGCGTGCCCGCAGTACCCGCACCGGACGAAGCCGGCCCGGAGCAGCATCGCCTCCGGGTCGGCGTTGCGCCGCGGCGCCTCGGCCCTGTTGCGCGCCAGGCGGGCGGCGACGGCGTCCTGTTCGACCGGGTCGACCAGCGCCGGCGCGACCCCGGAAGGCAGGACCACCTGGTCCGCCTCCGGCCGGAGCGTCTGGGCGCGCTTGCCGCTCGCCGAGCGGCCGACCACCTTCCGCAGGGCGCGGGGCCGGCCGGAGTACGTGGGCAGCAGCAGGATCTGGTGCAGCGTCGCCGTGGTCCAGTGGGGGAGGCCGGTGGGCGACGCGATCCCGTCCGCCGCGAGGCCGCCCGCGATGCGCCGCAGCGACGTGCCGGCCGCCGCCTCCCGGAAGAGGCGGCGCACCACGGCGGCCTCGGGCTCGTCGGGCACGAGGCGCGTCTTCCCCGCGTCCCCCCAGCGGTAGCCGTACGGCGGCTTCCAGCCGGGGAGCGGCTTCCCGGCCTCGGCGCGGGCGCGGCGACCCCGCTGGGTCCGCTCGGCGATCTTGAGCCGCTCGACCTCCGCCACGAACCCGCGGACCGACTGGAGGAGACGCCCCTCGGGCGTGTCCTCGAGCCGCTCCGTCACCAACTCGACGGCCGCCCCGGCGTGCTCCGCCTCGGAGAGGATCAGGCCCAGGTGCGCCTGGTTGCGCGTCAGCCGGTCGAGGGCGTAGGCGACGACGCGGCCGACCTCGCCCCGGCGGACCGCGTCCCGCACCGCCGAGAGCTGGGGACGCCCGAAGAGGTCGGCGCCCGTGTGTGTCTCGCGGTAGACGGTCGCCTCGTAGCCGCGCTCGGCGCAGTACGCCCGGCAGGCGGCCTCCTGGGTGTCGAGGCTGGTGCCCTCTTCCTGCCCCGCGGTGCTGACCCGGACGTAGACCGCCGCCCGCACCGGTGCTGACGTTGTCATGCGACACTTCCTCCGTGCGCCCCGGTGGTTCCAGCACCGTGGCGCGCTGCGCCGCCTAGCTCACCCTAGGCGGCGTCTTTTCCCGCCAGCGACGCCTCGATCGCCGCCCGGAACTCGTCGACCTCGTTCGGCTCCACCCCCAGCGCCACGCTGAGCTTCTGGGCGGTCAGGAGCTGCGGCAGGCGCTGCCCCGTCTCGACCAGGTGCACCGTGTTCGGCGCGACGCCGGCCCGCTCCGCAAGCGCCCGCACGCTGAGCAACCGCCGCACCCGCTCCTCCTGCAGGGACCCCATGCTGCATTCCTCCTGACCGTCGAGATGAATTGGGCGAGTTCCTGTCCTCCTTCGTACCATATTGTACTCGTTCGCTCTCGCTTGTTGGTCGAACCTCTTCTCGAGTCGACCGACCGGGAGGAGACGGTCTCGCACTCGGGGCGAAGTTGGCCGGCACCAACACGACCTCGCGTGCCTCTATGTCACCCGATGTTCCTATTCCATCCCAACTGGTTCGACGTGTACGCTTTTGTATCTGGTTGACGGAATTTGAGTCTTAGTCTCGAGGGTGGCATCCCGTGGGCCACACCGTTGTCGCTCGCCTCCCGGCAAGCGAGCGCTGGCGCGTCGTCGTCGGCCTGCTCCACGCTCCAAGCCCCGACGCCCCCGCCGTGGCCGGCGCCACCGTCCTGGCCGCCGAGCGTCGCCTGCGTCAACTGGGCCACGATCCCTCGCTCACCTACTGTTTCTGGCTGCTGACCCGCCTTGCCAGCGCCGCCCGCGGCCCCGACTTCCTGGACGAGGTCGCCCGACTCGGCGTCCCGGCTCGGCGCGACGACACGGCCCTCCAGTTCGTGGCCCGTGTCGCCGACCGCGCCCGCAGCGAGTTGGGTCGCCACCCGGAATCGGGCCCGTTCGGCGAGATCGCCTCACTCGCCCTGGGCCGCGCGCTGGCCGAGACGGTCGGGACCGAGGGCCGCTCGCTGTTCGGTTCGTCGCTGGAGGACCTGGAGCGCGCCTTCCGGCGACACGCGTCCGACCGCCAGTTCGGCGACCTGGCCGGCCGGTTCTTCGGTGACTTCGTCGCCCGCACCCTCCGCTTCTACGTCGACCGGGAGCTTCCCCACGCGGTCGGGGGGGGCGGCCTGGCGACGGTCGGAGCGTCGGCCGACTTCGCCGCCGCGCTCGACCTGCATTCCCGGCAGACCGCCCGCGCGGTCGAACTCTTCGCCGTCGGCTGGTACGGCAAGCGGCGCTGGGAGACGCTGGGCGCCATCGGGCACGAGGACGCCCAGGGATTCGTCGCGCACGCCCTGCAGAAGCTGCGGACGGCCCTGCTGCTGGAGGCGGGACGGTGACCAGCCCCTGTCCGACGCGGGCGCTCGTCCGGTGCGACGGCGCCGCGGTCCCGGCGGACCTCGCCGGCCCGTGGGACGTGCGCGAGGCCGTCTCCACCCGGGGCGGCGACTCGAAGCTCAACCTGGTCGTCGGCAACCTGCCGGGCAAGGTCGCCGGCGCGGTGGACCCGCGGGTGTCGGACCTGGTCCGGATCGCGGCCTACTGCTTCGCCGCCGACCGGGCGGTCCTCCGCGGCGGGCCGGTCGACGTCCACCGCGAGGGGTGGCGGCGGGAGCTGACGGTCTGCATTCCCGTGGCGGACCCGGCGTTCTGGTCCGCGGCCGGGGTGCGGGAAGCGATGGAGGAGGTGCTGGGCTACGGGACCGAGGACCGCTGGGCGCTCGCCTTCGACCGGGCGCGGCCCGAGGAGGCGCAGGTCCCGATCCGGTGGGACGCTCGGGAGTTGCTCGATGCCCCCGACACGGTGGTCCTCTGCTCCGGCGGCGTGGATAGCCTCTGCGCGCTGGTCGAGGCGGTCCACCAGCGCGGGGCGCGTCCGGTCGTCGTCAGCCAGTGGTCCGCCAACCACATCCGGGCGCGACAGGAACGGCTGTTCGTTGAGGTGGGGCGAAGGCTGGGTCGACCGCACCTGCCGCGCGTGAGCGTCGAGATCCACCGCGCGGGCGGGGGCGACGGCGACAGCTCCCAGCGTTCGCGCGGGTTCCTCTTCGCCTGCCTGGGCGCCGCGGTCGCGGCGCACGTCGGCGCCGGCGAGGTGCTGCTGGCCGACAACGGCTACGTCAGCGTCAACCCGCCCATCAACGGGCAGCTGGTCGGGGCGCTGGCCAGCCGCGGCACGCACCCCCGCTTCTTGCGCATGGTGAATCGCCTGCTGGCGCGGGTCTTCGGCGGGGCGGTCCGCGTGACGAACCCGCTGTGGGACCGGACCCGGGCCGAGGCGTTGGGCGCCCTCACGGCGGCGGACTGCCCCGACCTCCTCGCGATGACCCACTCCTGCGGCAAGCACCACCGCCGGACGCCGGGCCGGCCCCACTGCGGGGGCTGCTCCCAGTGCGTCGACCGCCGGTTCGCGGTGGTGGCGGCTGGGCTGGCGGCGCACGACCCGGCGGACCGGTACGGACTCGACCTCTTCGCCGACGCCCTGCCCGAGGGCGAGCCCCGCACCGTCGCCCTGTCCTACGTGCGGTTCGCCGAGCATGTGCACCGAACGGAGCCCGACCGGCTGTTCGACGACCACGAGGAACTGACCGCCTGCCTCGACCCCGACGACCCCAACTTCTCGGCGCAGGCGCTCGGCGTGGCAGACGTGCTGGCGCGACACGCCGAGGAAGTTGTGGACGTCATGGCGCGGATGTACGGGGAGAAAGGGCGGGCGCTCGCCCGCACGGACCTTCCCGAGCACGCGCTGCTGCGCCTCTGGGCGGCGGGCGGAGGGCGATCGGCGGAGACGGCCTCGGCCTACGGCGTGGAGGTCCAGCCACGGCGGTCCCGGTTCGCCCGCAGCGGACCGGTCTGGCTGATCGACTTCCGGGACGAGAAGGGTGGGCTCACGGACCGGGATGGCACCCGACGCCTGGCCCGTCTGCTGCGGGCGTCGCCCGCCCCCCTGGAAGCGCTCGACTTGGTCGGCGGGTCCGCCCCACCAAGCAGTCCAGCGCGACGGAATGGCGGTGCGTTGGAGCGTGACATCGGACGGACCTCCGGTCCAGGGGACGCTGGCACCGTTCTGGACGAGGACGCAGTCAGAGCTTTGAGACGGGCCCTGGACGAGCGTGAGCAGGAAGCACAAAGGGCGGAGGCAGGAGGTGAGGCGGATAAGGCCGCCAACCTCCGTCGTGAGCACGAGCAGATGGCGGCGTACCTGCGGGCGGGCCTGGGTAACGGAGACCGTCTTCGGGCTTTTCCCGAGAAGCACGAAAGGGCACGATCCACCGTCTCCAAGACCGTCTGGGGGCAGGTCGACCAGCTCAAGGAGTCTATGCCGCAGCTCCACGCGCACCTCCGCCGCTGGGTCCGCCTTGGTTATCTCTGCTGGTACGCGCCAGTCCCGGACGAGCCCTGGGAGGTCCCGCCCTAGCCCCTACCCCGGTGGCGGGAACAAAACGTTCCCGCGCCAGAACGGCTTGTTCGGCCGCCGACCCCGATCGTTCCGCCGACACACCGATCGCTTCACGCCTCCCTTGTAGAGGCGCGGGCACCCCGTCCGACCCGCCCGCGCCCAACGGGGCCGCCGTGGCGGCCCGGGAGGCGGTCGCGTCATGCGCGACGGACACGATTCGGTTCGGTCGGCCGCTCCGGTGGACCGGCACGACGGCGGCGGCCCGCTGCCCCTGGAGGTGCGGCGGGCGCTGTGGGATCGGCTCTGGCTGCGGCTGCTCGCCCCCCCCGAGATCGGGGACGGGCCGCCGGACGCGGACCGAGTGGCAGGGGGCCGCCCCATCGGTCCCGAGGTGCCGGGCCCGCGTCGCGGCGATGCTGCGCCGAAAGGGCCCGACGAGGACGGGGGGCGGAGATGAGCGCCCCCGAGACCGCCGCGGTCGACGCCGCCCTTGCCTCCCGCCGTCGGGGGTGGGCCGTCATCCCGGTGCCCCACCGGTCCAAGGCACCGCGGGTCCCCGGGTGGCAGGACCTCCGCCTGGACGGGGCCGACCTGGCGCGGCACTTCGGCCGCGGCCCGTCCAACCTCGGCGTCCTCCTCGGCGCGCCCTCCGGGGGCCTGATCGACGTCGACCTCGACGAGGCCGAGGCCCGCGCCCTCGCCGACCGCCTCCTCCCCCCGACCGGCGCCGCCTTCGGCCGCCCGTCGGCGCCGCGCGCCCACCGGCTCTACCGGACCGAGGCGCCCCCGACGACGGCCAGGTTCGTCGACCCCGTGGGCGACGGGGACGGCCGGTCGATGCTCGTCGAGCTGCGGTCGACGGGGTGCCAAACCCTGATCCCGCCGTCGGTCCACCCCACCGGCGAGCCGATCGCCTGGGCCGCCGGGGACGAGCCGGCGGCCGTCGAGGCG
>CADCWG010000033.1 GCA_902806335.1 uncultured Thermomicrobiales bacterium | reverse complement strand
GGGCCACGTTGGAGCGGGACGAGCAGGCGCGGGTCCGCGCGGCGATGGTGGCCCGCCGCGGCGGCGGGCGGGTGGTCGTGCGCGCCGACGGCTGGGCGATCGAGCGCGACGACGGCTGGGCGATCGAGCGCGACGGGCGGACCCTCACCGGTCGCGCGCCGTAGGGTCGGACACCCCGCCGGGCGACGCGCTCGCCCGGGGACGGCCGCCCGGCCCGCGCACGGCCGCGTGGCTCGCCGTCCGGTCCGGCCGCGAGAGGACAGTCGGTAGTGTCCGGTCCGACGAGCGGGACGCCGCTCCCGACCGGTACCCGCGGGCGACACCCGGTCTCGTGACCCCGGCCACGACGACCACGACCGAGTACGGGTGGGCGGCGGCCGTGCTCCGAGCGGGGTACGCCCCTTGCGCCGCGGCCACGCCGCTCGGGGTAGCCGACGGCGGACGAGGCCGCCGTCGGCGGCGGCGCGGAGAGGACACGACAGACCATGGCGACCGAGGAGCGGATCGGCGAGGGCACGCTCTACGACACGGACGATGTCGAACTGGGCGACGTGGCCTACCGGATCGTGACCGGGCAGGGCGACGACGGGCGACTCTGGTCGGGCGAGCTGGCGTTCGCGGGCGAGGACCTGACCCTGGAGCCGGGGCTCTACGTCCTGGCGACGGAGGACGGGACGCAGAGCGACATCGAGGTCGAGCCGGCCGGCGCGGCGCGGGGCGACGCCCGGCAGTTCGCCTTTCTCGGGGTCGGCACCTTCGGCGTGCGGACCATGTAGGCGCCGCTGCCGCGTGGCGCCGGCGGGCCGGTTACCCGGATCCTGGCTGTTCGGTGGTGAGCTGGGCGCGGATCGAAGGCCGGGCCCGCCCGGAGCTTGCTCCGGGCTCAGGTACGCAGTCGGCCGACGCCTTTTGAAGCCGGCTGTAAACCCACGGGGCGAAGCCCCGGCGACCAACCGGATTCAGTCTGCGTTCCGTGCGTCCCGCGGGGATCGTATCACGCGGAGCGATGGAGGGGGCAGGGCGCGGACGCCCTGCCCCCTCCCGCAGTGTCGTCGCCGTGTGCGGGCAACGCCCGCGGGGCGGATGCCCTCTAGGCGGGCGGCTCCTGGGGCGTGGCCCAGGCGCGTTCCCGGGAACTGCGCTCGACGGCGTCGAGGACCGCCTGGCAGCGGTAGCCGTCCTCGAACGTCGGCGCCGGGGTCTGGCCGGCCTTGATCCCGTCCATCAGGTCCTTGATCGCGTGGACGAAGGTGTGCTCGTAGCCAATGATGTGGCCGGCGGGCCACCAGGCGGCGGCGTACGGGTGCTCGGCGTCGGTGACGTTGATCGTCCGGAACCCCTGCAGGCCGGGCGGGTCGTCGGCCAGGTAGACCTCGAGCTCGTTCATCCGCTCCAGGTTGAAGACCAGGCTCCCGTTGGCGCCGTTGACCTCGAAGCTGTTGAAGTTGCGGCGCCCGGGGGCGAGCCGGGTGGCCGAGAAGGTTCCCGTCGCCCCGGAGGCGAAGCGGGCGAGGAAGCTGGCGGCGTCGTCGACGGTCACCTGCCCCATCTCGGTGCCCGCGGCGGCCGACAGACCGGCCCCGCCGGCGCCCGCCGTCTCGAGCGGCCGCTCCTTGATGAACGTATCGAGCGTGCCGACCACCTCGGTAACGGGGCCGACCAGGAAGTGGGCCAGGTCGAGGATGTGGG
Organism: uncultured Thermomicrobiales bacterium; assembly: GCA_902806335.1. Lineage (GTDB taxonomy): Bacteria > Chloroflexota > Chloroflexia > Thermomicrobiales > UBA6265 > CADCWG01. The sequence continues at coordinate 8,800 of CADCWG010000033.1, read as the reverse complement.
CGGCGATGTCGCCGAGCGCGCCGGAGCCGGCGAGGTCCTTCTGGAGACGCCAGACCAGCGGGAACGACGGGTCGTTGATCCAGTCCTGGGCGTAGACCGCCCGGAAGTGGCGGATCTCCCCGAGGCGACCGTCGGCGATCAGCTGCTTGGCGAGCTGGACTGCCGGTACGCGGCGGTAATTGAAGTTGACCATCGCCACGGTGCCGGGCTTGGCGGCGCGGGCGGCGGCGAGCATCTCGCCCGCCTCGTCCAGCGTGTTGGCGAGCGGCTTCTCGCAGAGGACGTGCTTGCCGGCCGCGAGCGCCGCCAGCACGACCTCCCGGTGGGCGTTGCCCGTCGTCGCGACATCGACCAGCCCGATGTCGTCCCGGGCGACGAGCCGACGGTAGTCGGTCTCGTACCCCTCCCAACCGAGCTTGGCCGCGGCGTCGCGGACCCCCGCCTCGTCGCGGCCGCAGAGCGCGACCATCCGTGGGGTGGGGTCGACGTCGAAGAAGTGGCCCACCTGCCGGTAGGCGTTGGAGTGGGTGCGGCCCATGAACTTGTAGCCCACGAGGCCGACGCCGATCTCGCTCATCAGTTCCTCCTCAGCCGTCGGCCGTCGGCCGGCGGCCGGCGGCCGGCGGCGGTCTCGCTCGCCGACCGCCTGGTCGCCATCACACGCGACGCCCTGACGCCTAGATCCACCAGGCCTGGCCGGGCTGTTCGGTGATCACGCTGTCCTTGAGGAAGGACACCGCGCGGGTGAAGCCCTCGTTCGTGCTCAGGATCGAGTCCTCGTGCTCGATCGAGAGGGCGCCGTCGTAGCCGGCGAGGCGGAGCTCGCTGATCAGCGCCCGCCAGAACTCGGCGCCGTGGCCGTAGCCGACGGTGCGGAAGATCCACGAGCGGTGGAGCTCGTCCGAGTAGGGCTTGGTGTCGAGCACGCCGTTGCGGCGGATGTTCGGTCCGTCGAGCCAGGTGTCCTTCATGTGGACGTGGAAGATCGCGTCGCCCAGCTCGCGGACGCAGACCAGCGGGTCCATCTGCTGCCAGAAGAGGTGCGAGGGGTCGAAGTTGACGCCGATCGCCGGTCCGCCGACCTCGCGCAGGCGGTGGAACGACTCCGTGTGGTAGGCGACGAACCCGGGGTGGAGCTCGATCGCCACCCGGACGCCCTGGCCCTGGGCGAACGCGGCCGCCTCCTGCCAGTAGGGCCCGACCCGCTCGTTCCACTGCCACTCGAGGGTGTCGCGGTAGTCGGGCGGCCACGGGCAGGTCACCCAGTTCGGGCGCTGGCTGGTCTCCGAGTCGCCGGGGCAGCCCGAGAAGGTGATCACGTTCTGGACGCCCAGCTCCGCGGCGAGGCGGACCGTGTCCCGGAAGGCGGCGTCGTGGGACTGGGCGAGGCCCTGGTCGGGGTGGATCGGGTTGCCGTGGCAGGAGAGGGCGCTGATCTCCAGGTCGCGGCTGGCGAAGGCGTCCCTGAACTTGCCGAGCGCGTCCTTGTCGGCCAGCAGCTCGGCCGGCTTGCAGTGGGCGTCGCCGGGGTAGCCGCCGGTGCCGATCTCGACGGCATCGCAGCCGGCGGCCTTGACGTAATCGAGCGTCTCCTCGAGCGGACGCTCCGCGAAGAGCACGGTGAACACGCCGACCTTCATCGGATCTCCTCCCTCGTCGTCGCGGGTCGTGGGAACGGTCGCCGGTCCGGCAGAGGCCCGGCCGTGCGGCCGCCCCGCGGTCGGGGCGGCATCATAGCAGGGCCTCCGGACGCCGTCGTCCGCCCGCCCGTCGCCTCGGCCGACGGCCCGGGCTCACGCCGCCGGTCCCGCCTCGGCCGCCGCCGGCTCTGGCTCGGCCGCCGCCTGCCCGCGCGCCTCCCGCAGCAGGGCCGGGACGTCGACCAGATCCTGGCGTTCGATCGAGCGGACGCAGCCGAGCACCAGCGCGAGGCTGTGGACGTTGTCGTCCCCGCTGGTCTCGGCCGGGCGCCCGGCCGAGACGGCCGCGCGGAGCGACTGGAGCGTTCCCACCCGCTCGGGGTAGGCGAGGGGCGAGGGGGCGATCGGCTCGACGGGCTCGCCCCAGCGCTCGAGGGTCAGGTCCCCGCTCGCGGGGTCGCCGTCGCCGCCCGCCCAGCGGATCCGGCCCTTCTCGCCGGTCAGCTCCCAGACGCCGTTCCAGGAGGTCTCCTCGCCGTGCGCCGCCCAGCTCCCCTCGACGGTCGCGCTCGCGCCGTTGTCGAGCCCCATCACCGCGACCAGGGTCGGGTCGTGCCGGTAGGGGCTGTCGGGGACCGGCCAGCTCCGGGCGTAGAGGGGACCGACCTCGCGGCCGGTCATCGCGCGGAGCATGTCCAGGTGGTGGACGGCCATGTCGATCAGGTAGGGGTGGCGCATCGCGTAGCGGAAGTTGTCGGGCGGCCAGAGCGTCCGCGTGTCGCGGCGGCAGACCATCCGCACGGCCGTGAGGTCGCCGATCGTGCCGTCGGCGACGAGGCCCTGGATCGCCCGGACCGGGGCGCGGAAGCGGTAGTTCTGGCTGACGATGAGGTGCTTCCCGGCCGCCGCGGCCGCGTCGACGAGCGCGACGGCGTCGGGCAGCGTGGTGGCGAGCGGTTTCTCGACCAGCACGTGCCGGCCGGCCGCGAGCGCCTGCTCGGCGAGGGCGCGGTGGGTCTCCGGCGGCGTGATCACCAGCACGGCGTCGCAGTTCGTCGTCGCGAGGGCGTCGCCGAGCGTGGCGAAGCAGGCCTCGGGCGGGAGGCCGATCGTCTCGGTGGCCCAGGCCCGCGCTTCCGGCACCGGGTCGACCACCGCGGTGAGGGCGATCCCCTCCGCGTCCCGCGCCACCTCCGCCCAGCTCCGGCCGAAGCCGCCGAGCCCGACCTGCATCACCCGCATCTCACCCCCCTGGCCGTGTGCGCCGTCCCCCCCGGTCGGGCGGCGGCGGGTCGCTCACTCCTTGGTCGCGCCACTGGTGAGCCCGCCGACGACGAAGCGCTGGAGGCCGGCGAAGACGGCGATGATCGGCAGGGCGACGGTCGTGGCGACCGCCATCAGGTTATTCCACTGGGTGCCGTACTGGCCGATGAACTTGTTGAGGGCGACCGTGATCGGCTGGATGTCCTCGTTCACGTTGAGCGAGAGCGCGAAGACGAACTCGCCCCAGGTGAACAGAAAGGCGAAGACCGCGACCGTGATCAGCCCAGGCCGCACCAGCGGGAGCACGATCCCCCAGAACGCCCCGAAGCCGCTGCTGCCGTCGACCTGGGCCGCGGCCTCGAGCTCGCGGGGCACGGAGAGGAAGAAGGGCCGCAGGATGATCACCGCGAACGGCAGCGTGATCGTGGCGTCGGCCAGGATCAGGGCCGGGTAGGAGTTGACCAGGCCGAGGTCGCTAAAGACGACGAACAGGGGGCCCGCGATCACGATGCTGGGCAGGAGCTGGGTGATCAGCAGCAGGAGCACGACGAGCGACCCGCCGCGCAGGCGGAGGCGGGCGAGCGCGTAGGCGGCCGGCGCGGCGAGGACCACGGTCAGCGCCATGGTGCCGAGGCTGACGATCAGGCTGCTCCTGATCGCGCGCAGCACGGCCGGGTTGTCGATCACCGCCTCGCGGTAGGCGCCGAAGTCGACCGGCGAGGGGAAGATCTTCGGCGGGTCGGCGAAGATGTCGGCCTGGCTCTTGAGCGACGTGGAGACCATCCAGAAGACGGGGAAGAGGTAGAGCAGGACCAGGACGGTGCCGATCGCGGTGCTGCCCCAGCCGTCGCGCCGCCAGCGGGCGCGGGCCGGCGGCGGGGCGGGGCGGGTGTAGCGGGAAGGGGCGACCGCGGCCATCAGGCGATCTCCTCGCGACGGCTCAGCCAGAGGTAGGCGATGGCGAAGCCGACCAGGCCGATCAGCAGCAGCGTCGCCGCCGCCGCGCCCTGGCCGAAGCGGAAGAACTCGAACGAGAGCTGGTAGGTATAGATCGGCAGCACCGAGGTGGCGTCGACGGGGCCGCCGCCGGTCATCACGTAGATGAGATCGAAGACCTTGAAGGTGTAGATCAGGCCCAGCAGCAGCACGCTGAGGGCGACGGGCCGCATCAGGGGCAGGGTCAGCGACCGGAAGCGCTGCCAGGCGTTCGCGCCGTCGACGCTGGCCGCCTCGTAGAGGGTGGCGGGGATGTTCTGCAATCCGGCCAGCAGCAGGACCATGTTGAACGGGATCCCGACCCAGATGTTGGCGATGATGGTGCCGAGCAGCGCCGTGTCGGGGTCGATCAGCCAGAAGCGACCGGAATCGAGGAGGCCGACGGCCTCCAGACCGGCGTTGACGATCCCGTAGTCGCCGTCGAGCGACCAGCGGAAGAGGCTGCCGCTGACCACGGTCGGCAGCATCCAGGCGAGCAGCAGCAGCGCTCGGAGCAGCCCGTTGCCCGGGAACGGCCGCACGAAGAAGAGGGCCAGCGCGAAGCCGAGGGTGAACTGAACGAGGAGGGACCCGCCGGTGAAGATCAGCGAGACGCTGAGCGCCTTGCGGAAGACCGGGTCGTCGACCAGGGTCCGGTAGTTGTCGAGGCCGACGAACGGCCAGTCGCCCGCGAGGAAGGTGCGGACGTTGACGTCGTGGACGCTCATCCGGAGGTTCTCGTAGACCGGGTAGAGCATCGTCAGGGCGATGTAGGCGAGGGCCGGGATCACGTAGAGGTAGCCGCCGAGCCCGCGCAGCCGGCCGAGACCGATTCCGCGGGAGGGGCGGACGAGGGGACCGGTGCCGGTCTGGGTCAGGCTGCGGGCCATCGGGTGCTCCCTCCGGACGGCGCGACCGGGCCCGGCGCGCCGCGCGGCGCGCCGGGCCCAGCGAGACGGGTCGCTACGAGGACGGGAGGAGCGGCGTGATGGTGGCCTGGGCGCGGGCGAGGGCGGAGGCGACGTCGGCCTGGCCGCTGACGGCGGCCTGGATCGCCTCCTGGATGGCGTTCGAGATCTCCGGGTAGCTCGGGCCGTAGGCGCGCGGCCGGGCCACCTTGAGCTGCTCGACGAAGACGCGCAGGACCGGGTCGCCTGTCCAGTACGGGTCCTCGGCGAGGTCCTGGCGGCTCGGCAGCTTGCCGGCCTCGCTGAGGTACTGCTTGAGGTTCTCCGGCTGCTGGGTCCAGGTCAGCAGCTCCCAGGCGGCGTCGACGTTCGGGCCGCCGGCGACGATGCTGTAGTTCTCGCCGCCGAGGATCGAGGCGCCCTGGGCCTGGACGGGGATCGTGGTGACCTGCCACTGGAGGTCCGGGCTGTCCTGCTTGAGGACCGGGATCTGCCAGGGGCCGTTGAGCATCATCGCGGCCTTGCCGTTCTGGAACTGGGTCAGCACGTCCTGCTGGGTCCAGCCCAGGATGCCCTGGGACATCGACCGCTCGGCCACGAGGTCGACCCAGAGCTGGAGCGCGGCGCGCCCGCCCTCGCTGTCGATGGTCGGGATGTCGGCGCCCGTCTCCCAGAGGAACGGCAGCCACTGGAAGGTGCCTTCCTCGCTCTTGACCCCGCTCACCGCCAGGCCGTACTGGTCGCCCGCCGTGAGCGCCTTCGCGGCGGCGCGCAGCTCGTCCCAGTTCGTGGGCGGGACGACCTCGGCCGCGCCGGCGATGGCGGTGTTGATCCAGAGCACGAGGCAGTTGCTGTTGTCGGGGATGCCGTAGTTCTTGCCTTCGAACGTCGTCGAGTTCCAGGGGCCCTCGAAGTAGGAGGCCGCCTGGCCCCAGGACGTCACCCGCTCGGTGAGGTCCTCGAGGACCCCGAGGGCGGCGAAGGCCTGGTGGTCGGGGTTGTCGATCACGGCGACGTCGGGCAGCTCGCCGGCCGTCGCGCCCTGGAGCAGCTTCTGCTTCAGGTCCGCGAACGGGATCGTGGTCCGCTCGACGACGATCCCGGGGTGGCTGTCCATGTAGCGCTGCAGCTGGGCCTGCATCGCGGTGTTGTTGGCGCCCTCGTTGTAGTAGTCCCACCAGCGGATGGTGGTGCCGCCCTGGCGGGCGCGGGTCGGCCGGGCGCCGGCGGCCCCGGCGAGCGCCACGCCGGCCGCGCCGGCGCCGGCCGCCTTGAGCAGGGTGCGCCGGTTCACGGTCGGCGTCGTGGCCCCCGGCTGGTCCTGGGGGCGCTGCTCGGCGCGCTGCTCGGTGCGCTGCTCGGTGCGCTGCTCGGTGCGCTGCTCGACGCGCTGCTCGCTGCGTTCGGTCCGCCGTTGCATCGTGCCGTCCTCCCTGTCACGTCGTCGTGGGGCATCGCTCGCCAGACGGGGCATCCCGGGCGGGGCCGTCGTCGCCGCCCCCGGCGGGACACCGTGCTCATGGCCCCCGGTACGGCCCGGAGCTCTGCCGGACGGTCAGCGCCGCGCGGAGCAGGCGCTGCGTCGGCGGGTCCTCACCTCCTTCCAGGCGGCGGATCAGCATCTCCGCGCCGAGCCGCCCCATCTCGGCCGCGGGGAAGTCGATGGTGGTCAGGGTGGGGGAGAAGAGCTGAGCGAGCCGCTCCGTGACGACCGCGACCAGCGAGAGGCGGTCGGGGATCGCCAGGCCAAGGTCGGCGGCCGCCTGGACCATCCCGCCGATCGCCTCCCGGTTGATGGTGACCACGCCGCTGAGGTCGGGCCGGGCCGCGCGCAACTCGGCGAGGGCCCGCTCGCCGGCCCGGGGCGTCGGCTCGCAGGCGACGGCGATCGGGTCGAGGCCCACGTCGGCGGCGGTCCGGGTGTAGCCCTCGAGCGCGCGGACGGCGGGTCCGTATCCCGCGGCGAGGAGGCTCGGCGCGGCGTTGACGAGGGCGACCGCGTGGTGGCCGGCGTCGACGAGGTGGCGGACCGCCGTCTCGACGGCGTCGGCGAAGTCGAGGTCGACGTAGCTGATCCCGGCGTTGTCGCGGCGGTGGCCGATCATCGCGAAGGGGAAGCCGCGGTCGCGGAGGCGCTCGGCGCGTGGGTCGTCGAGGGTGATCTCCATCAGGATCAGCCCGTCGACCAGGCCCTGGCCGCTCATCCTCAGGATCTCGGCGTCCTCGTCGGGTGAGGTCGAGAGGAGGAAGGCGTAGCCGTGCTCGCCGGCGGCCTCCGCCGCGTGGGTGATGAACTCGAGGTGCATCTCCGAGAGGCCCTTGGCGCGATGGGGGAAGAAGAGCGCGATGGTGCGGCTCCGCTTGCTCGCGAGGGCGCGGCCGTGGGCGTGGGGGTGGTAGTCCAGGTCGTCGATAGCCTGGAGCACCCGCCGCCGGGTCGGCTCGGAGATCGCCCGCTTCCCGCTGAGCGCGTACGAGACGGTGCTCAGGGAGACCCCGGCGCGCTGGGCGATGTCGGCCATCGTGGCCATGGTCAGGCGTCCCCCGTTGGACAGCCGGCCCTCGGCTCCGACGGCTCCGCCCGGTCCGGTCGGACAAAGGGCGAGACGCCGTCGAAGCGATTCGATGGCCGCGATCCTATGGCCGCCCCTCGGGGATGTCAATGGCCCCCGCCGACCCTGGCGCGTGGCGCGTCGCGGGGGCGCGCCGGCGGGCCGTCTGTACCGGCCCGGCCCGTGACCTGACCCGGCGGGGACGGTCTGGTACAGTGGGACGCCAACGGTCCGAGCATCCCGGCGCCGGACGCGGCGTGAGCGGGGAGGCCGCACGATTGCGCGTCGACGCGACGGCGACCGCTGAGTGGGGCGCCTCCGACCAACCCGATGAGGCCGTCGCCGGCGCCCAGGTCGGGCCACCGGCCCAGCCGGGTGCGCCCGGCGAGGACGGCACGGTCGTGGCCAACCGCTACGCGGTCGACCTCGGGGAGCCGCTCGGCACCGGCGGGATGGCGGTCGTCTACCGCGGTCGGGACCTGCGCACGCGGCGCCAGGTCGCGCTGCGCACCCTCCGCGCCGAGTACCGCGGCAACCCGGCGACGCGGGCCCGCTTCCGCCACGAGACCCGCCTCCAGGCCTTCGCCTCCCACCCGAACATCGCCCGCGTCTTCGACCTCCACGAGGACCAGGAGGCGCCCTGGGCCGTCCACGAGTACGTTCCCGGCCCGTCGCTCCAGGAGCTCTTGCGCGAGCGCGGCCCGTTCCCCCCGGCGGAGGTCGCCGACCTCCTCGACCAGGTCGCCGCCGCCCTCGCCCACCTCCATGCCAAGGGCCTGGTCCACCTCGATGTGACCCCCAAGAACCTGCTGGTCACCCCCGAGGGCGTCGTCAAGCTGATCGACTTCGGCCTCGCCCAGCACGCCGGCCTGGTCCAGGAGCCGATCGGCGGGGCGACGTTTGGCACGGCGGCGTACCTCGCGCCCGAGCAGGCCCGCGGCGAGCCGGTCGAGCCGACGACCGACATCTACGCCCTCGGCTGCGTCGTCTACGAGCTGCTGACCGGGGAGCCGCCCTTCACCCTCGAGTCGGTCGGCGGGACCAAGCACGACGTCGTCCGCGCCCACCTCGAGCGGACCCCGCTCCCGCCGTCGAAGGCGCGTCCGGACCTCGACCTGCCGCCGGCGGTCGACGACGTGCTGCTCTGGGCGCTCGCCAAGCCGCCCAACGAGCGGTACCACGACGTGACCTCGTTCGCCCGCCTGTTTCGGTCGGCGGTCGAGCGCCAGCCGATCGGCGACCTCGCGTCCGGGACCACGCCGCTGCCACCGCTGCAAACCTCGGCGGCCGACCGGGCATCGACCCGTCGCGTCGGCGGGCCGGTGCCGCGGCCGCCGACGACGGCCCCGCCGGTGGTCCGCAACCGCGCCCACATGCCGCCGCCCCTCGCGACGCTCGGCGGCCCGCCGACCGCCGCCGAGGCCTCGACGGCCCGGCGGCCGGTCGCCGAGGTGGGGTCGGC
>CADCWG010000032.1 GCA_902806335.1 uncultured Thermomicrobiales bacterium | reverse complement strand
ACAGCGGCACCTGGTCGGCCGCGGGTTCCCGCTGGCCGCCCGCGACCGACCGGCCGATCGTCCAGGGGGACGTGGTGGCCGTCGACGTCATCGGCGCCCGCGCCGGCTACGGCTTCGACGTCAACCGCGTTCTGATCGCGCCGCCGCTCGGAACGGAGCACCGGGACCTGCTGGAGACCGTGGTCACGGCGACCGAGCGGGCCGTCGCCGCGTGCGTGGCCGGGGCCACCGTCGACGACGTGGTCCGGGCCGCTTCGCGGGTTACCGCCGCGAGCCGCTTCGCGGACGACGCGGGGCCGATGGCCGGCCACGGGATTGGCCTCGAGACAGTCGAGTTGCCTTACCTCCGCGCCGGCGACCACACGCCGCTCGAACCGGGCATGGCGCTCTGCGTCGAGCCGGGCATCTTCGTCCCGGGCTGGGCGGGCGCCGCCGTGGAGCAGGAGGTTATCATCCGGGCCGACGGCCCACCCGAGGTGATCACGCCGACGCCCACCCGCTTCTGGTAGCCCGCTCGGTCCTGGTGACCCGAGCCGGCTCCGACCGGGTGCGCGGCGCGGACAGGAGCAGGACGACGGTGAACAGGCTGCTGGACATCATCTTTCGCCGGGAGCCGGCCCCTGAGCCCGACGTGCCGCGCTGCGGTGACCACGGCGTCGAGATGCGGCTGCGCGGGAAGCAGGGGCGACCGACGCGCTTCGAGGCCCAGATCGAAGAGGAGTACACCCTCATCTACTTCTGCCCGGTCGAAGGCTGCGACGTGACGGCCTCGGTTAAGCGGGTCCGCAGCCAGATCCCCTTTGAGGGCGAGGCCTACGAGCGCCCCGCGTACGCCCGTCCTGACGGTCGATAGCGCGCCCGGCCTCTCGGCTCTCGGACGGGAATGCCGCGCGCTCAGCGGTCGCGGTTGCCGAGATTCTCCCCTTGATAGGCGCCCTGGTACCCCGTCTCGGGCGGACGGGATAGCGAGAAGAACACGAGCTGGAGCATCCGCGCGTCCCTTGCCAGCCGGAACCCCTGGCTGTTGTCGACGGCGAGCATCGAAGTCGAGCGGCCGCGGTACCCCGCGTCCCAGACCGCCGAGTGGATGGCCACCCCGCAGCGGGTCAGGCTCGAGCGGGGGCGCCCAAGGGCCATCAGGCCGAGGGGAAGATCCACCACCTCGTTGAAGGTAAGCAGGTAGGGGCCGGGCGCCAGGTGAAGCCAGCCGTCGTCGCCGAAGGGGAGACGCTCGAGCTGCGGTAGCGCCCGGTCGGCGTTGGTCGCGCCGATCGCCCCCGCCGTCGCGAAGCGATCGACCGCTTCCAGCGTCAGGTCGAACCCGTTGGGCTGCACCTGCTCGTCCAGCGACCGGTAGCCCTGGACCAGCGGTCGGGGGCGCTCGATCGCGGCGCGGATTTGCTCGCCTCCGAGCGCCCCGGGCGGGAACCGGTTCGCCCCTTCGTCTCCGCCCCGTCCACCCACGGTCGCTCTTCCCCCGTCCGTCCGAGAGGAACGGCTCGCTGCCGTGCCACCTCGCGCTCGTGTCCCGCGGCGTCCACCCCGCCCATCCTACGGCACCGGACGCTACTCAGGCCCCCCGCCGATTGAGACTTCCGGCCGATCAGTCTGGCGAGCGGCGCGACATGGCGAGTACCTCGCGCCCATCCTGACATCACCGAGGCCTCGCGGACCGGCGATACTTGCGGTCCCGCACGGTGGCGGCGCGATGATGAGAGGGGCGTGGGCGGAGCCGTGGCCGGATCGGGACGCGTCTATCAGGTCTTGCGCCACGGCGACTACCGGCTCCTCTGGGCCGCCGACGGCATCTCTTCGGCGGGCTCCCAGATCCAGCGGGTCGCGGTCGCCTGGCAGGTCTATCAGCTCACCGGCGACCCGTTTCAACTCGGGCTGCTCGGGCTCGTCCGATTCGCGCCGATCCTCCTCTTCGGGATCGCCGGCGGCGTGGTGGCCGATCGCTACGACCGCCGACGCACCCTGATCGCGTCGCAGGTCGCCCTGCTCCTTACCTCTGCCGCGCTCGCCGCGATGACGGCCGCCGGGTCGGTCAACCTCCCGCTCGTCTACGCCATCGTCTTCCTCTCGGCGACCTTTGGGGCGGTCGCCAACCCCACCCGGCAGGCGCTCGTCCCCGCGCTCGTCCCCCGCGCCGAGATGGCCGGCGCGATGGCGATGAGCACGCTGTCTTTCCAGGTCGCCGGCGTCGCCGGCCCGGCCCTCGGGGGGATCCTGATCGGCCAGTTCGGCGTCGCGGCGGCGTACGCGGTCGATGCGGCGTCCTTCGCCGCGGTTGTCGCGGCACTCCTGGCAATGCGTACCCGGCCACCCGTCAGCCCCCAGGCCCGTGGCGGGATCGAGGCGGCCGTCGAAGGGCTCCGTTTCCTCCGTCGCTCCCCGATCCTGCTCGGCGTGATGGGGATCGACTTCGCGGCCACCTTCTTTGGCGCGAGCACGGTGCTCATGCCGATCTTCGCCGAGGACGTGCTGGGCGTCGGCCCGACCGGCCTGGGTCTCCTGCTGGCGGCGCCAGCGATCGGGGCGGTCGGCGGCGGTGTGGCGATGAGTTGGCTCCGGATCCCGGAGCGGGCCGGCGCCGGCGTCCTAGCGGCCGTGGCGGCCTACGGCGCCTGCATCCTCGGGTTTGGCCTCAGCCGGGATCTCGCCCTTTCGCTGGCCTTCCTCGCCGGGAGCGGCGCGGCGGACGCGGTGAGCATGGCGCTGCGGCACACCGTGCGAAACCTCGTGACGCCGGATGCCCTGCGGGGCCGGGTCGCGGCCGCTCACTCCACCTTTGCGATGGGCGGCCCGCAGCTCGGCGAGTTCGAAGCCGGCGCGGTGGCGGCCGTCGCCGGGGCCGGAGCGTCCGTCGCGATCGGCGGCCTGGCGACCGTGCTCACCTCCGCCCTGGTGGCGTGGCGGGTCCCGTCCATCGCCGCGTACCGGACCCACGACGTTGAACTCGCCGCGCCGACGCCCGCCGCGGCAGCATCGGGTGCGCCGGGAACCCTCGACGAGGCGTCACCGCCGGGCGCCTCGCTCCACCGGCGTGTCGAGGGCCGCGCCGACTGACGATCCGGGCGGCGCGAGGGGCCGGGGGCGCTTTGACCGGTTGGTGCAGGGGTGCTATCGTGGGTGTTCGGATAGTCAATCGTTGGCTATCAGTCGGCGTCCGCGCCGCCGGTCCGGCCGGCGGGGACGGCGTCCGCGGAGAGGTCCCTCGATGGTAACGATCGCCCCACCGGTGACGCTAGCGTCCCTGGCCGCACCCAAGCCGTCGGCGAAGACGCGCGACGCCTACGGGCGGGCGATGACCTACCTCCGCGTCTCGCTCACCGACCGCTGCAACTTCCGCTGCGTCTACTGCATGCCGGCGGTTGGCATGCGGTTTCAGCCGCGGGAAGAGCTGCTCACCGACGAGGAACTGTTGCGGGTCGTCGGGCTCGCCGCCGAGCTCGGCTTCACGAAGATCCGCCTCACCGGCGGCGAACCGACCGTCCGTCCCCACCTCGTCGACCTCGTGCGGGCGATGAAGGCGTTCCCGGGCATCGACGAAGTGGCGATGACGACCAACGCCCTGCTCCTCGGACGGCTGGCGGGGGACCTCCGGGCGGCCGGCCTCGACCGCGTCAACATCAGCATCGATACCCTCGACCCGGCGAAGTTCCGCCTCATGACCCGCGGCGGGCGGCTCGACCTTGTCTGGGAAGGCATCGAGGCGGCAGAGCGGGTCGGCTTGGCGCCGATCAAGCTCAACAGCGTGGTCCTCCGGGGCCAGAACGACCATGAGGTCGGGGAGCTGGCACAGCTGACGGTGGACCGTCCCTGGCAGGTGCGGTTCCTCGAGATCATGCCGATGGAGGGCGTCGGCGCCGTCCACGACGAGGGCCTGGTCACCAGCGAGGAGACGCAGGCTCGCCTCGAAGCACGGTTCGGACCGCTCGAACCGCTGCCCGAGGCTCCCGGAGACCCGGCCCGCGCCTGGCGGATCCAAGGCGCCGCCGGCACGGTCGGGTTCATCTCCCCGGTCTCAGCCCCGTTCTGCGCGACCTGCAACCGGGTACGCCTGACCGCCGACGGCAAGCTGCGGCTCTGCCTCCTGCGGAACGACGAGGTGGACCTCCGCGACCTGATGCGTGGCGGCGCCGACGACGATGCCCTCCGCGCCGAGCTGCGCGCCGGGATCTGGCGCAAGCCGTGGGGCCACAAGCTCTCCGAAGGCGAGCGCGACATCCGCCGCGGCATGTCCCAGATCGGCGGCTAATCAGGGTCCCCAAGGACTGGTCGCTCGTTCGGGCGCGCCGGGTGATCCCGACGGTGCGCAACGTCGTCCTCTGGTATGGTCGCCGCCCGGCGCCGACCGCGAGGACGACTGGAGCGACGACGTGACGACCCCCACGGGCCAGGAGCGACCGGCGGACGGCGCGGGCGAGCCGATCCGCAAGCTGGTCGTCGCCGTCGAGATCCCCGAGCCGTTCGTCGCCGACCTCCGGCAACGCTTCCCGGACATCGCGATCGTCCAGGTGTCGAGCGACGAGCTCACGCCGGAGTTGGCCGATGCCGACGCGCTCTGCTCCTTCCGCCTGACGCCGGAGCAGATCGCCCAGGCGCCACGACTCCGCTGGCTGCAGACGATGTCGGCGGGCGTCGAGCACGTCCTCACCCCCGAGCTGGTCGATCGGGGCATCGCCCTCACCAACGCGAGCGGCGTCCACGCCATCAACATCGGAGAGCATCTGCTCGCGATGATGCTCGCGTTCGCCCGGGGGCTACCGGGCCTGGTGCGCGCGCAGGGACGTCGCGAGTGGCGCGGGCAAGATCGCAGGGACCAGGTCTTCGAGCTGCACGGGCAGACCCTCCTCCTGGTCGGCCTCGGCGACATCGCGCTCGCGTTGGCGGAACGTGTCTCGGGCCTCGGGATGCGCGTCGTCGGCGCCCGTCGGCGCGCCGACCAGCCGCCACCGCCGCACGTCGACGAGGTGGTTGGGCTCGATCACCTGGGTGACGCGGTGTCTCGGGCGGATCACGTGGCGATCTGCCTGCCGCTGACAGACGCCACGCGCGGTCTCTTCGACGCGCGGTTGCTCGGCCGGATGCGTCCGACGGCGTACCTCTACAACATCGGGCGGGGTGCGATCGTCGACCAGGCGGCGCTGATCGCCGCCCTCGAGGAGGGGCGCCTGGCCGGCGCGGGCCTCGACGTGACGGATCCGGAACCCCTCCCAGCCGAATCCGCGCTCTGGGGCATGGACAACGTGCTGATCACGTCCCACACCTCCGGCGCGACGCCCCATTACTGGGAGCGGGCGGTCCCGATCCTGGCCGACAACATCGCCCGTTTTCAGGACGGGCGCCCGCTGCTGAATCGCGTCGATCCGTCACGCGGCTACTGACACCTGCGCGCGAGGACGATCGCGGCGACGTCCCTGCCGTCGCCGCCAACGGCATGACGAAGCTCTGCTCGGCCGGGACGGGACGATCCTCGCTCTTCACGCCGCCGCCACCTCCGCTGGCGAGGCGAGAGGAATCCGCCGCTTCTGGGGGGGCTCCGCTCGAAGTCGCCGGTCTCGTACACTAGCGGCTCTTGACCGGGCGGTGCTGCCCGGTCATAATGTACGTACACCTCGGCCGGGGGGCGTCCGGGGAAGCGGGTCATGGCGGAGGCCGCTGGGGTCGCATCTCAGAGGGTGCCGCCGAGGGGAGGGTCGGTTGTGCACGAGCGCCGTCTCGTCTCGATCTCCTGCCATGCCGGGCGACGCCTTGCCCAGCGGAACCTCAGCGACCGGGACGTCAGCTACGTGCTGTCCTACGGCCGCCTCATCCACCGGGGACATGCCCGCTTCGTCCACCTTGGGCGCAGGGACATCCCGGCCGACCACCTCCGGGACGACCGGATTCGGCGCCTGGAAGGGACGATCCTCGTCCTCGACGCCTACTCCGGTGAGCACCTCACCACCGCCTACCGTAACCGCCGACGCGGCATCCGGGACATCAAGCGCAAGCTGAAGCGGGGCACCGTGGTGGGCGCCTGGCCGACGATGATGGTCCGCTAGGCCAGGGATTCGAGCACCGCGCCCGGCGCGAACCGACAGACCTGGATCAGGTCCGGCCGGTCGGCCATCTCGTAGCGGCGGTAGTAGCCGCCCCGGAGCGTCGCGTCCAGGCGCTCGACGGCGGAGCGTTCGAGCAGCGACAGCGCGGTGCCGCCGCCGCCGCCGCCCATCATCCTCGCGCCAAGCACGCCGTCCACCGCGAGGGTCTCGCCGACCAGCTCTTCGACCTTCGGGTGGCTGATCTCGTAGTCCATGGCCGACGAGCGGCCTGACGCCGTCATCAGGTGTCCAAAGGCTGCCCAGTCGCCGGCGCGGATGGCTCCGACCCCCTCCTCGACGCGTGCCGTCTCGGTCACGATATGACGGAGCCGCTTCAGAAGCTCGCGCCTGAGCCTACTGTCCCGCTGTGCCGCCGCCTCGAGCGCTTCGAGGTGTTGCCGCCGGAGCGAGGCGGCGTTGGGAACGTCCTCCCCCAGGATCTCCCGGGCAAGGTCCAGCGCCTGGCGCGCCTCCCGTACCCGGGTCGGGTAGGCCGACGCGCCGACCGAGCGCTTGACCCCCGAGTCGACGACGGCGAAGACGTACTGCCCGAGGTCCGGCTCCAGGCGCTCGACGCCCAGCGTCTCACCGTCGAACAGCACGACACCGCCGGCGACGGATGCCGACTGGTCCATCCCGCCGACGGGTGCGCCCGCGCGGTGCTCGGCGCCCTGGGCGATGCGGACGAGGTCCGCGCCGCCCGGTGGTCGTTCGACCGCCGCCAGGACCATGGCAACACAGACCGCGGCCGACGAGCTCAGCCCGAAACCGAGCGGGACGTCGCCCGCGAGGGCAAGCCGCGCCGGCGAGCGGAGCGCGTTCCCGCGCGCGCCCGCCTCGGCGATCACCCCGCGCAGGTAGTCGGCCGGGCCTGACGGTGCCCCGTGGTTGCGCCAGTCACCCAGTTCGGCAGCGTTGACTTCTTCCCGCGACCGGTCGGTGTCGGCGAAGACCGCCTCCACGGCGCCCGGCTCGCCGCCGCCGTCGGCCAGCACCACCACGCTGCGGTCGATCGCCGCGGCCAGCACCGGCCCGCCGTTGTAGTCGAGGTGATTGCCGAGAAGTTCGATGCGACCGGGGGCGGAGGCGCGCCACGCGGGCTTCCAGTCGGGACCGAATGCCGCTTCACCGGCGGACCGTGCCCGGCTCCCCGCGTCCGGCGCCGGAGTCGCCTCTCCGCTCGCTACCATATCGGCTCCTCCCGGTCGTTCGGCGGCCAGCGGTCGCGGTACGGTCGCCTGGCGCGCCCGATGACGGCCGACCTAACGGCTCGGCACCACCAGCTGCGCACGTCTCCGGCCGGGAAAACTGCTACGCCGCGACCGCCATGTCTTGACCGCCCTTCGGTGCAGGCGCCAGGTCATCCGGTGACGACCAGGATCGCGGGTCGGCCGGTGTCGCCATAGGCCGGCCAGTGGTGATCGACGGTCAGGATGTCGGGACCGTGCTCGCCGACGACGAAGGTGTCCTCGCTCTTCGCGCCCGGCAATGAGGGGTTCCAGGCGAACGCCTGGTTCAGAAGAACGGTCCCCGGCGCGGTCGGGGTGGCCCGCCGATCTCGGCCGGTGTATCCGGTCGGTCCCCCCTGGTGGTGCTGCCGCCAGGCGTCGGGCGTCCCCAGGTCCGCGTACCCGGCCTGGAGGTCCGAGAAGAGGTCGGTGAGCGGCCGTCCCGGTCGGGTCCCGTCCATCATCCGCCGCTCGAGGGAGGCCACCGCCTCGTGACGCGTCGCCAGGCCGTCCGGAATCCGCCCGAGGGCAACCGTCCGCGTCAGGCTGGCCACCAGACCCCACTTGTGGGCGCTGAACACGATCATCACCGCGCCGTGGATGGCGCGGTCGCTGTAGAGGCCGTGGCGGTCCTCGTAGAGGCGGTCACCGCCGCAGACGATATCCACCTCCTGGGCGATGCCCAGGCGTCGCAGGCGGGCATGCGTCTCGGCGACCACCTCCGACTCCGGCATCCCGGCACGGATACCCTGGCAGACCGCCGTCATCACCCGGGAGGCGGCGCCCCCAAGCCAGCGGTAGCGCTCGATCTCGCGCGGCAGGAGCTCGGCCCGCAGCACCGCGATCTCGTCGCGCCGATCGGCCGCGTGCAGCCCTCGCTCCGCGAGCGCGTCATCGAGCGGCGCATCGAGCAGGTCCGTGGCGACGGGCCCAATCCCCGGCCCCGAGCCGAGCACCGCCCGCACCGACGCCACCGGGTCGACCGCGTGCCAGGGCTGGACGACCACGTCGAGGTCCAGCCCCCCGAACTCGTCGCGGGTGAGGCGGGGCAGCTCGATGGTCTCGGTGAGCAGGGCCACCCGCTCGGGCGTGACGACGAAGGACGCGACGCCGGTCTCCGCCTGATAGAACACCTCGGAGCGCGATCCCTGGACGGTGTCGAGACTCACGCCGTCCGGAGGCCCCGAGCCCAGCCAGGCGATGTTCGCCCGCCTCCGCAACCAGACGGCCGAGAAGCCGGACCGGGTCAGGAACGCGCGCAGGCGCTCGACCTTCGTCGCGAACTCGTCGGCTCGTCTCACCGGTGCGCGTCCCCAGCCGACCGGGCGCTACCGCCGCATCTGCACGACCTTGAACGACTCCCCGAGCTCGAACGCTTCCCCCTGCGCGACCTCGATCGCCCGCTCCCGGAGGCGTTCGCGGAGCCCGTCCACGTCACTGATCTGGCTCTCGTGGGCAGCCAGGGCGTTGACCTTGGTCTCGAAGGTCGCGGTGATGTCGACGACCCTGTCCGGCTGCTCCGCGCCGAAGAACCACAGCTCGGCCGCCTTGTGCGTCTCCAGGCCCTCCCGCAGATGCTGGGGGAAGTTGAGCGGATCGCGGGCGGTGGGGTAGACGGAGTCTGTGGTCGCGATGCCGACGGCACGGTGGTCGGGATGGAGGGCGTAGGGACGGAAGCCGTCGTGGGTGATGACCACGTCCGGGCGGTGGATGCGGATCATCCGGGTGATCTTCTCGCGCAGCGCGAGGTCGGGGACCAACTCGCCGTCCGTCTGCCGGAGGAACGCCACCTCGGCCACGCCAAGGCGGCGCGCCGATTCCCGTTCCTCGGCCTCGCGCGTGGCGGCGATCCGCTGGGGCGGCACCGCCGGGTCGGAACTGCCCTTGTCGCCCGAGGTGACCTGGACGACCACCACCTGCTTGCCGGCCGCCGTCAGCGCCGCGATCGTGCCCGCGGCGCCGAACTCGGCGTCGTCCGGGTGGGCCACCACCACCATGTAGCGATCGAACTCGAAGACCTGCCCATCGTGACCGTCCGCCTGAACCACCATCGTTCCCCGTCGTTCCTTCCCGTCGTCCCGTCGATAGAGCTGACCCGGTCGCCCAGCGTGATGGTTGGCTCGGCCAGCGGCTCAGGTCGCCACCGGCACCGCGAGACCGGCCGGCCGCTCCTCTTGGCTGAGCGCCCGCCGGACCTCCCTGGTCATGTCGGCCAGGGCGAAGGTCTCCTGGTCGCCGGAGCCCAGGTGCTTGATGGCGACTTTGCCGGCCTCCAGTTCGTCGGGACCGGCGATCACGGCGACCGGGATGCCGCGCCGATCCGCGTAGCGGAACTGGTCGCCGATGCTGCGCCCGGCCAGCAACGAGAGGTCGGTCCGCAGACCCGACTGCCGCAGCTCCGTGGCGAGCCGCGCCGCGGCGGCCGTGGCGCCGGGAAAGGCGACCACGAACACTTCGGCCACCGTTTCCGGCACGTCGAGGAGCCGGTGCTCCTGGACCACCTCGATGATCCGCTCGAGCCCGAGCGACACCCCGGTCGCCGGCACGTCGCGGCCGAGGAAAGACCCGATCAGCCCATCGTACCGACCGCAGCCCGCGACCGATCCCACCGCCGGTCGCTCGGCGACGACCTCGAAGACCGGGCCGGTGTAGTAGTCGAGACCGCGGGCCAGCGCGAGGTCCAGCACGTATCGGTCGTCGTCGATGCCGAACCCCGCGAGGTAGCCGAAGAGGGCGTCGAGGTCGGCCAGAGCGCCTTCGACCTCCGGCACAGCGGTCAGATCGTGCCGAAGGCCGCCGAGCACGTCGGCCGGACGACCGGACCGCGTGGCGAGGTCGAGCACCCGGGTCGCCGCGTCGGCCGAGATCCCGCCGCGCGTCAGTTCCGCATGGACTCCCTCGCGTCCGATCTTGTCGAGCTTGTCGATGGCCCGAAAGACGCCGCCGGCACGGTCCTGATCGACGCCCGCGACCCGGGCAAGGGCCACGAGGAGCTGCCGGTGATTGACCCTGACGGTCAGATCGTGGAGGCCGACCTCCGCCAGCGCCTCCAGGATGACCGCGACCCCCTCGGCGTCGGCGGCCATCGACGGGCTACCGACGATGTCGGCGTCGCACTGCCAGAACTCGCGGAAGCGGCCCCGCTGCGGTTTCTCGGCCCGCCAGACCGGGGCGATCTGGTAGCGCTTGAACGGGAGGACGAGGTCGTTCTGGTGCATCGCCACGACCCGCGACAACGGCACCGTGAGGTCGTAGCGCAGACCGACGGC
>CADCWG010000031.1 GCA_902806335.1 uncultured Thermomicrobiales bacterium | reverse complement strand
GCAGGTCCCGTGGCGGGCGCACGGGGCGGAGGCGCTGTTGGCCGGGGAGGAGCCGAGCGACGGGTTGTTCCGGGAGGCGGCCGAGGCGGCGCTGGCGGGCGCGGATCCGCTGGAGCACAACGGGTACAAGGTCCCATTGGCCAAGGCCCTGGTGCGTCGGGCACTGGAGGGGGTGACGGGAGTTGGCGTGGCCCCGTAGGTGGAGAGCCGCACCGAGCCGCGCCGGGTCGAAACTCAGCGCTCGGTTCGCGCAGCCCTTCTCTTGTTGGATGGCGCTGCGGACGATCGTCGCGCGGAGTGGCGTGCCGTTGGTCGCGAGCAGTTCACGATGACCGCGTGGCAGGTGGCCGCCGTCTTCCCG
The DNA here is from genome assembly GCA_902806335.1 of uncultured Thermomicrobiales bacterium. GTDB lineage: Bacteria > Chloroflexota > Chloroflexia > Thermomicrobiales > UBA6265 > CADCWG01. The sequence goes on along the minus strand of CADCWG010000031.1, from coordinate 10,269 downwards.
TAGTCCGATGGTGGCGGCCCGACATCGCTCCGCGCGTGACCCGGGCCCGCGAAGCTTGCCCTAGGCGTCTCCGATCGGGTGACCCGGCTACGGCGGTTGGCAGTCGCCTCATCATCTTGCACATTCGTCTCGGACCGTCCCCAATGGTGTCATCCTGAGCGAAGTCGGGGGATCTTGGCCTCGACGGCGACGCCCGTGCCGCTGTGTGTTCCCCGCGTTCCCGTTATTCCCCCAATTCCCCGTCCGGCGCAGATAGAGGGGGCTGAGTTCGTGGATGAGGAGGTGGGGGAGTGGAGCGCGTAGCCCCCATCCCACCGACCTGATCGCGGAGGCGCGGGCGACGGGGCTCACCGTGGAAGTCGATGGGGATCGGCTCGTCATCCGGGGCCCGAAGGAGCACGGTGAGCTGGCCCGGGCGATCCTGGCCGCCAAGGCGAGGGTGCTGGCCGTCCTTGCAGAGGAGGCAGAGGCGGCGGTCGCCTGGCGGGTAGCCGTGATGGCGCCGCAGATCCCGACGACTGGGACGATCCCGTTCCTGGTTGCGCGATCGTGTCAGACGGGACCGGCGGACTGCCTTAGCTGCGGCGACCCGATGGAGGCAGGGCAGCGCTACGTCTGCCGGCCATGCGCCGAGGCAGCCCAGGGGGTGGTGGCCGCCGACGAGGCGGCGCGGGCCACCCGGCGGACGAAGGGGGACCAGCTGTGAGCCGCCACGACTGGCGGTCCCGGAACCCGGGCTGCGCCACCCCGCACGGGGCGGCGCTGGGGCGGGTGACGGCCGGCGGCGGGCTGGTACTCGACCCCGGCGTCGGGCGGTTCGCGGTCTACCTCGACACCCGGCGGGCGACGGTCTGGTGCCCGGCGTGCGGGACGGCGCGGGAGTTCCGGGGAAGGGCGGTCCTTGGTCCACCGGGAGAACGGTAGCCACCTCTCCATCGGGCAACGGTCAGTCCCCAGCTCACCAGAGTCGACACGCTCAATCGTGACGACCGTCAGCCGGTCGTTCGGCTTCGAACTTCGCTAGCACCGACGCGAGCCTGGGCTCCAGTCCCAGGCCGAAGGCCTGGTCGAGGACCTCGAGCGCCTGGTGCATCGCGTAGAAGCCGGCGATCAAGGCCATCAGCGCTCCACGTGAGTCGTGGCGCCGGTAGCCACGCGGGACCCCGTTGACGATGTTCAGCGAGCGCAGCATCGCGCGTGGGTTCCAGTGGATGCGCTCGGAAGCCGTCCGATAGACCAGGTCGTAGTGCAGCTCGCCTCGGATCGTGGCGAGCATGGAGCGCACGTCAAGATCGAGCCAACTCCGCCGGTACGGATCGGTCGGCAACGGCTTGCCTTCCTCCCGATCCTTCCTTGCTTTCGCGCTCAGGTACCGGGCGCCGTACTTGTCCAGCAGCTCCACGACGATGCGCCATTGTTCCGGATCCACCGGCATGCCGTTCAGCTCGTTCTCGCGGAGCTGGCGCCAGTCCATCACCGCGGCGTACCACCACCACAGCTCGGGCCCGTCCGGACGGTGATTGAGCGCCCAGAGCAGTTGGGCCGTCCCCTCCAGCATGGTCCGCGCGATGATGGTCGCGTCCGCTCCTTGCCCGGCATCGACGAGCACCCGGACCGAGTGGAGGTGGTCGTGCTGCTTGCTGGCGAAGCTGAGGAGCATGACGTGTGCTGGGTCATCCGCCTCGAACGGGATGCGGGACCCGTGCACCACGAGCCCGGCGAGGTCGACGAGGACGTCCACGGGAGGGCGCAGTCCCTGTACGAGCCGATTGGCGGCGGCCTCGTGATCATCCATTCGGCTCCTCGAACCTGATCGCTAAATGATGCGGAAATGGGATGTGGTTTCTACGATTCCAGACTAGGTCCCGACATTCGAGTGGTAGACGCAAGGGCCGCCGGACGCGAGCAGTTGGCTCATGGTTCGCTATGCGCTGCGGGTATAGGTGCACCCGTTCCCGCCGTTCCACCGCGAACACCCGAGGAACTCTCCGAACCGTCCAGTTCTCGCGGCCAGATATCCGGCCCGGCAGCGGGGGCACGCATCCGCTGTCCGCTGGCAGGATGTACACCGGAAGGATTGGAGCCGCCCGCTCTGTTCCGAGGCCAGACCGCCCTCCCGGCAGTGCGGACAAGCGTCCAGCTTGCCGTGGCACAGCGGAAAGTGGGCGCAGGCCCAGAAGGTGCCGTACTGGCCCTGCTTGCGACGGATTGTCGTGCCCCCGCACCGTGGGCAGAGATGACGTGCCGACGCCTCGCCGATGACCTCCACGTATCGCCCGAGGTCTGGACCAAGGAGGTCGTTCTCAACGAACGGAGACGCCTTGTCCCGCGGGGCGATGAGATACACCCGTTGCTTGGCTCGGGTCATCGCCACGTAGAACAGGCGCCGCTCCTCGGCATAGGGGAACTGCTCCTCGTCCGAGAGCACCATCCGCGTCACCGGGTCGTCGGCGATGTTGGCGGGGAAGCCGTACTCGCCTGCTTCGAGCCCCACCACGATGACGTAGTCGGCCTCCTTGCCCTTCGCCGAGTGCGCGGTGAGGAACGTGAGACGGATCCGTTGGCTCGACCACCTGCTAGTGAGTTCGTCGAGATCCTCTGGCGCGTTGAAGCGGTACCGGCCCAAGATGAAGACCTCGATGTCTTTGCCTCTCGCCGCCGCCACGATCTCGCCCAGCACCGTGTTGAGTGAGGCTGATGCCTGCGTCGACGATACCCTCGTCTCATCGAAAACGACGGCAATTGGTAGCTCTCTTGCGCTCCCGCGGTGGGCTCGGAGCGACTTCTTGAGCTGTCCTGGGTTTGCTGTGACGAATGCTCCTGTGGCGTCGAGGAGTTCCTGCGGGTAGCGGAAGATGACGTCGAGATCCACCCTGGCCGTAGCCCCGACCCTGTCAGAGAGGTGAGTGATGATGCCGACGTCCGAACCCGCGAACCGGTAGATCGACTGCCAGTCGTCGCCCACCACGAACAGCCGGCCGTGCGGCCGTTGCGCCCGCAACTCCTGAAGGAGTCCCAGCCGATTCAGCGAGATGTCCTGGAACTCGTCGACGAGGACATGCGTGAAGTCGCTCCGGAACCGACCCGTCCGGACGTAGTCACGGGCGCGGTTGATCATGTCGTCGAAGTCAATCCGGCCGGTCCGGTACAGCTCTGCCCGATAGGCGTCGAACACCCTCCAGAAGATCTCGAGGAACACCCGGTCGCGCTTCGACCGAGCCCTCGACTCGACCGCCGCCCGGTCGCTGCCGGCGCCCTGGTGCAGGCTCAGGAACTGGGCCAGGAGGTTGACGAAGTCCGTGAACGGGCGGTTGTTGTCGGCCGTGATCGTGGCAACGTCGTCCCCGCTCAGCGGCTGCGGCACCACGCCGTACGAACTCAGGAGGGCCTCGAGGTTGGCGATCAGTCCGCCCCGGTCCTTCATATAGGAGTAGGTTTCGACCAGCGTGGTGCCATGATGGGAGTGGAGGGCGCGCTTCCACTCCATGGCTTGCCGGTAGGCGGCGCCGTCGATGCCAGGGGCGGGCTCGCCGCGCTCATTGATTCCGAAATGCTCGAGGTACAGGTCGTAATCGGGTAGGTAGAAATCGGGCTGATACTGGCGGTGCCAGGGCGTGGCGGTGGGTACGGGGTACGGCCGCTCGTACTCCCACGCGATGCCGTTGAGCGTCAGCCAGTTGGCGATCCGCACCTCCTCGCGGCTCTTGAGCTTCTGACCACTGATCGCGCGCAGCCCCAGCGCCTGCTCGTGGCGGATGCGCGCGTCGCCCGATGCGTCAGGGCCGGGAGCGAGGACCTCGTCGTCGAGGTGACTCGCCAGAAACGCGACGAGCAGCCGTTGCCCCTCGGAATCGGAGAGGAGCTCCCTGGCCCGCTCGCGGAGGAAGCGTCGCCGCGCGTCGTCGTCATCCGCTAGGGGAGAAAGGGAGGGCTTGGTCCCCTCCACCTCCGCGACGATCCGGAGCCCAAGCGCGTGGAACGTGCTGACGTGGGCTCCACCGGCGGCGCCGAGGCGACCCAATCGGTCCTTAAGTTCCTCGCCGGCCCTCCTCGCGTACGCGAGCACGAGAACCTGGGCTGGCTTGGCCAATCCTCGTCGGACAAGGTAGTCGACTTTCCCGATGATGGTCGAGGTCTTGCCCGTCCCGGCACCGGCGATGACCAGTGTCGTGTCCTCGCTGGTCACGATGGCGCGGCGCTGGTTCTCGGTGAGCGGGTTCGTCTCCAGTCGATCGAACGCTCCTGAATCCTCCGCGAGTCGTCCGACCAAGAATCGCTCGTTGAGGTCCCGCACCGTCTCCGGGAGGTCCCTCAGCTGCCGACAGCGCGTCCGAAACGTCTCGGCGTCAGCCGGTGCGAGGTACCGAGCGAGGTGTGGGCGCTTCGCTATCTCGAGCGCATCAGCATGTTGCGCTTCCCAGATCGCGACCTCCGACTGGGCGAGGTACTCAGTCGACACGAGGGCCATCATGGCGCGATCGAGCACATCAAGCCCGGCTCGTGCCTCTTGCCCGAACCTGAGCTTTTCTTCGGAGCGGGCTGCTCGAAGTCCTCGATCCCGCGCCGCGCTGGCCAGTCCGACGACGATCAGAGCGGCAATGAGGAGGACTACACTGATGCTGTCCATCTGCGCTGGCAGACCTTCGAATCGACCGGCGGACGTAGGCGGCTAGCGGACGGATGGTCCGAGCCAGTTCGGGCGGCGGAGTGTCGCAACCGATGGACCGTCATCATCCCACGGTCTGCGTGGGGAGCTCGTTAGCTGGGGAAATGGTAAGCGGGCGGATGGCCCCAGTGAGCCTAAGTGATAAACTCGGAGCAACAACCGAGTGGTGGACACGAGGGCCGCCGGACGCGAGCAGCAGCACGCTCGCCCGGCGGCCCCGTTGCGTGCCGGGCGATGAAGGACCACCGCCATGCCCGACCGACCCGGGACGCGCCACACCGTGCCACGGAACCTGACACCCGCGGACCTCCCCGCCCGGCAGCGGCGGGCCGTCGCCGCCCTGCTCACGGCGGGGGACGTCTCGACGGCCGCCCGGGAGACGGGGGTGAGCCGTGAGACGCTCCACCGCTGGCTCCGGCAGCCGGCCTTCCTCGCGGCGGTCCGGGAGGCGGAGGCGGCGGCGCTCGACGAGCTGAGCCGGTCGCTGGTGGGGCTGGGGCGGTCGGCGGCCGGCACGCTGGAGGCGGCGATGGGAGACCCCACGGCGCCGTGGGCGACGCGGGTCCGGGCGGCGGACGCGGTGCTGGGGCGGCTGCTGCAGCTGCGGGAGCTGGCGACCTTGGAGGCGCGGGTGGCCGAGCTGGAGCGCAGCGTCGGTCTGGAGGAGGGCGGGTGAGGCGGACGGCGCTGGGGCGGCGGGTCGGCCAGGTCCGCTCGCGGGCGCCGGGGGGCTGCCCAGCGTGCCGGGCGGTGCCGCCCATCGTGATCCTCCACGAGGAGGACCCGGAGCCAGCCGCGTCGTGCCCGGACTGCGGAACAGCGAGGACCGGGACCACGTGGGTGCGGATCACCCGGACCGACCGGGGGCCGGCGTGAGGCGGGCGTCGCTGCCTCGCCGGCTCGAGCGGCTGACCGGGCAACGGGGGAGCGCCGACCTCGAGCGGACGGTCCACGAGCTGGCGCAGGCGTACGGGTTGGACGTGGCGGAGGTGCGGGCGGAGCTAGCCGAGATCGAGGAGGAGATCCGGCGGTTCGGTCCCTCGACGCTCGCACAGACGGTCCGGCAGTGCGCCGCGGAGTTCGGGCTGCCGGAGGAGGAAGTGTGGAACGACTACGTGTTCGTCACCGGCGCTACGGAGGCATGGCGGTGACCCGGGTGGCGGTCCGGCTAGCGAAGCTCGAGGCGGCGGTGCCGCCGCGCCGTGACGAGCCGGACTATCACCTCGACCTGTCCCGGCTGACGCCAGCACAGAAGGAGCGGATGGCCGAGATCCAGCCACGCTACCTGGCGCTGGGGTTCGCCGGGTTGACCGACGAGGAGATCGACGACCTGGCCGAGGTGGCGGAGCTCCTCCAGGCGCCTGAGTCACCCGAGCCCGCACGGTGAGCCGCCTCACCGTGCGTGTGGCGGCGGTGGGCCGGATGATCACTCCCCAGCCCAACCCGGCCTACCTCGCCTACGCCCGGGCGGTGGTGGCGTACGGGGGCGGGGAGCCGGCCGGGGAGGCGGCGGTCGGGCTGGCCCGCTGGCTCGAGAGCGGGAGGCGGGAGCAGCCGTGCGGGCGGAGTTGACCGGGCGGGTGGCGAAGGTGCGGGCGGTCGTCCCGGAGGGGTGCCGAGCCTGCCGAGCGTGGCCGCGCGTGCGATATCTGTACACGGGTGGACCCGAGCCACCGACGGTGTGCTCAACATGTGGGCGGGCGTGGCACGGGCTGATGCGGGTGCTCGGGGTCGAGCGGGGAGGACTTGGTGCCGAATGAGTAGCCGGACGCTGAGGCGCAGGACGGAGCGGGTGCGGGCGGTACTTCCGGTGGGCTGTCCCGCGTGCCGAAGGTGGCCGGTGGTGTGGCTGGTGGGCAAGGGCGATCTGGAACCCCCCGAGGCATGCGGGCGGTGCGGCCGGCCGTCGGGCGCAATAACCCGGGTCTACGTGGGAGTACGGATAGCGGACGTCTAGCAGCGGCGTGGGGCGTCTCGGAAGTCAGGCTGGTGCCAACCAAACGAGACGTTGATTCTGAGACGACTTTCGAGACAAGCCGCTGAGCGTCCGGGCTATGGGCCCGCCGTGTCCCCTCGATCGATCTCGAAAACGGCCGTTTTCGAGACTCCTCGCAGGCGAGCGAGCACGGCGGCGTTGGGCATCGTGAGGGCATGAGCGAACCCCGGAGCCAAGAGCGGGGCGCTCCCGCTTCCGTCGACGACCGCGTACCCGGAGAACATCAGGCCTTGACGTGGTTGACGCCCACCCGCCGGCACGACCCCTGCCATCGGCACTTCCGCTTTGACGGCCCCCTAGGTCAGGTGTTCAAACGGAGCACGCGCCGGTCCCGACCTACGGTAGGCGAGAAGCCGGCGTTGGACGGCCGTCCAGGTGTAGACGCCGGCGAAGACCGCGGCGGCGAACAGGACGATCGCGGCGCCGGAGGCCACATCGTACGCGTAGCTCAGCATCATGCCGCCAAACCCGAAGAGGGCGCCGAGTATCGTGGAGATCATCAAGACCCGACCAAACGCATCGCTCAGGAGGCGCGCGGTGGTCGGCGGGATGACAATCGCGGCGGCGATGAGGGTCACGCCCACGACGTTCATCGTCGCCACGACGGTCGCCGCCAAGGCGAGGGCAAACCCCGTGTCGACCCACGTCGTCGGGATGCCGTGGATACGCGCCAGCTCCGGGTCGAACGTGGCGAACAGGAGCTGCTTGTAGGCGAAGAAGACCACGGTCATGACCGCTGCCGTGACTGCGCCGATGACGAGCAGATCGAATTCGGTGACGCCGAGGATGTTGCCGAAGAGGGCCGCCTCGACGTCGCGGGTGAAGGTCCGACGTTTGCTTATGATCGCGACGCCGACCGCGAACGAGGTCGTCGTGACGATGCCGATCGCCGCGTCCGCCCCAACCTTGCCGCGGCGCCCGGCCGCATTGATGAGGAGGGCCGAGATAAACCCCCACAACCCGGCTCCGAGGTAGAAGTTCCACGCGAAGACGTGGCTGACCACCGCCCCGCCGAACACCGAGTGCGACAGTCCGTGCCCGATGTAGCTCATTCCCCGGAGGACGATGTAGACACCAATCAACCCGCAGAGCGCGCCGACCAGCGTGGCCGCGATCACGCCATTCCGGAAGAACTCATACCGAAACGGCTCTGCGAGGTCAGGCATCGGGGGTGGAATCTCCTGAGCGTACCGAGGACGGCGAAGGAGCGGCGGCGGCCGATCGCGGACGGGCCGTGCTACTCGACCTCCTGGCTGCCGAACGGCCCGGGGCGACCGACCTCGGCGGCGACGAGGGTACCGGTCGCGGGGTCGCGGATCACGTGCATCTCGGCGTGGAACGTCTGGCTCAGGATGGGGCCGGTGAAGACGTCGGCCGGCTTGCCTTGGGCCACGACGCGGCCCTCGACGCAGACGACCCACGGCAGGTGAGCAGCGATGGCGTTCAGCTCATGGGTCGTCATCACGATGGTGACACCTTCGCGGTTGAGCGCGACGAGCTGGCGCAGGATGTCGTCCCGCGTCGTCGGGTCAACGCTGACGGTCGGCTCGTCCAGCAGCAAGACCTCCGGTCGGGCGATCAGCGCTCGCGCCAGGAAGGTGCGCTGCTGCTGGCCGCCGGAGAGGTCGTGGATGTGCCGCCGGGCCAGGCCCCCGATGCCCAGCCGCTCCAGGGCCTCGGCCACCGCACGCCGGTCCGCCCGGCTCGGCCACGGCATCGGGCCCATCCTGCGGACGCGGCCCATCAGCACGACGTCCTCGACGGTGACCGGGAAGGTCCAGTCGACGGTGGCGACCTGCGGGACGTACCCGACACTCACGGGGGGACGCCCGTAGTCCACCGGCCGCCCACTGACGATCACCGTTCCCGCCGTCCGTGGCAACATGCCGAGGATGGCCCGCAGCAGCGACGTCTTGCCGGCGCCGCTCGGGCCGACGATCCCGACGAACCCGCCGGCCGGCACCCGTACGGAGACATCGCGGAGCACCGGCTTGCCGCCGTAGCCGCCGGTGACTCCATCGAGATCGATGAGGTGGCGAGTCATCCCGGCTCCGACCTCGAGCCAAGGTCGGCCGAGGTCGGGGGCTCGCCTACGGCTCGTACGTGTCGTACGGCTGAATGCCCTCCAACGCCTCGATGGTTCCGCCGAGGGCCGGCACCATCAGCTCCATGTTCTTGAGCATCATCCCCACGTAGGTGTGCGCAGGATCCCCTGGCTCCCCCGGCGGGTCGTCGTCGCGCAGGTCGTCGACGTACTGAGCGCCGGCCTCGGCAGCGATCTGCTCCAAGACATCGCTCGGGAAGACCTCGGAGCCGAAGACGGCCGGCACCGCCAACTCCCGGATCTGGTCGATCAGCCTCGCCACCTCGCGCGGCGACGGCTCGGAGAAGTTCGATGGCTGGGCGGCGCCGATCACGATCATCCCGTAGTGGGCCGCGAAGTATGCGTAGGAGTCGTGATAGGTGAGGAGCTTGCGATTCTGCTCGGGGATCGTTTGGATCGCCGCCGTGATGCCCGCGTCGAGTCGCACGAGCACCGTCCGGTAGTGTTGGAGGTTGCGTGCGTAATAGTCGGCGTTGCCAGGGTCGCGCTCGGCCAGGAGCAGATGCGTGAGCTCCGCGTAGCGCAAGGCGTAGGGGATGTTCACCCATAGGTGCGGGTTCGGATCACCGTCCTGCTCGGGGAATGAGAAGTCGAACGTCCACTCCGCGCGGGTGATGGTTTGGTCGCCGAGCGCGTAGATCTCGGCGCCCCCCTTCAGGTTCGCCTCCGCCAGCTCGATGGTCGGGTCCTCCAACGCCAGGCCGTTGACGATGACCAGGTCGGCCCGCGAGAGGATCTCGGCGTCGGAGGGGGCGGGCTCGAAGGTGTGGGAGTTGGTGCCGTCCGGAACGATGCCCTTGAGGTCGATCCGCCTCCCCCCGACGTTGCGGACGATCGAGCTGATCGGGGCAACCGTCGTGGCGACGTTGAGCTTGCCGTTCTCCTCCGCGAACGAGTCGTCCCAGCCGAGCGAGGACGTCGGCGCCGGGACAGGGGTGGCCACACCCTGTGCTCGCGCCGCCATAGACGCGAGCGGCACGGCGGGGAACAGGAGGCCCGCCAGGATACTCCGTCTGGAACAACGGCGGGCGCGAGATGCCGACATGCCCGGTACTCCTTACTCGCTTCCTCGTCATGAGATGTCACGAGCGTGTACGTGAGAGGAGATGCAGTTGCCAACGGTCGCAACTGCGCTGCATGGCATACTACGAGCCACTAAGGGGGCCGGTCAAGGCAGCAAGGACGCCATGGGGTTATGCGCGAGATGACGGAGGGGCGCCAAGGAGGGCAACCGGGGGACGGCGGGCGAACGACGTCGGTTTCGGTGTCTCCAGCCAGCGGCGCGGCGAACGTGTCGGCCCGGGCCGGCTTGGCGGTGCGGCTGCGGGACGCCGGCCAGCGAGTGACCCCGCAACGGATGCTGATCCTCAGCGCCCTCACGCCGGGGGCGCACCTCTCCGCCGATGAGGTGTACGCGCGGATCGAGGGGTCGCTGTTGGCGGTCAACCGCTCCACCGTGTATCGGACGCTGGAGCGGTTCCGGGACCTCGGCCTCGTCAGCGA
>CADCWG010000030.1 GCA_902806335.1 uncultured Thermomicrobiales bacterium | reverse complement strand
GAGCGCCGCCGCCCGGGCCGGAACCGGTAGGCACGCGCCGCCGCCCGGAACCGCCCCCCCGGGACGGCCGCGGCCCGGGACGGCCGCGGCCGCGGTCCGAAACTGCGACGTGCCCCGACCGGCTTGTGTGGCCTACCTCAGTCGGCTTGTGCGGCCCACCTGTGTCGGCATGCCGGGGTTGGCCCATGTCCCCTCCGGGCGGGATTCGTCTCCTCCTGGCGAGGGGCGTCTCGTCACGACCGGGGTGGCCAGAGATGGTGGCGGGGCCGGGGCCGGTCACCGCCGGCACGTTCCGCCCGTTACGGAACTCGGCGGTTCGGCGGTGATGCGCCGGGGCCGGTGGCAGGTCCCGCCCGAGGCCGAGCCCTGTGGCCAGAGCCTCAGGCACCAAGCCGGCCCAAGTCGGCAGCAAGGTCTCCGCGAGAAGGCCCCGATAGTCTCCCGCACACCGCAATACGGCCCCCTCGCCGGCCGCCTGTTCGACGTCGACGGCGGTCCGGGAGACGCGTGCCCCTCCCGCGTCGGTGGGGCGGTGATCCGCCGGACGGGCATCCGCCGGACGGTCTCGCGGCGCCACGGGTGCAGCCTGGTCGGGGGCGACGGGTCCGAGAATCGGGAGCGGCGCGCACACTTGGGGCGGCGTAGGGCAGGGAACTTGCGCGCCGAGGGCGTCGTACCGCGCCGTCTCGGTGCAGTCACCAGCCGCCCGTCCGGCGGCGTGCCGGCCCCCGGCTCGGGGGACCGAGCGATGCCCCGGGCGGGGCCGATCGTCGGCCGCCCCGGCGTTCCCCGGGGGCGGCCTCGTCCCACGCGCCGTGGGAAGGAGCGTTCGCGCATGTTTCTCCGGATCGATCGTCTCCAGGTCGAGTTGCCGATGGCGGAAGACCCCGATCCGAAGGCGGCCGCCGCCGTCCAGGAGCTGCTCGGCGGTCGCTTCGGCGAGATGTCGACGCTGATGAACTACACCTACCAGTCGTTCAACTTCCGGGGTAAGGACGCGCTCAAGCCCTACTACGACCTGGTCTCCAACATCGCGACCGAGGAGTTGGGCCACATCGAGGTCGTCGCGGCGACGATCAACGGGCTGCTGACCGGGGCGACCGACCGCAAGGAGGTCACCGACACGCCGCTCAAGGGGGTGTCCGGCGTCGGCAACCCGCACCACTTCCTCAACAACGGCCAGACCGCCCTCGTCGCCAACGCGCTCGGCGCGCCGTGGCAGGGCGACTACGTCTTCAACACCGGCGACCTCGTCCTCGACATGCTCCACAACTTCTTCCTCGAGTGTGGGGCTCGGATGGGCAAGCTGCGCGTCTACGAGACCACCGACAACCCGATCGCGCGGGCGATGTGCGGCTACCTGCTCGTGCGCGGCGGCGTCCACCAGGTCGCCTACGCCAAGGCGCTGGAGACGATCACCGGGGTCGAGGTCGCCAAGATGCTCAACATCCCGAACATCTCCAACGAGGTCATCCCCGAGGCGAAGAAGTTCAACGACATGGGCGTCCACCACACGCTCTACCGCTTCAGCCCGTCCGACTACCAGGACATCGACAAGATCTGGAAGGGGCAGCACCCCGAGGACGGCGGCGACCTGAAGGTGGTCGACGGGCCGCCGGACGGCGGGCCGGTCAACCCCCTGACCCCCGAGCCCCAGGTCTTCGCCCCCGGCTACCACCCGGGCGAACTCGCCGAGATCGCCCAGCGCCTGATGCGCGGGATGTAGGACCGGGGGACCGCCCCGGCGGTCCGGCCCCAGGACGAACGCGGGGGAGGGGGCGGGGGCAAAAGCCTCTGCCCCCTCCCCTTCTCGACGACCATTGACCCCGGAGGTCGCGATCGAGCACCCGCGGGCCCTGCGCGGGCTCCACGAGGAGTACCTGCACGCCGGCTCCGAGGTGCTGCAGGCGCTGACGTTCTTCGCGACGCGGGAGAAGCTGACGCGGGCCGGGTACGGCACGGAGACCGAGGCGATCAACGCCGCCGCGGTCCGGATCGCGCGCGAGGTCGCCGGCGACCGGGCGCTGGTCGCCGGCTCGGTCACGCGGACCCAGCTCTTCGAGCGCGAGGGGCCGTCGGCGGCCGGGCACGCGCGCGACCTGATCGGCGAGCAGATCCGCCTCCTCCAGGACGCGGGGGTCGACTTCCTGATCCTGGAGACGTTCTTCCGGCTCGACGAGATGCTGATCGCGCTCGCGTGCGCCCGGCCGAGCGGGCTGCCGCTGGTCGCGACGATGAGCTTCCGCCCGCGGACCACCGAGAGCAGCGACGGCCACACGCCGGCCGCGTGCGCGCGGGCGATGGTCGACGCCGGCGCCGCGGCCGTCGGCGCCAACTGCGAGCAGGAGCCGGCGCGGATGCTGCCGATCCTGCGCGCGATGCGCGGCGCGGTCGACGTGCCGCTGGCGGCCCAGCCGGCGGCGTTTCGGACGACGGACGAGACCCCCTGCTTCACCCGGATCCCCGAGTTCCCGGACGAGCTGGAGACCGTCCAGGTCGCGCGGCGCGCGTTCCACGACTTCGCGCGGGCCGCGGCCGACGAGGGGATCGGCTTCGTCGGCGGCTGCTGCGGCTGCAACGCCACCTACATCCGGGCGCTGGCGCGCGGGGCGGCGGCCGCCCGCCCATCGGTCGGCGCGGAGGCGCCGGCGTCGGCCGCCTGAGGGCACCGCAGACGGGTCGCGCGGCGAGCGCCGACGCCTCGGTCGACCTCACCGACCGGGACAATCGCCCTGGGATCGACCGCGTTGCCCCCTGACGAGTCCACCGCGACCCCACCGACGTTGCGTCCGAGGAGCCGCATGCGCCTGATCGTTGCCGACGACTACGCCGCGCTGAGCCGCGCCGCGGCCGACGTCCTCGCGGCGACGATCGCCGCCGAGCCGACCGCCGCGATCCTCGCCGCGACCGGGAACACGCCCATGGGCGCCTACGAGGACCTCGCGGCGCGGCGGCGGCGAGGCGAGATCGACGCGAGCCGGCTGCGGGTGTTCCAGCTCGACGAGTACCTCGGCCTCCCGGTCGACGACCCGCGCTCGCTCTTCGGCTGGACGCGGCGCTCGTTCGTCGAGCCGCTGGGGGTGCCCGACACCAACGTGGTCCGGCTGCCCGGCGACGCGGCCGACCCGGCCGCGGCCTGCCGGGCCTACGAGGCGGCGGTCGCGGCGGGCGGGGGCATCGACCTCGCGGTGCTCGGCCTCGGCCCGAACGGCCACCTCGGCTTCAACGAGCCGCCCGCGGCCGCGGACGCACCGACGCGGGTGGTCGACCTGACCCCTGAGAGCATCGTCAGCAACGGGGCCTACTGGGGCGGCAGCGACCGGGTGCCGCGCCGCGCGCTGACGGCCGGGATGACCGTCGTCCTCGCCTCCCGGCGGGTCCTGCTGCTCGTCTCGGGGGAGCACAAGCGCGAGATCCTCCGCCGGACCCTGGAGGGACCGGTCACCCCCGCCGTCCCCGCGTCCTACCTGCGCCGCGCCGCGGACGTGACCGTGATCACCGACCGGGCGGCGGTCGGATCCTCCGCCCCGAATCCCCCCGGCGAGGCAGCCGTCGCGGAGTAACGGCACGGGCGGGTCGCCCGGAGCGAGGGGCTCCCCGCGGCGGGGACGCGCCGGTCCCTGACCGGCGCGGAGGATGTCCGGCTCTGACGGGGCCCGCTCCTACCCGAATCCCGTCCACGACCGTTCCGCTCGCAGCGGTTCAAGCGCATCGGGTCCGCCCGGGCCCGCCGGCGCGCCGTTCGCGCCCAGCAGCCGGTCGCGCAGGTCCGCGCGGGCGCGAACATCGAGAACGGCGGGGTCGTCGAACGAGCCGACGACCCCGGGAGGCGACGCGCAAGCCGCGGGACACGCCGGTCAACAGGTCTTGAGATGTCCTCCCGTGGGGGAGCGCAGGCTCAGATTCGTCGACTGCGAGAACCCGGAAGCTCCTGAGCTCGTTATCTTGAAGCACAATCGCCTCAGGGGCGATGAGAGTTCCGCGATCTGAGACAACCATAGACATGATGGAGTCGCCACGCGGCGGGGCGAGCGTCTGAAGCTCCATCACCAGGAGGCGGCCTGGACCGATGGCGAGACCCAGATCCGCAAGCATTTCTTGGGCGCAGGCACTGCGAGGCGCTTCTGCTGGATCGACCAGTTTGCCGGGAATATCCCGGGTGCTCTTGTGGACAGGTTCGACGACGAGGATGCGGCTATCAGCGTCGGTTATGAGCGCGACCATCCCCAGCTACCGTCTCGGCAGCTTCCTTCAGGACCCATGCACGGCGAATGGTCTTCTGTCTGACGTCATACAGATGCGCTGTTCTCCTCTCCGACGTCGTGACTCGAGGCTCGATTCCCACTCAATGCACGGTGCCAGAGCCGGATATGGAGGCGTGTGCCGAGTGTTGTGAATGATTGCGGTCATCCGACGGTGTGCCAAACACCCCTTGTGAACACAAACTGGCAGCGGCGAACCTAGGTCCTGGATTCTCGCTTGGCTTCCGCCAGCTCGGCGAGCAGGACCGCGCTCGTCTTGATGCCCCGATGGAACCGATCGAGGGCGTAGGACTCGTTGGGGGCATGGTTCGCCTGCTCGGGGTCGCCGTACGGGACCAGGAAGGACGGCATGCCGAGCGTCTTGGTCCAGGCCGCGTCCGGTAGGCTCCCGCCGACCAGCGGCACGTCGACCGGTCTCCTGCCGAAGCCCTGCTCGACCGCCCGACGAACCACCTCGGCCATCGGGTGCTCGACCGGCGTGTAGCTCGGGACCATGCCCCCATCCATCCGCACCACCTCGACGCCGGGGGCATGCCGCTCGAGGTGCGTCCTCACCTTCTCCCAGATCTCGTCCGGTGTCTGCTCCGGAACGAGCCGCATATCGATCTTGACCGTCGCCTTGGACGGGATGATGGTCTTGCTGCCTGGGCCGCCGTAGCCGCTGGAGAAGCCGGCGATGTTGAGGGTCGGGCGCGCCATGATCCGGTCCGCCCAGGGCAGGTCGGTCGGGGGCACCATCTCCTCCAGCCCCACATGGGCCAGCACCGCCTTCGTGTCGAAGGGCAGGCTCTCCATCGCGGCCCTGGCCGCGGGGGTCGGCTCCTTGACCTCATCAAAGAAGCCATCGATCAGGATGGTCCCCTCGGCATCGCGCATGGTGCGGAGCGCGTCGACCAGCATCCATGCCGGGTTCGGCGCCACGCCGCCCCAATGGCCGGAATGGACATCGCGGTTCGGGCCAATCGCGCGGAGTTCGATGTACAGCATCCCCCGGACGCCAAAGCAGATCTCCGGGTAGGCCACATCCTGAACCGGGCCGTCCGAGGTGTACACGAGGTCGGCCTTCAGCAGATCGCCATGCTCTGCCACGACCTCGCCCAGATGGGGACTCCCGACCTCCTCCTCGCCCTCGAGCAGGACCTTCACGTTGACCGGCAGCGACCCGGTCGCCTGCATCCACGCGCGGATCGCCGCGATGTGGCTGAAGTGCTGCGCCTTATTGTCCGCGACCCCACGGGCGTAGATACGGCCACCGCGGACGTCTGGCTCAAACGGGCTGCTCTTCCACAGTTCCAGCGGATCGGCCGGCTGGACGTCGTAGTGGCCATAGAACAGGACGGTCGGCTTGCCCGGCGCGCCGAGCCACTCGCCGTACACCATCGGGTGCCCGGACGTCCGCAGGAGCCGTGTTTCCAGACCGGCGCCGCGCAGCAGCTCTGCTTCCAGGTCGGCGCACTCGGCGATCCCAACGTTCTGCGCACTGATGCTCGGCTGGCGAAGCAACGTGTAGAGGCCGATGAGGTCCGTCTCGGCATTGGTGTCGATCGCACTGAGCACAGCATCCAACCGGTTCCGTGACATCTGGAAGACTCCTACTGGATACGAAGCGCTTCGTCTTTGGCCGCATTCTCCCCGATGACGGACTCCTCGGACAGCCGCGCCCACCGCGGGCGCCTCGCCGCCGACCTTGTCGTCCCCGCCAGGCGACGCCCGTCGCCTGAGGCCGGTGGCCGATCGTCCGCCGACGCCCTTGGCAGCGATCGCCCGCCCCGTCCAGCCACCGGCGTCGCCCAGCCGGGGCGCGCCTCCGAGACCGCGCCGGGCCAGCGTCGCGACGTCCCGATTGGACAGGGGCTGGTCCAGGCGTCCGATGGTCCTGCCGTGTTCGGTCCCCGTTCGCGCACGGCCACAGCCGGACTCGGCCCCGCGCGAGATCTGTCCTGGGAGAGCCCGACGATCTCGATCGCACCGGCCGCCGGGGCCGAGAGGGACGCCGTACGAGCCGGGCGATGCCGTGAGCTAAGGGGTCCGACAAGGACGGTCTGCGCGGGCGTCGCCGCCAAGCGGCGACCTGACCCGCGAACGGGACCGATGACCCGCGGACCAGACCGACGGTGCGGGAACCGGGCCGGGGCGGCGGGCGTCTGAGGTGACGCGTGGCCGGCAGCGGGCCGGCCGCGGGTGCGACGCCGGGTCGCTTGAGGAGGCTCCGTCCGTGTACCGATCCCGATCCCGATCCTTCGCGGTCCCGTCCCTCGCCGCCGTCGCCCGCCGGGGGCGCCTGGCGCTGCTGCGGGCGGGCTTCGTCCTCGCGCTGCTGCTCGGCGCGGTCGCCCAGCCCCTCGCCGCGGGCGCCCAGGATGCGCCGGACCTGCCGGTGACGCCGGACCCGGCCGCGTGCGAGGTCGAGGCCCTCGACACCGAGGACCTGGTCGACGCCGCGACCAGCGACGAGGCGCAGGAGGTCCGCGACTCGCTCCAGGCGACGGTCGAGGCCGCCCAGTCGGGCGACGCCGAGGACGAGGGCGAGGAGCCGTCGATCGCGCCGCTGGAAGGCGACGAGGCCGACGCGGAGGCCGTCGCCGGGGTAACCGCGACAGTCGCCGAGCTCTACGCCTGCGCCAACGGCGGCGACATCCCCGCCATCTTCGCGCTGTTCACCGACGCGTTCCGCGGCTACTTCCTCGGGCTGCTGACCTACGGCGAGGAGGAGGTGACCGACGAGGTGGTCGAAGAGGTCATCGCCGGGCTGGGCGAGGAAACGCCGACCGCCGAGGAGGAGCGCACCACCCTGATCGCCGTGCGCGAGGTTCGCGAGCTGGGCGACGGTCGCGTCGGCGCGCTGATCGACCACGCCACCGCCGGCGACGTCACCGCGGCCGAGGAGGCGGGCGAGGATGTCGCGGACGTCGTCTCCACGGACTACGTCGTCTTCGCCGAGGAGGGCGATCGCTACCTGATCGACGCGATCACCAGCGACATCGAGGACGAGTTCGGCCCGGCGGCGACCGACGACGCCAAGGACGACACGGAGGACGAAGACGCCGCGTAGGCGGGTCCGGCACGCCGAAGACTTCGGGGGGACGACCGCGCGAGTGTGGCAGTAGCCACCAAACGGGCGTTCAGTTCCTGGGTAATCCTTCGTGCGAACCGAGAGTTCCGCGTGGAGGCACCACGGACGCCTTGACACGGAGGATCGGCGGGGGTTACCCTTGGGTCAAGACATCACCCCACCGGGGAACGCCCCGGGGCCGAACGCCATCCCACATGGTCGAGGCAGACGTGGTGTCGGGAGGTTCGCCGATGCACAAGATCAAGAACCACGTGCGGTTCAGGGTCTGGCAGGTTGATCGGGCCCGCCTCGCGCCCCGCGAGGCGAGGTAACCGAGGACCGACGGTGGCACCGAGGGACGGTTCACGCGGTTCGCCGCCGGCCATCCCAACGCCCTCGCCACGGGGGCAGCGCCACCCATCGCAACGGGCCGCCGAGGCCGCCCGGGCGACGATCCTCCTGAACAGGGGACCAACACCAAGAGTCGATGAGATGGGGCCGGGGCGCGCAAGCGTCCCGGCCCCTGTCACGTCGACGGCGTCCCGTGCTCTCACGCCCGAAGCCTGTCGTGCATGCCGGGACGTCCCCCAGAGCCCGCCCCCGACCCCGATGCCCCACGCTCCGGCGGGCCCGTCGCCCGGGAGCCCCCGACGCGACGCCGCTGAGGGGCGACATCCTCCCCGCGCCGGGCGGCACGCTCCACCCCCGATACGGGGCCCGGACGATCGCCGGGGCCTCGCGGGTCCGCGGCCGGCCCCGACCGGCGGCGTCCCCGAGCCGCTGACCTCGGGGCTCGGCCCCGGGCGGGCCCGGCCGGCCGCGCCCTCCCATGACCACCACACCACCGAACAGACGGATCCCGCTCGGGTCGCCGCGGTCGGTCCGGCCGGCCCTGGCCGCCCCCGCTCCTCCCGGGCGGCCAGGGACCCGGGTATAGTGCGGCGCGCCCGGCCCCGATCCCGCCGCCCGTCCCTTCGGCTGTCCGCGCCATGGGTGCAGCCAATGTCCAACGGCCGGCGCCCGCGGGTCGCCGGCCCTTGGCCCGCCGCCGCGCAGAGCAGGAGGTGCCGCCGTGGCGACCGAGCCCAACCCCGCGTCCGCCCCGACCACGCCTGGCCCGGCGACGGCACGCCCGGCCTCGGCACGCCCGGCGGCGCGCAAGGTGGTCGTCTCCTGCGCCGTGACCGGCGCGATCCACGTCCCCTCGCAGTCGCCCTACCTGCCGATCACCCCGACCGAGATCGCCGAGTCGGCGGTCGGCGCGGCCGAGGCGGGCGCGGCGATCCTCCACCTCCACGCCCGGGACCCCCGCGACGGCCGGCCCTCGCCCGACCCGAACCGCTTCCTCGAGTTCCTGCCCGCGATCAAGGCCGCCACCGACGCGGTGGTCAACATCACCACCGGCGGCGGCCACCGGATGACGCTCGACGAGCGGCTGGCGGCGCCGCTGCGGGCCCGGCCGGAGATGTGCTCGCTGAACATGGGCTCGATGAACTTCGGGCTCTACCCGGCGATGGGCCGGATCAAGGAGTACCGCCACGCCTGGGAGCGCGACTACCTGGAAGCGTCGCGCGACTACATCTTCAAGAACACCTTCGCCGACATCGAGCGGGTGCTGGCCGAGCTGGGCGCGCACGGGACGCGGTTCGAGTTCGAGTGCTACGACGTCGGGCACCTCTACACGCTGGCCCACTTCCTCGACCGCGGGCTGGTCCGGCCGCCGCTCTTCGTGCAGACCATCTTCGGCATCCTCGGCGGGATCGGCCCCGACCCCGAGGACCTGGCCCACATGCGGCGGACCGCCGACCGCCTCTTCGGCGACGCCTACCAGTGGTCGATCCTCGGCGCCGGTCGCCACCAGCTGGGGCTGGTGACGATGGGCGCGATCATGGGCGGGCACGTCCGGGTCGGGCTGGAGGACAGCGTCTACCTCGGCAAGGGCGAGCTGGCGCCGACCAACGCCGCCCTCGTCGCCAAGGTCGTCCGTATCCTGCGCGAGCTCTCGCTCGACGTCGCCACCCCCGCCGAGGCCCGGACGCTGCTCGGGCTGAAGGGCAAGGACGCGGTCGGGTTCTAGCCGCCGACGGGGCCAATCGCGCCGGGATCCGCATTACGGTTGACGCCCATGGCGCCACCGGCGGATCGGCGACCGGACCCGGCGGGCGCTGTCGGGTGCGGCGCGACCGCGGCGCGACCGCGGCGGCCGGACGCCGGGCGACGGGACGGAGGCCCCGCCGGAACCGTGGGGAGCACCGTGAGCGGGGCGACCGCGGCAGCGCCGAGAAATGCCGGCACGGAGGGAAGCGCGCATGGTCCGCGGACCCGACAACGGCGGTGGGGGTGCCCCGATGACGCCCTCGGCGCGCTTCACGGACGCCCTCGTCTACGCCACCCGGCTCCACGCCGACCAGCGGCGGAAGGGCACGGCGATCCCCTACGTCGCGCACCTGCTCGCCGTGACGGCGATCGTGCTCGAGCACGGCGGCGGGGAGGACGAGGCGATCGCCGCCCTGCTCCACGACGCGGTCGAGGACCAGGGCGGCGCGGCGACCCGCGAGGCGATCCGCCGCTGGTACGGGGAGGCCGTCGTCGCCATCGTCGACGGCTGCACCGACGCCGAGACGATCCCGAAGCCCCCGTGGCGGGCGCGCAAGGAGGCCTACGTCGCGCACCTGCGCCACGCCTCGCCGTCAGTGCGCCTCGTCTCGGCCGCCGACAAGCTGCACAACGCGCGGTCGATACTGGCCGACTACCGCCAGCTCGGCGAGGCGCTCTGGGACCGCTTCACCGGCGGCCGGGACGGCACGCTCTGGTACTACCGGGCCCTGGTCGACGCCCTCACCGCCGCCGGCCGCACCCCCCTCGTCGACGAGCTGGAGCGCACCGTCCGCGAGGTCGAGCGGCTCGCCGGCACCGCGCCGAGTCGCAGCCATCCCGCCCCGACGCCGCCCTGAGTGGTCGACGGGCGGTTGGGGCCGTCACCGTCAGCTCTCCCGCCTCAATGCGCTCGACGAGCGCCCGGGAGGCCACCCACTTTGCGGGGTCGTCGCCCGTGTCAAGGCAGATGATGACGTCCGTGTCGAGGAATGGGACGGCGTCGCCGTGGGGTTCGGTCACCGACCCTTGCCGAACTTCTCCATGAACCGGTCGTCGTTGGCGATCGTTTCGACCTCCGGCCAGGTGAGCGGCCGCTCAAGCGAGCCGGCGGCCCCTTCGAGCGAGGCGATGGTCGGGTAGGGCTCGGGCCGCAACCGCACCGCACCCGTCTCCTCGATCACAAAGACCAGGGTATCGTGCGCCTCCAGGCCGAGGTGCTTCC
>CADCWG010000029.1 GCA_902806335.1 uncultured Thermomicrobiales bacterium | reverse complement strand
AGCGGGAGCTCGACGTTCTCGACGGCGGAGAGCACCGGGAGCAGGTTGTAGACCTGGAACACGAAGCCCATCCGCCGGGCCCGGTAGTCGGTCCGCTTCTTGTCGGGCAGCGTGGCGAGGTCGATGCCTTCGAGCCAGATCTGGCCGGCGGTGACATCGTCGAGCCCCGAGAGGCAGTTGAGGAGGGTGGTCTTGCCGCACCCCGATGGTCCCATCACGGCCACCATCTCGCCGCGGGGAACCGCGAAGTCGACCCCCTTCAAGGCCTGGACCTGGGCGCCGCCGGTGTCATAGGTCTTGACCACGTTCTCGGCCCGGATCATCAAGTCGCGGCCGTCCGCCGCCCGCCCCGCACTCGCCGTCTGCGTCTTGCCATTACCGCGTCCGAACACGCCGCTCCTCCTCTGGTCCTCGGGCCATGCGATCGCTGGGGCCGCCCCGCCTGCCGTCAGGTGGTGCGTCGGGGGCGCCCGATCTGGTCCGCATCTGGTCGGCGAGGCAACCGCGGCCCCTGCCCGACCCACAGCGCATGCTAGGCAGTGTCTACGTCGGGGGTACGGCGGGTATGTGACGAAACTGTCACCCCGCGAGACACCGCCCCGCGATGGGAGACGCGGCGGTCGTTGCCGGCGTTCCACTCCTCGCGTGCGGCGGCGCTGCCGCGTCTCTGTTGGTGCTGCACAGGTATCCTATCACCCGGTTCAAGTGGCCCCGCTCGGGAAGCATGTGGCTCTCGGCACATCCAGCGCGCCTCGACCGAGCGCGGTGGAGGCGGGCCCCCGGCCCAGGCCGGGCCGACGCGGCCGCCGTGCCCGGCGGCGCGGGTCCGCGGGCAGGGTCATCGCCGCCCGGGACGAGCGCACCGCGCGGGGCCGAGGAGTCCGATGCCGAGCCGAACCGACGACCGTTCCCCTACCGCTCGGCGTGCGATCCGGTGGCCCTCGCTCCCCCCACTCCCACGCCGGGACGCCGAGGAACTGCTCGACCAGACCGGCCACGATCCCGCCGAGCTCGCCGCCAACCTGGACGACATCCGGAAGGTCAACCGGCTGGGTGGCGGGACGCGGACGACGTTGCGCGAGCTGCCAGCGCTGCTCGCCGCCGCGCCGACCGACCGCCCCGTCACCGTGCTCGACCTCGCCACCGGATCGGGCGACATCCCCCGGGCGCTGATCGACCGCTGTCGGCGACACGGCCGGGCGGTCCAGGTGGTCGCCAGCGACGCGTCGCCCGAGATCCTCGCCGAGGCTCGCCGTCACCTGGCCGCCTACCCCGACGTGACGTTCGCCGAGTACGACGCGCGGGCGGTCCCCCTCCCCGACCGGAGCGTCGACGTGGTGCTCTGCGCGCTGGCCCTCCACCACTTCCCGCCGCCCGAAGCGGTCGCCGTGATCGGGGAGATGGCCCGGCTGGCGCGGGTGGGCTGCGTGCTCAACGACATTACCCGCTCCCGGACCGGACTCGCCGCCGCCTGGGTCGCCTCCCGCGTCGCGACCCGTAACCGCCTCACCCACCACGACATGCCGCTCTCGGTCCGCCGCGCCTACACCCCTTCCGAGCTCCGCGCCCTCCTCACCGAGGCCGGCGTCGCCAACGCCGCCGTCCGCCCGGGCTGGCTGTTCCGCATGTCCGCGGTGTGGACGAGGTGAGCCGTCAGCCGGTCAGCTATCCGCTATCAGCTATTCGTGAGCGGCGGGCGGTGGCAACGGTAGCCGCGGCTCGGCGCGGGGCGTATCGGGTTCCGGGGCGTGGGGGTAGGATGACCACCGGTGGAGAGCTGTTGGACGGCCGCCCCGGAGGCTCGGCATGCCGTGCCTCTGCCGGCAACAGACGGTAGAGGGGCCACCAAGGTGTTGCCGCCGCCTGGGATCACCCCTGACGGCTGATAGCTGATGGCTGACAGCTCACCGGCTGACAGCTCACCGTTGAGAGCTCACGCCCAATGGTTCACGGATTCGACACCGAGGTGATCGTCGTCGGCGGCGGGCCGGGTGGCAGCGCGACCGCGGCGCTGCTGGCCGACGCCGGCCACGAGGTCGTGCTCCTCGACAAGGCCAGCTTTCCCCGCCACAAGGCGTGCTCGGAATATGTCAACCCGGGCGGCGCGGCGATCCTCGACGAGCTGGGGGTCGGCGCCGAGGCACGGGCGCTGAGCTGCCACCGGATGGCCGCGATGCGGGTCCACGCGCCGGGCGGCGGGAGCTTCGTCGCGGACTTCGACCGGGCCGAGGCGGGCCGAGCGGCGCTCGGCCTCTCCCGCCACAAGCTGGACCACCTGCTCCTCCGCCGGGCCCAGGCCGCCGGGGTCACCGTCCGCGAGCGCGCCCACGTCCGCGACGTCCTGACCGAGCCCGGTCCGGGCGGTGGGCCGCGCCGCGTCATCGGCGTCGAAGCGACGGTGGACGGCACCCGGGAGACGATCCGGGCCCGGCTGGTGGTGGGCGCCGACGGCCGTCACTCGGCGGTCACCCGAGCCCTGGGCCTCGACGCCCCGGTCCGCTGGCCGCGCCGGACCGGACTCGTCGCCCACTACCGGAACGTGCGCGGGCTCGACGCCTTCGGAGAGATGCACGTCGCCCGGCACGGCTACGCGGGACTGGCGCCGCTGGAGGACGGGCTGACCAACGTCGCCTTCGTCGCCGACGTCGGTGCCGTGACCGGCCGCGCCGGGTCCCTGGACGCGTACTTCTCGTCCGGGCTGGCGGCGATCCCCGAGGTCGCCTGGAAGCTCGAAGGCGCCGAGCGCGTCGGGACCGTCCGCGGGGTCGGGTCGATGGCTCACCGCGCGCGCCGGGCGACCGGCGACGGCTTCCTGCTGGTCGGGGACGCCGCCGCGTTCCTCGACCCCTTCACCGGCGAGGGGATCTACGCCGCGCTGCGGGCCGCCCAGCTCGCCGCGCCGGTCGCCAGCACCGCCCTCCGTGCCGGGGACGTCTCCCGCCGGTCGCTGGCCCCGTACGCGGCCGCGCGGCGGCGGACGTTCACCGCCAAGGGGGCGGTCTGCCTGGTGGTCCAGGGGTTCGTGCACTCCCCCCCGCTGATGGACTACGTGACGGACCGCCTCGACCGCCGCGCGGCGCTCGGCCTGACGCTGGCCGGGGTCCTCGGCAACTTCCGGCCGGCCCACCAGGCGCTGACCCCGGCATTCCTGGCGCGGCTGCTGCGTCCCTAGGCTCCGGGGCGTCGTCCCGGCGGCCGGCCCCAGGGGACGGGGCGCGATGGCGACGCGCGATCCGGGCGAGCGTCCCCCACCGCCCCAATGGCGCCGCGGCGGTCCGTAAGGCTGCGTCCCGGTGGTCGGGGTACCAACCCTGCGCGTGGTAGCCGGGTGACGAGGGCGCGGGGACGAGGCGGCAACCGGGCGTCTACACTTCCCGCCGCCACGCCGGCGCGGCCCATCGCCGCGCGCCACCCGCCTGGAGCCCTGCCGCATGCACAGCGAAGAACGCGTCACCATGCGCGGCGACCTGGACCGGATCGTCGCCCTCGCCTCCGACGTCGAGCGGTGGCCGGAGATCCTTCCCCACTACCGCTGGGTCACCCTGCTCGAAGGCGGCGGCGACCGCAAGGTGGTCGAGATGGCGGCGCGCCGGGACCGGATCCCGGTCCGCTGGCGGGCCGTCCAGGAGATCCGGCGCGACGGCGCGACGCCGGTGATCTACTACCGTCACATCTGGGGGGTGACCAAGGGGATGGAGGTCGACTGGACCTTCGACCCCCAGCCCGAGGCGGTAGTGGTGCGGATTCGCCACGACTTCGCGCCGCCCTGGCCGCTGGTCGGCGACCTGATCGCGTCGCGGGTGATCGGGCCCCAGTTCATCGACAATATCGCCGGCAAGACGCTGCGCACGATCAAGGGCATCGTCGAGGCCGAGGCGGCTGCTCAAGCTCAGGCGGCATCCGCCTAGCGGAAGCCCGGCCGGGCGCCGGCGACGGGACGATCGATGGGAGGAGGGGAAGGGATGGGACCGCTTTCGCCGACGACGTCGCGGGCGGTGGGTCGGTGATGGCCGAGCGCTCGCCGGGACGCGTGGTGATCACCGGGATCGGCGCGATCACGCCGATCGGCAATGGCGTCGACGCCCTCTGGGACGGTATCCGGCGCGGAGAGTCCGCCGTCCGCCGCATCAGCCGGTTCGACCCCGCGCCGTTCAGCTGCCAGGTCGCCGCCGAGGTCGAATTCCAGCCGCTCGACTTCATGGGCCCGAAGCAGGCCCACCGCCTCGACCGGTTCTCCCAGATCGGCATGGGCTGTGCCCTGATGGCGATGGCCGACTCCGGGCTCTCGCCGGCGGAAGCCCAGGCGGCGGGGATGGGCATCTACACCGGCAGCGCCCTCGGCGGCATCGCCTACGCCGAGGAGCAGCACCACGTCTACGTCGAGAAGGGCATCCGCGCGGTGTCGCCGCTGCTCGCCCTCTCGGTCTTCGGCGGTGCCTCGACCTGCAACGTGGCGATCGAGCTCGGCCTGACCGGTGCCTCGGTCGCGAACGCCAACTCCTGCGCCTCCGGGGTGATCGCGATCGGCGAGGCGGCGCGGATGATCCGGACCGGTCGCGCCAGGGCGATGCTCGCCGGCGGCGTCGAGGCGCCGCTGGCGCCGCTCACCTTTGGCGCCTTCTCCCTGATCCGGGTGCTGACCGCCCGCAACGAGGACCCGGCGACGGCCAGTCGCCCCTTCGACGCCGACCGCGACGGCTTCGTGATGGCCGAGGGCGGCACGATGCTGGTGCTCGAGGACGAGGAGTATGCCCGCGCCCGCGGCGCTCGGATCTACGCCGAGGTCGCCGGCTACGCCACGACCAACGACGCCCACCACATGACCGCCCCCCGCCCGGACGCCAGCCAGGCGGCCCGCGCGATGCGCGAGGCGCTGGACGACGCGGCGCTGCCGGCCGAGGAAGTCGGGTACGTCAACGCCCACGCCTCCTCGACCGTCCTCAACGACACGACCGAGTGTCGGGCGATCCGCGCCGCGCTCGGCACGCACGCCGACCGGGTGGCCGTCAGCGGCACGAAGGGCCTGCACGCCCACGCGCTCGGCGCGACCGGCGCGATCGAGACCGCGATCACGGCCCTGGCGCTCGCTAACGGGCACCTACCCGGCACCGCCAACCTCCAGACCCAGGACCCTGGCTGCGACCTGGACATCGTGCCGCCCGGCGGGCGCGACGCGCGGCCGGCCTACGCGATCAACAACGCGTTCGGCTTTGGGGGCATCAACGCCTCGCTGGTCCTCGGTGCCGGCCGGTAACGGGGCCCCGCCGCACCGCTCGGCGCTCCGTCGCGTCGCGATGCGTCCCGCTGTCGGCCCCGCAGACGGGTGAGCCGGCCCTGGGAGGCACTCCGTCGGGGATCGACGCGCGGCCCCTCCCGGCCCCCCCGGCCGAGCCGTCTCACCGGACGCCGGCTGGGGAGGGATGGACGCGCCGGGAGCCCGTAGCCGCCTCCGGCCTGCCGCCGTCGCTTTCTCCCCAGCGCCCGGTCCCCTGCTCCGGCCGGCACCGGGCGCCCCGAGGCACCGTTGGCGGTGGCTCCCGCACCTCCGTCGCAGGGCCGACGGTCACTCGGCGACGCCAGCCGTCGCCCGGGGGAGTGCCCCGCCAGTCCGGGGCTCGCCGTCGTCCGCATCGCGAGGGGCAGGCCCCGGCGGGTTCGCGGTGGCTCGGTTCTGGCACACCGCGCCCGCCCTGCTTCAAACCGTGCGCTGCCCGTCTGACACGTCCAGCCCATCCCCGTGGCCGAGCGGCCCCTATCTCACACCTGAGCGTGGCCGCCGTTATCTGGCGGGGGCGAGCATCGACGCCCCGAGGAGACCGGGCCACCGCCGGGCGGACACCGGCGGGGGTGACAAGCGGCCCACGAAGGGGGACAATGCCGGCCCGCGTCGGGTGTGGCACCCGGCGCGGGGGATGCCGGCCGCGTCCTTGCGGATGCGACGCCGAACGCCCAGGGACCCGGTGGCCGTGGCGGCCGCGCCGAGGGCGGCATCCGTTGATGTCATGCATCTGATGCCTATCCACCCACCCGTGCCCGTCGCGGCGGGACCACGGAGGTGGCGAAGGACCGATCCCACCGCATGGACCTCCTGCGGGACGCCGTCGCCTACGTGCGCGACGACCCCGAGCGCTTCCGGCGCGCGGTCGAGACCCACGCCCAGTTGACGCTCTACGCCCTCGGCTGGGCGCTCCTGATCTTCGTCCCGCTCGGGGTGCTGGTCTCGCGCAGCGCCCGCGCCGGCCCGGCGATC
Source organism: uncultured Thermomicrobiales bacterium (assembly GCA_902806335.1). Classification (GTDB taxonomy): domain Bacteria; phylum Chloroflexota; class Chloroflexia; order Thermomicrobiales; family UBA6265; genus CADCWG01. The sequence continues at coordinate 4,510 of CADCWG010000029.1, read as the reverse complement.
GTCAGCGCGGTCGCCGCCCTGCGGGTGGTCCCGTCGCTGGCGATCCTCTTCCTGATGGAGCCGCTCCTCGGGCTCGGCTTCCGGCCGGCCCTGATCGCGCTCACCGCGTTGGCCGGACCGCCGATCCTGATCAACGTCGACGCGGGGCTCCGCGGCGTGCCCGGCGCGGTGCTCGAGAACGCGCGGGGGCTCGGGATGACCCCATCCCAGTCCTTCTTCCGCGTTCAGCTGCCCCTGGCGCTGCCCGCGATCGTCGCCGGGATCCGCTCGGCAACGGTCGAGATCGTCGCCAGCGCCTCCCTCGCGTCGTTCGTGGCGGTTCGGACCCTGGGCAACTTCGTCGTCCAGGGCGTCACGACCGGCAACGAGGCCGTCCTGCTGGTCGGGGCGGCCTCCATCACTCTCTTGGCGCTCCTGGCGGAGCTGCTGCTCGGCGGCGCCGAGCGGCTGGTGACACCGCCACAGGCGTAGACGGCGGGTACCCCGAGCGGCGCGACGTCCGCGCCGCCGCGCCCGTAACTCGGGGGCCGATCGACGACCCCATCCCGACACGGGACGACCCGGCCGGTCGGGACAAGCGCAGTCATCCCAGGAGGGAACGCGACACCATGGCCAGGACCCACGTCTTCTCACGCCGCCGCTTCGCCGTCGGCGCGGCGGCCGCCCCGCTCGTCGGCGCGGCCGCGCTCCGCCTCCCCGCCGGCGCCGGTGCCCAGGGCGACCCGGTCAACGTCGGCTCGAAGGACTTCCCGGAGCAGTTCATCCTCAGCAACATGTTCGGGCAGTTGCTCGAGAACGCCGGCATCCCGGTCAACCTCGACAACCTGAACCTGGGCGGGACCACGATCGCCCACCAGGCACTGGTCAGCGGCGACATCGACCTCTACGCCGAGTACACCGGCACCGCCCTCACCTCCGAGGACGTGCTCGGGCTGGCGTTCCCGCTCGAGGCCGCGGTCGGTGCCGCCACGCCGGCCGGGTCCCCCGGCGCCTCGCCGGCGGCGTCCCCGGCGGCGGCGATCGCCTCGCCCGCCGCCTCGCCCGCCGCGGCCTCGGGCGCGTTCAGCGCGCTCGACCTGCAGGTCTACGACATCGTGGTCACGGGCTACCGGGATCGCTACGGCCTCGTCGTGCTCCAGCAGACGCCGTTCAACGACAACCAGGCGCTGGCCGTCAAGCGCTCCTTCTCCGAGGAGCGGGGCGTGACCACCATCTCCCAGCTCGCCGAGATCGCGGGCGACCTGACCATCTCGGCCCCGGTCGACTTCGAGGGCCGCGAGGACGGGCTGCTCGGGCTGCAGCGGGTCTACGGCGGCGGCTTCAACGAGATCGAGGTGCTGCCGGTCCAGCCGGGGATCAAGTACGACCAGATCGAGAGCGACGCCGCGGAAGTCGTCCTCGCCTTCGGCACCGACGCCGAGATCGCGCGGCTCGACCTGGTGGTGCTCCAGGACGACAAGGGGCTCTTCCCGCCGGGCCACGCCGCGCCGGTCGTCCGCCAGGAGGTCATCGACGCCTACCCGAACCTCCCGGACATCCTCAACTCCGTGATCCCGCTGCTCACCAACGAGGTCATGATCGGCCTCAATGGCCAGGCCGCGGAGGAGGAGCCCGAGGCCATCGCGCGCCAGTTCCTCGTCGAGAGTGGTCTGATCGCCGGCTAGGCGCGAGCGGCCCGGGCTCCGCCCGGGCCGCCCCGTCCGGCCGCCCCACCGCCCCGCCCCGTTCGAGCCCACGGAGCAGTCATGGCCACCCGCACCGGAGCCGCCGAGTCCCATGCCAACGGTGCCGGCCGCGCGGCCGGCGGGAGCGCCATCGACTACGTCGGGGTGTCGAAGGACTTCGGCGGTGGCGGTCGGTCGGCCGTCAGCGAGATCACCCTGTCGGTCGCGCCCGGCCGCTTCGTGGTCCTGATCGGGCCGTCGGGCTGCGGCAAGACCACCCTGCTCAAGATGACCAACCGGCTCTACGAGCCGACCGCGGGCCGGATCACCATCGACGGCACGGAGGTGCATAGCCTGCCCGCCCCGGCGCTGCGGCGGCAGATCGGCTACGTCATCCAGCAGACCGGCCTCTTCCCCCACATGCGGATCGGCGACAACATCGCGGTGGTGCCGCGGCTCCTCAGGTGGGACAAGGCCCGGGTCGCCCACCGGGTCGACGAGCTGTTGGACCTTGTCGGACTCCCCCCCGCCGAGTACCGCCACCGCTTCCCGGCCCAGCTCTCGGGCGGGCAGCAGCAGCGCGTCGGCCTGGCCCGGGCGCTGGCCGCCGAGCCGTCGACCCTGCTCATGGACGAGCCCTTCGGCGCCCTCGACGCGATCACCCGCACCCGTCTCCAGGGCGAACTGCAGCGGATCCACCGCCGCTTCGGGCAGACCATCATCTTCGTCACCCACGACATCGACGAGGCCGTGCGCCTGGCCGACGAGATCGTCGTCATGCGCGACGGTCTGGTCGTCCAGCACGGCCCCCCGCTCGAGGTCGTGACCACCCCGGCTGACGCCTTCGTGGCCGAGCTGGTCGGCGCCGACGACGTGCTGCGCCGCCTCAGCCTGCTGCCGGTCGGGAGCGCGATGCGCCCGCTCGACCGGGCGAACGGCGCGACCGGGGCGGCGTTGCCGGCGGGACCGACCGTGACCCGCTCCGCCGCCCTGCGCGACGCGCTGGGGACGCTGCTCGAGAGCCACGAGGACCACCTCACGGTGGTCGACGAGGACGCGCGGCCGATCGGCACGATCGACCTGGAGACGATCCAGGCCGTCAGCGGGCGTGCCGCGACGGGCGCCGAGGGCGTCTCGCCGCATGCCGACGTGCTGAGGGCGTGAGACGGGAGCCGATTGGTTGCCGGACGGTGTCCACTCGCCGGCTCCCCGGGCTCCCCGCCGTCGCGGTGCCCGACGCGAGTCGAATTCTGGGACGCCGCCTGCAGGGAGCGCCGATCGACAACCTCCTCGCGCGCCGAACCGCCGCTTGACCTCGCGCCGCCGCGCGCCCGCCGGGAGCCGCCGTCCGTGGACGACCTGAACCTCGAGTACCTGACCGAGAACTGGCGCCGCGTGCTCGAACTGACCGGGGACCACCTCCGGCTCAGCGTGGCCGCGATCGCGCTGGCCCTCGTCTTTGCGGTCCCGCTCGGCATCCTGGCGGCACGCTTCCGGATCCTGACCACCCCGATCCTCGGGCTGGTCGGCGCGCTCTATACCGTGCCCAGCCTGGCGTTCCTCGGACTGCTGGTCGCGACGCCGATCGGGATCGGGTTCGACAACGCGCTGATCGTGCTGACCGCCTATGCCCAGCTCTTCCTGGTCCGCAACATCTCCGCCGGGCTGCGCGGCGTTGACGCGGCCACCCTGGAGGCCGCGCGCGGGATCGGGATGACGCCCCTCCAGGTCTTCCGCCAGGTCCGCTGGCCCCTGGCCCTACCCCTGTTCGTGGCCGGAATGCGGACGGCGCTGGTGAGTACGATCAGCCTCGCTACGGTGGCGGCGTTCATCGGCGCCGGCGGTCTCGGCCGCCTGATCTTCGACGGGCTCAGCTTGCAGCGACCGAACATGATCCTGGCCGGCGCGATCGCGATCGTGCTCCTCGCGTGGACCACCGACGCGGTCGTCCGGCTCGCCGAGCGGCTGACCGCGGTGGCGCGCGCCGAGCGGGCGATACGCCAGGCATAGTTCACGTCGGGTCTGCCCCGCGAGCGCCGGACACGCGGCGGCAGCGCCGAGTCGAAACCCTGGCCGAACGTGCGCCACCCACCGAGCCGGTCCCCGCCGGTCCAAAGACGTGTCGCTCATCGACCGCGCTGTTCCCGGGGCACACGGACCAGGGGTGGTTGCTGGGACCGCCGCACTCGCCGGCCCAAGTCGGCTCCGTGCTCGGACGGCCAATACGGCATCCGGTTGTCCGGCGGTGGTATCGGGGGCGGGCGCTGGCCGGGCCCGCCCGGGGCAAGCCCCGGGCTCAGGAACCGAGCCGGCTGAAGCCGGCCGCGGACCGGTCGGCCGAAGCCCGGGCGATCACCCGGACTCCGTATAATCACGGGATCCGAGCCGGAGGAATCCGACCGTCCCCGCGCCTCGTTTCCCGCACCGCTATCCGGATCCGGGAGCAGGTCCCTCCCCCATGCGGGTCCGGGTGATCGGTAATGGCATCCGGGGCGCGGGAACGGCCGGGCCCCCCGGGGCTTCCCCCGCCTTCAGGCACCAGACTGGCCGAAGCCGGCTGCAAGGTCCGCGAGGCGAATCCCCGGTGATCGCCCGGATTCCGTCTCCCGGTGTCCGCAGATGGCGACGGGGCGTCGCGAAGATCGCGACGCCCCGTCTCATCGAGTCACGTTCCGGGACCCGCCGAGCGGGACCCGCGCGATCCGTCTCTCGGTCGGGGTCCTCCGAACAACCGCCGGCGACGACTAGGACGGCGGCGATGCCACCGGGCTGAGGTCGACGGCCCCGGCCGCCGGGCTCGTCTGGGCGGCCGGGCTGGCCGCCGCCGGCGTCGCGGCGCCTGCCGC
>CADCWG010000028.1 GCA_902806335.1 uncultured Thermomicrobiales bacterium | reverse complement strand
AGCCGAGGTGGGCCGGGAGGGCGATCGCGACGCCTGCGGCCACCGCGCTGGCCACCGCCCAGCGGTGGACCGGACGGAGTCGAACCATCGGCGCGTCTGACAGGCGCTGGTCCCCGCGCCCGGCCCCGGGCGGCGTCGCGGCCGCACGGTCGGCCCTCCTGGGCCCCCGCCGGCGACGGGGAGCGATCGGCCCCGCCCGCCCGGCGAGACGGTCGCGCGCGAGGCGGGTCCGCGTCGGCGGCCGGGCGGTCACGGCATGAAGAGCCCGCCGTCCACGGTCAGGACGTGGCCGGTGACGAACGCGGCGTCCGGGGAGACAAGGAACGCGACCGCGCCGGCCACGTCCTCGGGGCTACCGAAGCGGCCGAGCGGCGTCTGCTTCAGCGTCGCCTCCTTCATCGCTTCGGGGAGGCCGTCGGTGAGGCGGGTGGCGATGAAGCCCGGGGCGACCGCGTTGACCGTGATGCCGCGGGAGCCGACTTCCTTCGCGAGCGACTTGGTGAGGCCCACGAGGCCGGCCTTCGCCGAGGCGTAGTTCGCCTGCCCGGCGTTGCCGACCAGCCCGATCACCGACGTCAGGTTGACGATCCGCCCCGATCGCTGCCGGAGCATCGGTCGGATGGCGGCCTTGGCGCAGAGGAAGGACCCCTTCAGGTTGGTGGTCAGGACGGCGTCCCAGTCGTCCTCGCCCATCCGCATCACCAGCGTGTCCCGGGTGATGCCGGCGTTGTTGACCAGCGCGTCGATCCGGCCGAGGCGCTGGACCGCCGCCTCGATGGAGGCGCCCGCTCCGTCGGCGGTCGAGACGTCGGCCGCGACCACCTCGACGCGGCGGCCGGTGGGGGCGAGCGCCTCCCGCGCCGCCTCGGCGGCCGCGGCGTCGTCGCGGTAGGTCAGGACCAGGTCGAAGCCGTCCGCGGCGAGCCGGTGGGCGATCGCGAGGCCGATGCCCCGCGTGCCGCCCGTGACCACCGCGACCCTCGGGACGCCCCCGCCCCTGCCCGCGTCACCATCCGTCACCGTTCGTCCTCCTCTCCTGAGCCCCATGCCGCGCCGGAGGCCGACCGGACTGTCACCAGCCGAGCGATCGGCGGACGGCGACCGTAGACCACGGCCCGCCGATCACCCGGCGAGCAGCGCCTCGGCCGTCGTCACCTCGATGTCGCGGGCGATGCGGGGCACGAGCCCGGCGAGGACCTTGCCCGGCCCCACCTCGACGACCCGCGTTACCCCCTCGGCCCGCAGCCGCTCCACCACGTCCACCCACCGCACCGGCGCGCAGATCTGGGCGACGAGCTCGGCACGGATGGCGGCCGGGTCCTTGATCGGCGTCGCGTCGACGTTGGTGACCAGCGGGACCGCCGCCGGCGCGACCGTCGCCGCGTCGATCAGGGGGCGCATACCTTCGGCGGCGGGTGCCATCAACGACGAGTGGAACGCGCCCGTCACCGGCAGCAGCACGGCCCGCCTTGCCCCCCGGCTCCTGGCCAGGGCCATCGCGTTCTCGACCGCCTCGCGGCGGCCGGAGACCGTGGTCTGGCCGGGCGCGTTGTGGTTGGCGACCTCGACGCCCGACTCGGCGGCGACCGACGCGACATCGGCGGGGGAGAGGCCAAGGATCGCCGCCATCGCGCCGGCGCCGTGCTCCTGCATCAGCTCGCCGCGGCGCCGGACCAGGCGCAGGGCGTCACCGAGGCCGAGCGAGCCCGCCGCGACGAGCGCCGCGTACTCCCCGAGGCTGTGCCCGGCGACGAAGTCAGGGGCCGGCAAGGCGTCGCGTCCGCGGAGGACCGCCAGGTAGGCGGCGCTGGTGGCGACCACCGCCGGCTGCTGGTTGGCGGTGCGCTCAAGGTCCTCGGCCGGACCCGCGAAACAGACGGCGGAGAGCGGGAACCCGAGAATCGCGTCCGCCTCGGCGTAGACGGCGGCCGCGGCCGGCTCGGCGGCGGCGAGGTCCCGCCCCATGCCGACCCACTGCGACCCCTGGCCCGGAAATACCCAGGCGACCCTGCCCGCTGGGGGGGGAGCGACGGTGTCAGGCACCCGGGCTCTGCCCCGGCACGAGCACGCCCGCGTCGCTCCGCGCCGCGAGCGCCTCGACCCCGGCGGTGCCCCAGCGGACGACGGCCGCGGCCCAGGAGAGCCCGCCGCCGAAGGCGACCAGGACCAGGTTGTCGCCGTCCGCGACGCCGCCGGCGGCGACCGCCTCGCAGAGCGCGATCGGGATCGACGCCGACGACGTGTTGCCGTAGCGGTCCACGTTGACCCAGACCTTCTCCCGCGGCAGGGTGAGCTGCCGGGCCGCGGCGTCGATGATCCGCAGGTTGGCCTGGTGGGGGATCAGCATGTCGATGTCGGCGAAGGAGAGGCCAGCCTTCTCGACCGCCTCGGCGGCCGCCTCACCCATCACCCGGACCGCGAACCGGAACACCTCGTTGCCACTCATCCGCATCACCGGGCGGCTGGGCAGGGTCGGTCGGGTCGTCGCGCTGAAGGGCGCGGCGACGGCGGCGACCGCGGCCGTCCCGTTCGTCCTGAACGGTCCCTCGGCCGTCGCCGCCAGGGTGGTGGACTCGATGGCGTCGGGCTCCGCGTGGTCCCACCCGGGCACGTAGAGGTGACCCTGTCCGGTCCCGTCCGCGCCGAGCACCGCCGAGAGGAGCCCCACCTCGCCGTCGGCGGCTTCCAGGACCACGGCGCCGGCGCCGTCCCCGAAGAGGATGCAGGTGGCGCGGTCGGTGTAGTCGACGAAGCGGGTCTGCGTGTCGACGCCGATGACCAGGACCCGCCGGTGGAAGCCGGTCTGGACGAACTGGGCGCCGGTAGCGAGGGCGTAGACGAACCCCGAGCAGGCCGCGCCGAGGTCGAACGCCGCCGCGGTGCCGCCGAGTTCGGCCTGGACCAGGCAGGCCTGGGAGACGAGGAACTGGTCGGGGGTGTAGGTCGCGCAGAGGATCAGGTCGATGTCGCCTGGCGTCAGGCGCGCCTCGGCCAGGGCCTGGCGGCTGGCGGCGACGGCGAGCGAGGTGCTGCTGTCGCCGGGGCCGACGACGCGCCGCTCGCGGATCCCGGTTCGGCTGACGATCCACTCGTCGGAGGTGTCGACCAGTCGCTCGAGGTCGGCGTTCGTGAGGACCCGGTCGGGGACAGCCATGCCCCAGCCGGTGATCGCCGCGTTCCGCCCCATCGCCATCCCCTGCCACCGTCCGCCGCGCGCCGCCCGCCTGGGGTCAGTGTGCCGTCACCGACGGCGGGCGACAAGACACGGGACGGCCGCGCCCGCCCCCGGAGGGGTCGCCGGCGCGGCCGTCGCGGCGCGTCCTACTCTTCGGGGCGGCGACGGTCCTCGATGGTGAGGACCTGGCGGCCGTTGTACATCCCGCAACTCGGGCAGACGTGGTGGGACCGCTTCGTCTCGCCGCAGTGGCGGCAGGCGACGAGGTGGGGGACAAGGATGTGGTGGTGACGCCGCCGGTTGCCCTGGCGGTGCCGGCTGACCCGCTGCTTGGGGACCTGGCCCATGGTTCTGTCTTCCTCCTCGTACGGGTCGGCGCGCTAAGCGGCACCTCCCCTCGCGGCGTGGTGGCGCCCGCGGCGGGCGGGCGTGTCGTCCCCGTGTCCCTACCAGACCGACGGCCCGGCGGCGTTCACGTCTGGCGGTCGTCCGGTCCTTCTCCGAGCAAGGCGGACAGGGCGGCGAAGCGATGGTCAACCGGCTCGTCGTCGCCCGGCGCGTCGGCGTCGGTCACCGGTGGGCCGGCGCAGGACTCGCCGCAGTCCGGCCGCATGGGTATGGCAAGCAGCAGGTGTTGGCGGAGCGCCTCGGCAAGGTCGAGCTCGTGGTTGGCGTCGATCTCGAAGTACTGCTCCTCGTCCTCGTCCTCGGGGGTCTTCGGGTCGAGGCCAATGCCGGTTCGGACGTCCACCGTTGGCCGAAACTCTTCCGAGAACTCTGCGGTGACGTGCTCCCGGTACGGTTCGAGGCAGCGGCTGCACTCGAGGACGACCTCGCCCCGCACCGTCGCGTTGGCGAGGATCTGGTCCCGCAGTCGCGTCAGGCGGACCGATCCGTCCAGCGTCTCGGCCGCAAGATCCTCCCCGAGGCGGAACCCGTCGAGGTGGAGGCCATAGGTGCGCTTGGCGCCGATCGGCTCCTTGAGCAACGCCACCACATTGATCGCGGTCTCGCCGAACAGGTCAAGGCCGCGATCGGGCGTCGGCTCGCTGGCCATAGTCGTGTCGTCTTTCGAGCCGCGGCCCACCGCGAGGGCGGCACCAGACCCTGCGTGGCGACGCGTGCGGCGTCGCGGCAAGCGGACAGATCGCCCCGGCGAATACCGGCACAACCCGCGAAGTATAGGGACGGCGCTCCCGGAGCGTCAAACCCGAGACAAGCGCGGCCGGGGCGACGTCCGCACCCTGCCGGGCACCCCTACGGGGCGACCCGGCTCTTGGCCTCCTCCATCAGTTCGACGGTGTCGCGCATCGCATTCTCGATGATCGCCAGGCCCTCACGCATCGCGTCCTCGACCACGCCGAACTGCTTGAGGGCGTGGAGGTCGACCTCGCCCATGTTCCGCTTCCGCGCTTCCTCGGCCTGGCGGAGGACCTCTTCGCTCTTCTGCTTGGCCTCGTTGAGGATGCCCTGCTCGGAGACGAAGTACTCGGCCCGCTGGCGGGCGGTCTGGAGGATCTTGGCGGCCTCCTCCTGCGCGTCGCCGATGATCCGCTCCCGCTCTTTGATCACGCGCTGCGCCTGGCGGATCTCCTGGGGAACGGTGTCGCGGAGCTGCTCGATCAGGTCGAAGAACTCGTTCTCGTCGACCAGCACCCGGCCGCTGAACGGAAAGCGCTTGCTGGTGCCGACAAGCTCCAGCAGGCGGTCGACCAGGTAGTGGATGTCCACCGCCGGGTCGTCGTCGACCGCCTGGTCGGGACCCTGACCCTGGGGTTCCTCGCCGTCACGCATCCGAGGGCCCTCCGACGGTCGGGACAACGACGGCGGCGCGACCGGAGGGCCGCCGCTCGCCCTCCCCAGCCCGCTTGGCCGCCAGGGCGGCGCGGACGTCCGCCGGGACGAGCCCCGTGACGTCTCCGCCAAGGGAGGCTACCTCCCGGATCAGGCTGGAGCTGATGAAGGCGAGGCGGGAGGAGGTCAGCAGGCAGACGACGTCGATCTCCGGCGCGAGGTGCCCGTTCATGTGCGCGAGCTTGAACTCGTACTCGAAGTCCGAGACGGCGCGAAGGCCGCGCACGATGACCGTCGCCCCCGCGGAGCGCGCGTACTCTACGGCGAGCCCCGAAAAACTGTCAACGTGAATCCGGGACCCGGCGGGATCGTCGATGTCGGCCAGGGCGGCCTCGGCGAGGGCGACCCGCTCGTCGGCCGTGAAGAGCCGGCCGGGCTTGTCGGTGCCGCGGTAGACCGCGAGCACGACCCGATCGAAGAGGCGGGCCGCCCGGACGGCGATATCGAGGTGACCGAGCGTCACCGGGTCAAAGGTGCCGGGGTAGACGGCGAGCGTCATGCGGCGTCTCTCATCGCCCGGTGCGGCGGTCCCGGTCCCCGGGCGCGGCACCGTCGCCGCGCCCATCCGTGTCCTGTCCCGGGCCGTCCGGCTCCGTGGCCGTCGCCTCGTCCAGGGCGTCGGCGACGACCTCGAAGATCGAGAAGCAGCTGTCGCCGTGGCACCGGTGCCGCAGCTGGGCCAGGCGGCCGGCGCGGGCCGGCGGGACCAGCCGCGGCCAGTGGCCGAGGGCGACGACGCCGCCGGATTGTACCAGCGGCGACGCGCCGACCTCGGTCAGGGTCGCCACGATCGTCGGGTCGGCGTACGGCGGGTCGAGGATCACGAGGTCGAAGGGCACGTCCGCCGGCCCCGGCCGCCCGGCGCGCGTGAGGAAGGTGGCCACCGGCAGCTGGTGGACGCGGGTGACGTCCTGGTAGCCGGTGTGGGCGAGGTTGGCGCGGATCACCGCGCAGGCGGCGGCGTTCTGCTCGACGAACTCGGCCGTCAGCGCCCCACGCGAGAGGGCCTCGATGCCGAGGCTCCCCGTGCCCGCGTAGAGGTCGAGCACGCGGTCGGGCTCGACGCCTAGCGAGCCGAGCATGGAAAAGAGGGCGCTGCGGACCTTGTCGGTCATCGGTCGGGTGCCGCGGCTGGGCGGGCCCTTGAGCTGGAACCCCTTGACCTCGCCGGCGATCACGCGCATCCCACGTCCCCCCTCGCCGGCCGAGACTCGCCGGCGCGGCCGACCGGTGTCGCCCGCCGGCATCCTCCGCCCGTGTCGCCTGGTGGGCACGCGGGCGAGCGGGTCCGTCACCGGCTGGGCACCGTACCACGGCCGCACCGCGATCGGTCCCCGCCGGGACCGGCCCTGGTGACGGGCCCTCCCACCGGCGGCCACGGGCCGGTGCGACCCGCCGGGTCCGACGACCGGTGTCCGGACCGTGCGCGGCACACCGCGGATCGCGCCCGGCGACCTGACCAGACGGGGAGGCGCGGGAGGGTTGACACGGTCCGAGACCGTACCTAACGTGATTGCGGATCGTCGGCGAGTCGGCGTCGCCCGGTGGAGATCCTCACCAGGTCGATGAGCAGCAGTAGCCGTTTCGCCGTCGCTGTCCATGCGCTGGCGTTCCCAGGGCAAACGGCGCGGGACGCGCCGCCGGTGACCTCTGACGAGTTGGACTGGAGCGCCAACACCAACCCCGTGGTCATCCGTCGGTCCTGGGGTCGCTGCGCGGGGCCGGCCCCGTCACGTCCCGGGCGGGACCCGGCGGAGGCTGGCGCTTGGCGGCGCCGGCGGTCGCGATCAGCCTCCGCGACGTCTACGACGCGCTCGACGAGGAACCGCTCTTTGCGCTGCCGCCCCGGCCCGCCCGGGCCGAGTGCGTTGTCGGCGGGGGGGTCGGTGCCGTGGTTGCCCGGTTCTTCGGCGGCGCCGAGGCGGTTATGAGCGACTACCTGGCGACCGTGAGCGTCGCCGACCTGGTCTCCGAGTTGGCGGCCGCCTCGAAGCCGATGGTGCCGCGCGCGACCTGCCTTCCGCGTCGCCCACCCGCCAGAGGGGCGGACCGGGCTGCCGAATAACCGCCGGTCCCGCGCCACCGAATCGCCGCGGGACCGGGGACACCGATCGCTGACCTGTCGGGACGGCACCGGAGCCAGGTGCTAGACCCGACCTCATCGCTTGCCCCAGCCCGCGCGATGGCGCGTCGGGTCCGCCGGGCCGGATGCGACCGAGCGGCCGTGGGTGCGGCCGCTCCCCGCTGCCCACTCGGGCCTGTCCGCGGCACCCGCCGCGCGAGGGACGCACAGACGATGGCTCCGCTGTCCCGGCTGTCCAACCGTGTCACCGACGACAACGCGAAGTGGTGGACGCTGATCGCGGCCTGCTTCGCGCTCTTCATGGCGATCCTGGACAACCTGGTCGTCAACGTCGCCCTGCCGACGATCTCCCGCGACCTGGAACCGACGCCCGCCGAGTTCACCTGGATCGTCTCGGCCTACATCCTGGTCTTCGCGGCGCTCCAGATCACCGCCGGCGGGCTGGGCGACCGCTTCGGTCGCAAGCGCTGGTTCCTCGGCGGCATCGCCGTCTTCACCCTCACCTCCGCGGTGGCCGCCCTGGCCAACTCGGTCGAGCTGCTGATCGCGATGCGCGCGATCCAGGGCCTGGGGGCGGCCTTCATCCTGCCGCTCTCGCTCTCCTTGATCTCCGAGGCCTTCCCGCCCGAGGAGCGCGGCCGCGCGCTCGGGATCTGGTCGGCGATCTCGGTCTCCGGCCTGGCGCTCGGCCCGGTCGTCGGCGGCCTGCTCGTCGAGTACGCCAGCTGGAACTGGATCTTCCTGATCAACGTGCCGATCGGGATCGGCGCCTTCCTGGTCACCTCGTCCGTCGTCCGCGAGTCGCGCGACACCTCCGGCACCGTGGCCACCGACGTTCCCGGCACGGTGCTGATCACCGCCGCGATCGCGAGCCTGACCTACGGCCTGATCGAGGCCGGCGAGCGGGGCTGGGGCGACGCGCTGATCCTGTCGGCCCTGGCGCTCTCGGCGGTGCTCCTGGCCGCGTTCGTCGTCGTCGAGACCCGCACCGCCCGGCCGATGGTGCCGCTGCGGTTCTTCCGCTCGGGCACGTTCACCGGCGCCAACCTCGACGCCTTCGCGATCAGCTTCCTGATCGCCGGCGTGGCCTTCTTCCTCACCCTCTACCAGCAGAACATCCACGGCTTCTCGGCGGTCCGCTCCGGCCTGGCGATGCTGCCGATGGTCGCGGTGATGATGATCGGCTCCCCGATCTCCGGCCTCCTGATCGGCCGCCTCGGCACCTCGCGGCTGATCTCGTTCGGGATGCTGGTGGCGGGCGGGGGGATGCTGCTCTTCCTGCGGGCCGGCGTCGACGCGAGCTACCTCGACATCGTCCCCGGCTACATGGTGATGGGCCTCGGGATGAGCTTCATCTTCGCCCCGATGACGACCGCGGTCCTCAACAGCGTCGAGTCGGCCAAGAGCGGCGTCGCCTCCGCGGTCAACGGCGCGATCCGGGAGATCGGAACCGTCTTCGGGATCGCGCTCCTCGGCACGCTGATGAACCGGACCTACCAGTCCAGCTACGACGCCTCGTCCCAGGTCGAGGGACTGCGCGCCGACCCGGCGACCGGCCCGCTCCAGCCCCTGATCGACCGGATCGGCGAGGGCATGGGCTACGGCGGCTCGGTGGTCAACGAGGTCGCCGCGCGGGTCGGGCTCGACCCGTCGGACGCCGCCCTGGCGCCGGTGCTGGCGCAGATCCGGGCGGCCAGCTCGGACGCGTTCATCGCCGGGATGGACATCGCGATCTGGGTCTCGGCCGCGACGATCGCCGCCGCCGCCCTGCTCTCCTACGTCCTGATCAAGGACCGGGTCGCCGAGTCCGCGCCCGCCCCGGCCGCCCTCACCGCCGACGAGGCCATCGCCCCCGTCGTCGCCGACTAGCCCCCTCCACCGTCGTCCCCTCGCCCCACGGCCCGGCATCCGCCGGGCCGTGGGCGTTTCTCCCCGCGACCAGCCCACCGCCGACCGGTCGCGCCGGCTCTCGGGGGAACCCCTCGGCCTCGCTGGCCGCGCCGATCCGGCCGACGCCGGCCACCGCCCGAGCCGGCCACCGCCGACGTCCCGGCTCGGGTCGTCCTTCGGCCACCCTGTGGACGGGGGATCTTGCCCGGCGGCGCGGACGGTCCATCGGCCCGCCGACGAGCATCGCCGGTCCTCCGGCGGTACCCGGCGCCGGGACATCGACCGTCGGGCGTGGCCAACCTTAACGTCGGTGCGGCGGCTGGGAAGTACCATAGCCCGGCCGTCGGCGGCTGGCCGCGGTGAGGTGGGACAGCGAGGAGTCTCAATCATGGGTCGAGTGACGATGCTCTGCGTGCTCGTGGCGGTGGGGGTCCTCGCGTCGGCGGTGGCCCTCAGCCCGGTCGGCGCCCGCCAGGGGGCCACGCCCGCCCCGACCGGGAGTACGCCCGGCGCGCTGCCGGCCACCCCCGATGCGTCCGAGTGCCAGACCGATCGTCGCCTGACGCCAGAGCAGATCGGTGAACTGGCGGCCACGCCGTCGGCATCGACCCCCTCGACGCTGGTGGGCGGCGCCTTCACCCAGGTCGGCGATGCGGCCGACGCCCAGACCGTGGCCGCGATCACTTCCACCCTCCGCGCGTTCTACGCGTGCGTGAACGCGGGCGACCTCGCCGCCGCCCTGGCGCTCTACACCGACGACGTCGTCCGGACGCTGCTCACCGATGCCGTCCTCCAACTCGGCGGCGACCAGGCGGCCGCGGACATCGAGACGCTGCTCGGCACGCCCACCCCGCGCGCCGCCGAAGACCAGATCGCGCTGATCGCCGTCCGCGACGTGCTGGTGCTGGACGGCGGGCAGGTCGCCGCGACCGTCGTCGATACCTCGCCCGAGGTCGTCGGCGGGACGTACGTCGTCTTCGCCCCGCGGGAGGACGGCGGGTTCCTGATCGCGAGCCCGCTGCCGGCTGTCGATCTGGTGGACCTGATCGCGGGCTCGGCGACGCCGGTCGCCACGCCGGCGGCCCTCACCACGGCGCCGTAGGCTCGGAGCCTGTCCCCCACCGGCCGGTGTCGTCTATCCGGCGCTCCGGCCGTCGGCGTCGCGGTGCCACGGGGGCGTGGCGCGGTCACCCCCCGCCAGCCGGGGCCTCCATGAACCACTCCCGGTACTCCGCGCAGCGGCCGTCCGGCGCGAAGCGGAGGACGAAGGCGTTGCCGTAGGTCGCCCGCGGCGTCGTCCCGTCGGCCCCGAAGTACCGGCTGAACCCGGTGGCGACGGCGGTCTCCCCGTCGACCGCGACCGGCGCGTACGCCGCGCGATAGGTTCCGGGCGCGTCCCGGTGCGCCAGCCACCGCGCGACGATCGCGTCCCGGCCGCGAGTGCCGCGGTCGAACGGGTCGGCGTAGTAGGCGGCGTCCTCGGTGAAGAGGGCGCCGATCAGGGCCGGGTCGTAGGTCTCCCAGGCGCGGACGTAGGCGTCCAGCCAGCCCTGCACCGCGGCACGGTCGATCATCGGCACGGTCCTCCTGGGTGGACGGAAGCATCCCGCCGGTAGCCTACCAGCGCGACCGGGGGGCAAGACCGACCCGGCCCTGCCTCCGGCATCCTGGGTAGTCCCGCGATCCGACCCACCGCGGGCATCCTCGGCGGTCCCGCGCTCGGCGCGCCGGGCCCGCGCACCGGGCGCGGGCGGCCGTCAGAGCTCGGCGAGGCGGCGGCGGGCGTAGGCGGGCTCGAGGGCCCAGCCGTTGGCGGCCTACCAGGCGGCGG
>CADCWG010000027.1 GCA_902806335.1 uncultured Thermomicrobiales bacterium | reverse complement strand
CCACACGACCGCCGCGGGAACGGCCGCTCCGGCCAGCCGTGGAACGGCAACGATATGGACACCTACGCCGACGACCTCGCGGCCCTGATGGACGCGCTCGACCTGCGGGACGCGGTCCTGGTCGGCCACTCCACCGGCGGCGGCGAGGTGACGCGCTACATCGGGCGCCACGGCACCGCCCGCGTCGCCAGGGCGGTCCTGGTGGACGCGATCTCGCCGCTGATGCTCAAGACCCCCGCCAACCCCGAGGGAACCCCGATCGAGGCCTTCGATGCCCTCCGGGCAGGCGTCGCCGGGGACCGCTCCCAGTTCTACCGGGACCTCAGCGTGCCGTTCTACGGCGCCAACCGGCCCGGCTCCACGGTCTCGCAGGGCCTGCGGGACATGTTCTGGCTCTGGTCGATGCAGGCGGGGATCAAGGGCGCCTTCGACTGCATCAAGGTCTTCTCGGAGACCGACCTGACCGAGGACCTGAAGCGGTTCGACGTCCCGACCCTGATCATCCACGGGGACGACGACCAGATCGTGCCGATCGGCGCCTCGGCGATGAAGTCCTCCAGGATCGTCAGGGACGCGACCCTGAAGGTCTATCCGGGGGCGCCCCACGGTCTCCCGAGCACGCACAAGGATCAGGTGAACGTCGACCTGCTGGCGTTCATCCGGTCGTAGCACCGGCGGCGCGTGCTCCCCTCGGGGGGAGCACGCGCCGCCTCCCATCCCAGCGTCATCAGTCCTCGGCGCCCACGCGCATCCTCCACGCGGAGGTGGAACGGCGCGGGCCGTCGAGGTCAGGGCAGGGGGACGGGGAACCATGGCCGCGACCTCGCCACTCCCTCACCGCCCGCCCCTCGGCGGGCACGCGCGACGCGGTCGGGCCGGAACCGCGCGCGGCGTTCGGCGAACCCCTCGGCCTCGCCCTGGTCGGCAGACGGCCGCACCGGGGCGTCGTCGGCTCCCTGTTCCGCCCCCTGCGCCGGCAACGCGACGAGCCGGCGGACGCCTCGCGAGCGCTTCCCCGACGCCGTCGCGGGACGAACAGTCACGATCCGGTGTCCAGGTCCTCGGCCGGCTCGAGCGGGATCGGCGGCCGGCGTTTCCGGAAGAAGGGTCCGTCACCGTCGATGAGCACGCACGCGATTCCCGCCGATGGCATCGTGGCCAGGGCGGGAGCGGATCGGGGGATGGGACATGATCAGCCCTAGCGCCGCCTCGCTCGCCGACGGACGGCGGCGATATCCCGTCGGCAAGGTCGTCGGCGCCCTCCAGCCCGGGTCGGTCGAGGCCGTGACCGCGGCCCTGGCCGACGCCGGCTTCGCGGCCGACCAGATCGAGGTCGTCACCGCCGCGACCGTCACCGGACTTCTGACACCCCTCGACCGGACGGGGCCCCCGGGGTTCGTGGGCCGCTTCCTGCTCAGCATGGGCGACGACCTGGACGAACTGGAGACGGCCCGGCAAGAGCTGGACGACGGCCACACCCTCATCTTCGTGCCCATCCCCGGAGCCGAAGCCAGGCAGCGTGCCCGTGACGTCCTGCGCGACCACGGCGGCCACGCGATCCGGTACTTCGGGCACTGGACGATCACGCCGCTGGACTAGCGCGCGTCCGATCGCGGCCACGACCACCATTCCGCCCAGGATCCTCGTGGGCTCGTCTCTTCAGGAGGTCCGCCCGTGTCGTCCGATGCCACCACGAACGCGCCGCCGCCGGTCGACGCGCTCGCGGCGACGCTCAAGCGCACCGAGCTCCAGCACAGCGCCTCCTCGATCCCCGGACGGGAGATCGTGCAGGTGCTCACCGAGATCCCGGCCGGCGTCGAGTCGGGCTGGCACATGCACCCCGGCGAGGAGGTCGGGTACATCATCGCCGGGACGGTGGAGATGATGATCCAGGGGCGGCCCACCCTCACCCTGCGCGCCGGCGACCCCTTCCTGATGCCGCCCCGCACGCCGCACAACGCGCTGGACGTCGGTCCCGAGACGGGCCTGATGCTCTCCACCTACATCGTCGAGGTGGGCCAGCCCCTGGCGGCGTTCACCGGTTGACGACCCGCCCCTCCGGCGACGCTGGAGACGGGCATGACGCCGGCGCGGCCGGGTCCTGCCGGCGCGCGACACGATCGGCGCGCGACACGATCGGCACGACGCACGACTGGCGCGCGACGCGAGGAGAAGACGATGACCACGCTGGACCACGGCATAGCCCCGATCGGTGGCCGGGCGTCGCTCGGCCACCGATCGGGGCGGGAGCGGCACGATGAGCAGCGGGAACCCGGTCGCCGCGGTGCCGGAGGCGCTGCCCCGGCTCGGCCCCCTGCGCTCCGTCCGGACCGACGTGCTCGAGGTCGCCTACTACGAGGCCGGCCCGGGAGACGGCGAGGTCGTGCTCCTCCTCCACGGGTTCCCGTACGACATCCACACCTACGTCGACGTGATCCCTCGCCTCGCCGAGGCGGGCCACCGCGTCGTCGTCCCCTACCTCCGCGGGCACGGGCCGACCCGCTTCCTCGACGCCGCCGCCCCGCGGTCGGGGCAGCAGGCGGCCATCGGCGTCGACGTGGTCGCGCTGATGGACGCGCTCGCCATCCCGCGCGCGATCCTCGCCGGCCACGACTGGGGCGGGCGGGCGGCCTGCGTCGCCGCCGCGCTGTGGCCGGAGCGGTGCGCCGGCCTCGTCTCCGTCAACAGCTACCTGATCCAGGACATCAGCGCCGCCATGACCCCGATCCGGCCCGACCTCGAGGCCGGCCTCTGGTACTTCTACTACTTCCTGACCGAGCGCGGCCGGGCCGGCCTCACCACGAGCCGGCGCGAGATCGCGAAGGTGATCTGGACGCGGAACTCGCCGCGATGGCCCTTCGACGACGCGACGCTGGGTCGCGCCGCCGAAGCCTTCGACAACCCCGACTACGTCGACGTCGTCATCCACTCCTACCGCCACCGCCTCGGGCTCGCGCCGGGTTACCCGCCGTACGACGAGGCCGAGCGGGCCCTCGCCGCCCAGCCGGCGATCACGGTCCCGGCGGTCAACCTGGACGGCCTGGCGGACGGCAACTTCCCGGCGACCGACGGCCGCGCGTCCGCCCACCACTTCACCGGGCCGCGCGTGCACCACCAGGTGCCGGACGCGGGGCACAACCTGCCCCAGGAGGCGCCGGACGCGTTCGCCGGCGCGATCCTGGAGGTGGCACGTCTCCGGTCCGCCTCGGCCGTGGGATGACGCGGCCGCCGCGGTCAGCCAGGACGAGCCGCGCGCGTCGACGCTCGCCCCGGTCCCCGAGGGCTCGTCACCGCCCCCGGAGCGCCCGGACGACCGCATCGGCGTCGTCACCCGGGGCGCGCCGCTCCGGTCGGGCCCCGCCGGTCGGGCCGCGTGTGGCGTCGCGCGCTCCCGGTTCCCCGGACGGGCGGGCACCTTCGCCCGTCCGGGCCACGCGCCACCCCGCGCCCCATGAGTGGCCCGGGCCATGAGTGCTCGTGGTCGTCGGGGCAACGCCGTTCCGGCCGCCGGGGCGGGTCCCGGTCCGCCGCGACCCGCGGGATCGTGGGTGGCGGTTAGCACCTCGGTGAGGAGGCAGGGCCATGACCATCACCGGACGACCCGTTGGCCCCTGGCCGCCGTTGCCGCTCGGCGGGTGGCGGGAGACCCAGGAGACGCTCCACCTGTGGACGCAGGTGGTGGGGAAGATCAAGCTCGAACTGACCCCATTCCTGAACGAGTGGTGGAACGTCGCGCTCACCGTCACGCCGCGCGGCCTGACGACCGGTCCCATCCCCATCCCGGCCGGCCACGGGACGTTCGCCATCGACCTCGACTTCGTCGACCACACGCTCCACATCCGCGACAGCGACGGGCAGACGCGGTCGCTGCCGCTGATCCCGAGGAGCGTCGCCTCCTTCTACGGGGAACTGCTGGGGACGCTGCGCGCGATGGGGATCGCGGTGGCGATCAACCCGCTGCCCGTCGAGATTCCCAACCCGGTGCGGTGCGACCTCGACACCGAGCACGCGTCCTACGACCCGGATCCGGTCGAGCGCTGGTGGTGGATCGTGGTCCGCACCGAGCGGATCATGCAGCGCTACCGTTCGGGTTTCGTCGGCAAGAGCAGCCCCGTCAACTTCTTCTGGGGGTCGTTCGACCTCAACGCGACGCGGTTCTCGGGTCGGCCGGCGACGCCGCCGGCGGGAGCACCGCGCTTCCTACAGCTGGCCGAGAGCCAGGAGAACGTGGCCTGCGGGTTCTGGCCGGGGAACACCTCGGCGTCCGGGGTGACGCTCGGCGAGCCGGCGTTCTACGCCTATTGCTACCCCGAGCCGCCGGGGTTCAAGCGGGCGTCGATCCGCCCCCCCGCCGCCCGCTACGAGGAGCGACTCGGCCTGTTCCTGCTCCCGTACGAGGCGGCCCGCCGCGCGGCATCGCCGGAGGACGCCATCCTGGCCTTCTTCGACACCGTCTACGCGGGCGCGGCGACGCTCGGGGGCTGGGACCGCGCCGCCCTGGAGCGCATCCCACCCGACCGGGCCGGCGCCGCCTGACCGTTGCCCGCGCATCACACCACCGGACCGCTCGGCGGCGGCCTTGCGCTCCCTCCCCATGAGAACGCGGCGGCCGCCGACCGTTCGGGGCCGGCGATCGTGGTGACGCGGATAGGGGGGACACGCCATGGCGACCAGGGCCGAGCATCCGACCGACGAGCAGCGCGAGACGCGCGAGGAGTTCGAGCGCCTCGTCAACGTCACGCCGAAGGCGCTGCGGGCGTGGCTCGACTCCGACGAAGCGCAGGCGGTGGGGCAGAAGCCCAACGGCGCCGACGAGTCGATCGGCCACGCGTCCGGCCGCCGGATCGTCGAGCTCCTCGAGAAGAAGCGCGCCGACTACGACGACGACGACTACCACCACATGCGACGGGTGACCGGCTACATCAAGCGCCACCTCGCCCAGCGCCCGGACGGCGACGTCGCCGGTACCCCGTGGCGGGGGAGCCTCATGAACTGGGGCCACGACCCGCTCAAGGATTAGCTCGCATAGCGGGCCCAGAAACGACGTCCTCGTCCAGTCCTAGGCGCGCCGAAGGTCGATGAAGGCATCATCGCACCTCGTGGGACGGCACCGGGTCAGACCACCGCCACGCGGGTTCCGAACCGGGCGTCGAACGATCCTGTCGCTCCACCGTGACGCCGCGGGAAGAGCCTCTTCCCTGATGATCCCCGTTCATGCCCAACGCCGAGACGGCTTCCTGTTGCCGGACGTTGGATTCCGTCAGGCAGGCGAGTCCCCTGAGCTACCCGAGTTCTCGACCTTAATGGTTGGCACATGCCCTGCTGAGATGGACAGCCTGGCCCCCCCGACGGGGGCATCGCGTGGGAGGAATCACCATGTACATCGGCGGCGGCGCACTGCTCGTGATCCTGATCATCATCCTGCTGATCTGGGTGCTCTAGGACCTCGCCATACGCATGCGGTAGGGTCGGTTCTCCAAGATCTAGCCGAAGCCCGGTCTACCAGGACCGGGCTTCGGCCATTGTCCGCCAGCCGCGGGGCAGGCAGTCGCCACCTGAGAGAGACTACGGCACCGCGCAGGCGGCCCAACACAGCCTGGATGGCCCGCCGCAACCAGCCGCGACCCGGCGCGGCCCTGCGCGCCATCGCGTCCGGCCGCCGACCGGCCGGCGGTCAGGGGTGCGGCGGGGGTTCGGTCCCGATCCCACCGGCGGTGAGCCAGGCGGCCGCCGCATCGACCCGCGGGAGGTCGTGCGGCGCGAGCTGTCCCCGTGCGTCGGCCAGGGCCAGCGTCGCTTCCCGCGCGAGGGGCGCCCGGCGCTCCGGCGGGACGAGCTCCGCGACCCGGCCCAGCACGCCGACGAGGTGGGCCATCACGACCGCGTCGCCCGCGCCGAAGTGGCGGATCTGGGCGAACGCGGTGTCGACCAGCCGCCCGAACGGCGGCGTCGGCAGCAGCACGCGGACCCGCCCCGCGTCGTCGTCGCGGACGACCGGTCCGTCCGGATCGCGCGCCGCCCGGACCAGCAACTGGCCGAGCCGGTCGACGCAGATCGTCGCCGTCGTCGGGTCGTTGACGCCCGGCGAGAGCGCCTTGGTCGCGATGTCGGCCAGCTGCCGGAAGCCGAGCTCGACGTCCTGCTCGTGGGTCCGCTCCCGGCCCAGGGTGCAGGCGCCGCGCACCGCCCCCGCCAGCCGATCCGTGCACGCCGCGGCCGGCCAGACCTCGGCCAGGGGGGCGCCTTCGAGCACGAACTCGCCGACCGTCGACGCGATCCGAAGCGTGAGCGGCGCCACGGCCCGAGGGTCGCGCGGCGGGCCAGTCCCGGCGTCGCGCGGCGCGTCCGTCCCGAGGTCGAGCAGCGCGCCCTCGCCGACCGCCTGGAGGTAGCCCGAGGTCTCTGCCCGCACGGTGGCCGGCGGCTCGTCCGGAACGGCCACCCCACCGGGGGTCGTCGGGGCGTCCGCCGTCTGTGGCGGGAGCCGGCGGTCGAGCGCCGCGCCGGTGTCGGCGACGACGTGGTCGACCACGGTCGCGGCCTGGATCGCGCGGGCGATGCGGTGGATGAAGTAGATCAGGCTGCCGATGCTCAGCAGCGCGAAGGCGACCGCGACGGTCACCGAGACCGCCGGCACGAACGCCTCCGCGCCGGTCCGCGCGTCCTCCTCGGCCCGCACCGTCCGCAGCACCAGCAGGGCGTAGGTGAAGGTGGCGAGGAAGACGCCGAGGACGACCTGCACGCCCCGGTCGCCGGTGAAGGTCCGCAGCACGCGGGGGGTGAACTGGCCGGAGGCGAGCTGGAGGGCGACGATGGTGATCGAGAAGACGGTGCCGGTGACGGTGATCATCGAGCCGGCGATCGTCCCGAGGACGCCCCGTGCCCCGTCGGCGCCGCCACCGAACGCCCAGGGCCGGCTCGCGCGGGGCGCCAGGTCCAGCGCCTCGTCGAGCCGGACCGTGCCGACGGCGAGCCCGATGGCGGCGACCGTCATCAGCGTCGGGACGAACCAGAGGCTCTGCGACCAGTCGTACCACCGCGAGCGCAGCCGGTGCACCTCACCCCCCTCGGCTCCTCCCACCGTCCGGACCGCCGCCGGACCACCCGGCGACCCGTCGGTCCGGCCGGTCCGGCTGCTCTGTGGGCGCCGTCCCGGCCGCCGCACGCGTTGTGCCGGGTGCCCGGTGCCCTCCCGGGATCCCGCTCGGCACCCACGGGATTCGGGCGGCCGGTGGGTGTTCGGCGGCCCCGGTCGCGGAGCGCATCCGCGGGGCAGATGTCCGCGCCGGGGTGGAACCCGCGCGAGGCGGCCCGGCCGGAAGGGCATCGAAGGGGTGACGCCTGATACCGGATCCGGGTGATCGCCGGCGCTTCGCCCGGCGGGATCGCGGCCGGCTTCGGCCGGCTTCGGCCGGCTTCGGCCCCGAGCCTCTGACCTCGGGGCTCGGCCCCGGGCGGGCCGGCCGACCCGGCACACCCGATACCACCGCTGATCAGCCGGATTCGGTATGAGCCGGTGCCGGACGCGCGCGGTGCACCGCGGCGCTCGGGTGAGGCCGACGACGCGGCGAGCCCCGGTCCCCGCGGACGGGGGACCGGGACTCGCGCGGCGCGGTCGTCGGCGTCGGTGGCTCGGGCGGCCCCCGTCGGAGGTCGGCCGCCGGGAGGACGCCAGCCCGGGCCGCGTCGGAGTGACGCTCGGTCGCCCCGACGCGGCGAGACGCGGGCGGCCGACCGCTACTCGGGCGCCTCTTCGAGCGTGACCTGGACGGTGATCTGCTCGTCGCCGCGCTGGACGAGCACGTCGACCGTCTCGCCCGGCTGGTGGGTGAAGAGGACCTCCGAGAACGAGTTCTGCGCGTCGATCCGCTGCCCGGCGATCTCCAGGATGATGTCGTTCACCTGGATGCCGGCCTCGTCGGCCGGGGTGCCGGATCCGACCTCGACGACCCCCGCGCCGTGATCGACCGGAAGGTCGTACTGCGCCACCACGTCCGGCGTGATGGGCAGGATGGAGATCCCGAAGTAGGGGTAGACGACGCGACCCTGCTCGATCAGCTGCTGGGTGATCCGGGCCACGGTGTTGGACGGGATCGCGAAGAAGAGGCCCTGGACCGGCTGCCCGTTCTGGGCCGGGATGCCGAGAGTGTTGACCCCGACGACCTCGCCGGCGAGGTTGAAGAGCGGGCCACCGGAGTTGCCCGGGTTGATCGCCGCGTCGTGCTGGATCAGGTTGCTGTAGATCGCCTCACCCTGCTGGGGCTGGCCGGGGAAGTCGCGCTCGGTCGCGCTGATGATGCCCTGGGTGACGGTGTTGGTGAAGGCGCCCAGCGGCGAGCCGATCGCCACCACCGGGTCGCCGGGGCGCGCCCGCGACGAGTCCGCCAGCGAGACGATCCCCGGCAGCGGCCCGTCGACCTTGACCACCGCCAGGTCGCTACGGGGGTCGGCGCCGATCAGGGTGGCGGGCGCCTCCGTGCCGTCGTAGAAGGTGACGCTGAACTCGTCGCCGCCGTTGACGACGTGCTGGTTGGTGATGATGTGGCCCTGGTCGTCGATGATGAAGCCGGTGCCGGTGCCAGCCGGCTGGGTCGTCCCGTCGCTGCCCCCGAACGGCCCCTGCTGCTGCTGGAGGTTGAGGACCGTCACCACCGCCGGCTCGACGCGGGCGACGAGGTCGGCGACCGACGTCAGCGGCTGGCCGGCGACGGGGGACGCCGGCGTGCCGCCCTGGGCGAGGGCGCCGGAGGCGGCGGGTCCGGCCACGGTCAGGCCGAGCAGGGCCGGCACGGCCAGGAACACGGCGAGCATCGCCGTCAGCAAACGGACGCGTCGGGTTGCCATCGTGGTGCGCTCCTCGCGGGGATCGAGCGGACGCCGCCGCGCGGGCGGTCGACCAATCGGGGGTTGACGGCGGCCGACGGGGCGGTCGGCCGGGGGGACCGGTGGGCCCGCCGCTGCCACGCACGGGATATGCCGGACGGGCCCCGCGCCCGCGCCGACGGCCCTCCTCGCTCCCATGCTACGAGCTACCCGCGCTACCGTCGGCCGCGGCCGATCGCCCGCGGACCGTCCGCCGGGTTGCCGGCTCGCCGTCTGTCGGCCGGGTTGCCAGCTGGCCAGCCAGAAGGTCGGGTCGCCCTCCGCCGGGTCGCCGGGTTGGCGATTCGCCGCCCGGCGGGTTGCCGCCTGGCGGACCGCCAGGCCGCCGGCCCGGCGGTCCCTCTGCCGGCGCGCCGGGCGGGTGTCGGCCGGGTTGCTGGCCGGTCGGACGATCAACCGGGTAGCTGCCCGGTCGGTGTATCGGCCGGCCGGTCACCCGCCGTCAGCCGTCACCCTACCCCTGGCGGGCCTGGGGGCGTCGCGTTCGTCGGCGCGTGGTGGGGCCGCATGGACTCGCGCCGGCGGGATCCGCCCCCCGGCGGCGCCGTGTTGTGCCGTCCCGCCGGGCGGGGCTAGACTGGCCGGCATGGCCCGCCGCCCCGACTCCAACGCCGACCACGCCGCCGCCGACCCGCCTCGCGACCGCGCCGGGCGGGACCGCGCCGCGCGCCCCGTCCCGATCTCCTGGCGCCGCAACCTCTACGCGCTCTGGGCCGCGCAGACGCTGGCGATCATGGCCTTCAGCCTCCGCGTCCCCTTCCTGCCCCTCTACCTCGAAGAGCTGGGCACCGTCAGCGACGACGCCCAGGCCCTCTGGTCGGGCGCGATCAACGCCGGCGGCGCCCTCGTGATGGCCCTCAGCGCGCCCTTCTGGGGGGCGATCTCCGACCGCTACGGCCGCAAGCCGATGGTCCTCCGGGCGATGCTCGCGGCGATGGTCACGATCGGCCTGATGGGGCTGGCGACCGCCCCCTGGCACCTGCTCGCGCTCCGCTTCGTCGAGGGCGCCTTCACCGGCACCGTCACCGCCAGCACCGCCCTCGTCGCGGCCGGCACCCCCCGCGAGCGCGCCGGCTACGCGCTGGGGATGATCCAGACGGCCGTCTTCTCCGGCGCCTCGCTCGGGCCGCTCTTCGGCGGCGTGCTCGCCGACCAGATCGGCTACCGCCCGACCTTCGCGGTCGCCTCGGCGATGATGGCCGCGGCCGCCGTGGTCGTGCTCTTCTTCGTCCGCGAGCGCTTCGTGCCCGCGCCACGGCCGGCCGGCGCGCGGCGCGGCGTGCGCGCGACCTTCGACGTGCTGGCCGGGCGGGTGCTGCTGACCGTCGTGCTGGCGATGCTGGTGATCCGGATGGCCGCCTCGGCCACGCAGCCGATCCTGCCCCTCTACGTCGAGCGGTTGCCGAAGGTCGGCTGGGCGAGCGACGCGACCCTCGCCGGCCTGATCCTCGGCGTGGCGGGGCTGACGAGCGCCCTGTCCTCGGTGGCACTGGGCCGGCTCGGCGACCGCCGCGGCCACCGCCAGGTGCTGCTCTGGTCGGCGGCCGGCGCGGGGCTGCTCTACCTGCCGATGGCGGTCGTCGGACAGGCCTGGCACCTGCTGGCGCTCCAGGCCCTCTTCGGGATCGCGGCCGGCGGCCTGATCCCGTCGGCGAACGCGATGGCGGCCGGCGCGACCACGCCCGAGCGGCGGGGCGTCGTCTTCGGCCTGCTGGCCGGGTCAGCCTCGCTCGGTGGCTTCATCGGTCCGATCGCCGGCAGCGGCCTCGCCGCCACGGTGGGCTACGGCGCCGCCTTCGCCGCCGCCGGCGTCGCGCTGCTGCTCCTCGCCGCCGCGATCGCCCTCCTCATGAACCCGGCCGGCCCTCCGCGTCCCGCCCCCGCCGTGGTCACCCCCGCCGCGCCCGGCAAACGCGGCGCGGACCGCTAGCGCGGCGCGGACCGCGCTGGTTCCCAACCGCCGCGTCCCCACGCCGCCCGCCGCATCCCTGTAGGGGCGGACGGCGGTCCG
>CADCWG010000026.1 GCA_902806335.1 uncultured Thermomicrobiales bacterium | reverse complement strand
CCGAGCGCACCAGTTGCTTCTGGGCGATCCAGCCGAGCAGCACGATCGGCAGGACCGCCATCGTGCTTGAGGCAGCCAGCTTGGCCCAGAAGAGTCCCTCGGAGGTCACGAACCTTACCATGAAGATCGGCACCGTCGAGGTGCCGACGGCGGCCAGGCTGACCGCGAGGAAGAACTCGTTCCAGGCGAAGATGATCGAGATGAAGACCGTCGCCGCGATGCCCGGCGCGACCATCGGCAGCAGGATCTGCGTCATCTCCCGGAACACGCCGGCGCCGTCGAGGCGCGCCGCCTCGAGCACGTCGCTCGGCACCTCCTCGAAGAAGGAGCGCATCATCCAGATCGCGATCGGCAGGTTCATGGCGGTGTAGAGGATGATCAGGCCGCGCATGGTACCGAGCAGGTCGAGACCGAAGCCGCCGAGCCTTGGGTCGCCGTTCGCGCTGTAGAGGATGTAGAGCGGCACGATCACCCCGGACGCCGGGAGGAACCGCGTCGAGATGAAGAAGAAGAGGACGTCCTTCCACTTCTTGGTCGGGCGCAGGGCGATGCCGTAGGCGCACGGGATCGCGAGCAGCATCACCAGCGTGGTCGAGCCGAGGGACGCGATCGCCGAGTTGCGGAAGAACGGCACGAACTCCCGGCTGAGCACGGTCCGGTACTGCTCGAGGGTCGGGTCGAACCGCAGCTCGAACCCGCCCGTGTCCTCGGCGACCGGGGCGGCGGGCTGCTCCACGTCGTCGGTCACGCCCTCCGCCGGCGCGACGGCCTCGGAGATGCCCGGCACCGGCAGCAGCCGCGGCGGCAGGTCGACCGCGTCGGGCTCGTGCTTGAAGCCGGTCAGGACCATGTGGAGCACGGGAAAGAACGTGACCAGGGCGACGACCCAGGCGAGCACCGCCCAGGCCGGGGAGGCCTGGTCCTTTCGCACGCCCCCCCCGCCGAACCCCAGTCGCGACCGCCGACCCCCGGTGCCCCGCGCGGGGGCGAGCCTGGGCAAGGTGGTGTTCATCGGTCTCCTCCGGCGGGCGCTCAGGCGTTCCGCATCATCCGGTCGAGCCAGCGGATCAGGAGCGTGATCACGATCATCGACAGGATCACGACGATCACCCCGAGCGCGGCCCCCTGGCCGACGTTGCTCGCTTCGACCGCCTTGCGGTAGGTCAGGTAGGAGAGGTTGGTGGTGGCGGTCCCCGGGCCACCCTTGGTCATCAGGTAGATCGGGTCGAAGTCCTGGACGATGTAGACGGTGCCGAGCAGGCCGCCGAGCTGCATGAAGCGCGACAGGTGCGGCAGCGTGATGCTGCGGAACTCCTGCCAGGCGGTGGCGCCGTCGACCCGCGCCGCTTCCCGCACCTCTTCGGAGATCGACTGCATCCCCGCGAGCAGGATCAGCATCATGAACGGCGCCCAGCGCCAGACCAGCACCAGGATGATCGACTCTTTCGGGTAGACGCCCAGCCAGTTCGGCGAGAAGTCTCCGGGCAGCGCCGTCCGCGTCACCCAGTCGACCACCCCGTAGGTGGGGTTGAGCATCATGTTCTTCCACGTCAGCGACGCGGCGGCGGGCATGATGAGGAAGGGCGTGATCAGCAGCGTGCGCACGATGCCGCGGCCGGGAAAGCGGTGGTTGACCAGCTCGGCGTAGAACAGCCCGACGAGCAGCGAGAGCAGTACCGCCGAGATCGTGAAGATCGCGGTGTTGAGGAGGGCCGCCCGGAAAGCCGGGTCCTCCGTGAGCAGGAACCGGTAGTTGTCGAAGCCGGCGAAGCCGCGGGTCGACGGGCGCTGCAGGTTCCAGCGCTGGAAGCTGTAGTAGAGGGTCAGGATGAACGGGGCCTGCGTGACGACGATGGCGTAGATCAGCGCCGGCAGGATCAGCAACCGCCCGATCGGCTGGTGCAGGAGCCGGTGCATGAACGACGGCCGTGCGGCCCCCCCGTAGGCCGGGGCGAGCGACCGATTGGCGACGGCCATGGTGCCTCCGCGGGGTGGGCGGTGGGGCGACGGTGCCCACCGACGTGCCCAGGCTGGTGGTCCGACGGACGGGAGGCCCGGCCGCCCGCGCCCCTAGGTGGGAACGCGCGCGGCCGGGCCTCCAGGCTTGCGGGTTGGACGAGGGCCGAGCCGATCGGCGAGACCCTCCGTTCATCGCCGACCCGCTACGTCTGGTAGCCGCCCTCCTGGGCGACCTGGTTGGCGAGGTCGTTGGCGGCTTCGATCGCCTCCTCGATGCTCTGCTGGCCGACGATCGCGGCGGCGAACTCCTGGCTGACGTCGTTGCCCAGCTGCTGGAACTCGGGGATCCGGACGAACTGGCCGCCGGTGTACGGCACCGGGTCGATGGTCGGCTGGTTCGGGTTCGCGTTCTCCAGCGACTGGAGGACGATGTCGGCGAAGGCGCCGGCGTACTCGCGGTAGCCCGGATCCTGGTAGGTCGAGGTGCGGGACCCGGTCGGCGCCCGCTCGTAGCCCTCCTCGGCGACGAGGGTCTGGAAGTAGGTGGGCGAGGTCGCCCACCGCATGAAGGCCTGGCCCGCGTCCTTGGCGTCGGAGTTCGCGGCCATCGCGAAGCTCCAGTTCCAGAGCCAGTTGCCGTGGTTCTCGGGGCTGGCCTGGGTCGGCGCGTAGGCGAAGCCGACGTTGGCGGCGTTCGGGTTCAGCTCGGGGTCGGTGACGAGCTCCGCCGCGGAGGTGGCGTCGTACCACATCGCGGCGCGGCCCTCGTTGAAGAGGGTCTGGCACTCGGTGAAGCCGTTGCCCTCCGACCCGGCCGGGCCGTAGTTCTGGAGGGTCTCGATGTAGAACCGGATCGCGGCCGCGCTCTGCTCGCTGTTGAGCTGCGCGTTCCAGTCCTCGTCGAACCAGCGCCCACCGAAGGCGTTGATCACGGTGGTCAGCGGCGCCAGCTGCTCACCCCAGCCGGGGAGGCCGCGGAGGCAGACACCGGACGTCTCCTCGGTGTCGAGCTGCTGGGCGAACTGGCCGATCTGCTCCCAGGTCGGCGACTCGGGCATCTGGATCCCGGCGGCCTCGAAGAGGTCTCGCCGGTAGAAGACCATCGAGCTCTCGCCGTAGAACGGCAGGGCGTAGAGGCCCTCCTCGAAGGAGAGGTTGTCCTTGTGGGCCTGGAAGATGTCGTCGAGGTTGTAGTTGGGGTCGGCCGCGGCCTCCTCGCCGACCTCCTCCAGCCAGCCCTCCTGCGCCCAGAGCGGGACCTCGAAGGGGCCGATCGTCACCACGTCGAACTGCCCGGCCTGGGTCGTCACGTCCTGGGTGATGACCTGGCGGATCTCGTTCTCGGGGAGGACGGTGAAGCGGACCGTGACGTTGGGGTAGAGCGCGTTGAAGGCGCCCGACGCGACCAGGTCCTGGAGGGCGACCATCTGCGGGTTGGCCACCATCCCGACGTCGATGGTGCCGGTGATCGAGGGGTCGGGCTGGGCGGCGGCCGGCGACGCGGCCGGCGTGGCGTCCTGGGCGAGGCTCGGTCGGGCGCCCATGGCGGCGACCATCGGGATGAGTAGCGCGAGCATGGCCGCGAGCGCCGCGACCCTCCGTCGGAACTCCATCTGCTGGGTGCTCCTCTCCGCATTGGGGCGGCGCGGCTTCGCGCGCCCGCTTGGGTCCCACGACGACGTCGCGGCCTCGCCGCTGGGGGCGGAGGCGTCGACGGCCCGGGCCAGGCTCTCCACTCGCCTCCACGCACCTCCGCGCTCGACGCCCGGTTGCCCGGCCACCTGCCAAGCGGATAACCGCTCCGCAAGGAGTGGTCCCCGACCGGTGGACTGGTCAGACCGCCCACGGTGACGGTGCCGCCTGCCCTTTCCCTATCACGGGTCACCCGGCCGCCGTGGCCGTCCAGCCTCTGGGCGGGGAGGTGTGGCCGACGCTACCCCAGGACGAGGCAGACCTTGCCCGACTGCCCCTCGTCCGCGACGCGGTAGGCGGCGGCGGCCTCCTCGAGCGGGAAGCGATGGGTGACCGTCGTCTCCGGTCTGAGGCCCCAGCGTACGAGCTTCTCGACCAGCTCCTCCATGTGGCCGATGCTGGTGACCCAGGAGCCGTAGAGCGTGATCTGGGGGTGGATCAGCGTCTGGCTGACGTCGAAGTCGACCCGGCTGCCTTCCCCCACCATCGCGCAGCGACCGAAGCGTCGCGTCCCCCGGAGGGCCAGCAGCCGCCCGGCTGGTGAGCCGGAGCAGTCGACCGCGACCTCGCAGCCGAGCCCGCCCGTCCGCGTCTGGATCTCTTCCAGCGCCCGGTCGTCGGACACCACCGTCCCGTCCACGGCGCCGAGCTCGCGCGCCAGCTCTAGGCGCGGCAGCGCGATGTCCGCCCCGATCACCTCCCGGGCGCCCATCGCCTTCGCGAGCATGCCGACGGCGAGCCCGACCGGCCCCATGCCGGTGACGAGGACCCGGTCGCGGCCGGAGACGCCCATCCGGCGCAGCGGCTCATACGCGGTACCGAAGCCGCAGGCGACGAGCGCGCCGTCGACGTAGCTCAGCTCGTCGGGCAGCGCGATGCAGGTGTTCTCCTCGGCGAGG
This sequence comes from uncultured Thermomicrobiales bacterium, assembly GCA_902806335.1. GTDB lineage: Bacteria > Chloroflexota > Chloroflexia > Thermomicrobiales > UBA6265 > CADCWG01. The sequence continues at coordinate 37,868 of CADCWG010000026.1, read as the reverse complement.
ACGTAGTCGGCGTGGCCGCCGTCTCGCTGCCAGCCGTACGCCGCCCGTGCCGGCGACGTGCAGCTGATCATGTACCCCTCGCGGCAGTCGTGGCAGACGCCGCAGCCGCTGATGTGGTAGAGGATGACCCGGTCGCCGGGTCCGAAGCGGCGGCAGCCCGGTCCCACCGCGACGATCTGGCCGCACGGCTCGTGGCCGGCGATCACGCCCTGGTAGGCCTCGGGGCCGTGGCCGAGGTGCTCGCGGTAGATGGCCCGGATGTCGCTGCCGCAGATCGACGAGGCCTTGACCGCCACCAGGACCTGGCCGTGGCCGGGGACCGGGCGGGGCACCTCGTCGAAGACCACCTGGCGCCCCCCGGGGAGCCGCACCCCGCGCATCGTCGCGTTCATACGCCGAATCCCCCCTTACGCGCCATCCCGGCCCGTCGAGGCGGCTGCCCGCATCACGCGGGCGGCACGCCGATCGCCATCGCCGGGTAGAAGAGGTCGGCGCCGCCGCGAAGCGCGCCGTCCGTCTCGCGCTGGATCCCGACCGGCGACGCGAACTGGCTGCCGCCCGCGTCTTCGACGCGGACCGCGACCCGGTGACCGAGGGCGGCCAGCGCCTCCCGCGTCTCGACCGGCAGCCGGGCGCTGACACGCAGCTCGGGCGTCGAGCAGTCGATCCGGGGCGCGGCGAGGGCCGGCTGGATCGAGAGGCCGTGGTCGACCAGGTTCATGACAAGCTGGGCGTTGGCGTTCATGATCAGCCGGCCGCCGCTGGAGCCGAGCGCGGCGACCGCCTGGCCGTCGCGGGTCACCACCGCCGGCGCCATGTTGCTCAGCGGCCGCTTGCCCCCCGCGACGGAGTTCGGCCGCCCCGGCTCGGGGTCGAACCACATCATCCCGTTGTTGAGCAGCACCCCCGTTCCCGGCACCACCACCCGGCTGCCCCAGAGCGCGAGCAGGGTCTGGGTGACCGAGACGGCGACGCCGTTCCGGTCCACCGCGCAGAGGTGGGTCGTGCTGCCGCCGGCGGTGTAGTCGGGCACCGACGTCGCCAGGCCGTGGCGGACGCCAAGGCGCTCCCGATTCCCGGCCGCGACCGGCCCGGACCCGTCGGGTGAGAAGGCGGCGGCGCGCTGGGCGACGTAGCCCGGGTCGAGGAGGGCGTCGAGCGGGACGTCGACGTGGTCGGGGTCGGCCAGGTAGGCGAAGCGGTCGGCGAAGGCGGCGCGGAACGCCTGCGCCAGGAGGTGGAGCCCCGCCGGGGTGTTGTGGCCGAGCCCGGCGAGGTCGTGGTGGGCGAGCAGGGCCAGCGACTGGGCGAGCGTCGTGCCGCCGGTGCCCCCGCCCGGCGTCAGCACCTCGTGCCCGCGGTAGGCGACGGCCAGGGGCGCCTGGACCGCGGCGGCGTAGCCGGCGAGGTCGGGGGGGGCGAGGACCCCGCCGTGCTCGGCGAGGTGGCCGGCGATCGCGGCGGCGATCGGTCCCTCGTAGAAGGCGCGCGGTCCGCCGTCGGCGATGGCCCCGAGGGTCCGCGCCAGGTCGGGCTGCCGCAGCCGCGCCGGGCGGGCCTGGTCGACCGTGAACGGCGGCGCGCCGTTCGCGTCGAGGAAGACCGCGGCGGTGGCCGGGTACCGGGCGAGGGTTGCGAAGTCGCGGGCGACCATGTAGGTGGTGTGCCAGCCGACCGGCACGCCCTCCTCGGCGAGCGCCGCGGCCGGTGCGATCAGGTCGGCGAGGGGGAGGCTGCCGAAGCGCTCGGTCGCCAGCGCCAGCCCGGCGACGGTGCCGGGGACGGCGACCGCGCGGTGGCCGACGATGTTGGCGGCGTCGACCACGCTCGGCCAGCCGAAGAGGGCGGTGTCGGCGACGGCGCCGGAGAGCGGGAACATCTCCGGGGTGGCCGCCGCGGGGGCGACCATGGGGTAGGCGACGACGGCCGGCGGCTCGCCCGGGGCGTGGCGGACCAGGTACCCCCCGCCGCCGATGCCGCTCATCCACGGCTCGACCACGCCCGAGGCGAACGCGGTCGCCACCGCGGCGTCGACCGCGTTGCCGCCGTCCCGGAGGACCGCCGCGCCGACCTCGGCCGCTGCCTCGGTCTTGGCCGCGACCATCCCCCCACCGGCGGCGACGCGCGCCTCCTGACGGTCGAGGACCCAGGCGGTCCTGGTGCCCGGCGACTCCCCTGCCACGTTCGCTCCCCCTTCACTGCGCCGCCCCCGCGGCGGAGGCGCGATCATAGCCGACGCCTCGCCGCCGGGGCGTGCCCCGCTGGCCGGGCCACGCCCCGCTGGTCGGGCCGTGTCGACCTCGCCGGGGGCATGCCTGCGCGCCCTGGCGCTTGACGCACGCCACCACCGCCCGTGACCCGTGACCTTGCGGCGGGCTAGAGTGGTTCGACCGGCGGGGGTATTAGATCGTGCGTCGGTCGTCCCGGGGCCCGGACGTGGCTCGCGCTTCGGGAGCGGGGCCGTTGCGTGGGTTGGCCGGTGGGCCAACCGGTTGGCCCACCGGCCGTCCGGCCGAGCGGCGCGACGACCGTTGCCGATCAGGCTCGCAGGGTGCCGGGCTGGGCCAGGCGACGGCGGCGCGGCCGGTCGGCACCCGCGACGACGGGTCAGCGGCCGTCCGGGCACGGTCGGGGGATCGGCCGGGGGGACGCCCCATGAAGTGCAGTACTGGAGGGAGCGCGATGCGGTTCGGGATCACGGTGCCCAACTTCGGGCCGTACGGGGACCCACGGGTGCTGGCGGACCTCGCCCGGTCGGCGGAGGCCGCGGGCTGGGACGGGGTGTTCGTCTGGGACCACGTCGTCTGGGGGCCGTTCCCGGTGACCGACCCCTGGGTGGCCCTGGCGGCGATGGCCGTGGCGACCGAGCGGGTCCGGCTCGGGCCGATGGTGACGCCGCTCCCACGGCGTCGCCCGGTCAAACTCGCCCGGGAGACCGTGGCGCTCGACCAGCTCTCGGCCGGCCGGTTCGTCCTTGGGGTCGGGATCGGCGGCGGGGACGCCGAATGGGCCGGCCTGGGGGAGGAGACCGACCTCCGAACCCGCGGCGCGATGCTCGACGAGGGCCTGGACGTGCTGACCGCTATCTGGAGCGGCCAACCCGTGGGCCACCACGGGCGCCACTACGTCGTGGACCCCCGGTCGGAGGGCGCCGGCGGCGATGGGTCACCGCTGCCGCTGCTTCCGACGCCCATCCAGACGCCCCGGGTACCGATCTGGGTCGCGGGGTTCTGGCCGACCAAGCCGCCGTTCCGGCGGGCGGCTCGCTGGGACGGCGTCTTCCCGCTCCGGGACGGCCTGGACTTCGGGGAGACGATGCCGCCGGCCGAACTCCGGGAGGTGATCGCCTACACCGCCGAGCATCGGACCACCGACGGGCCGTTCGACGTGGTCGTCGCCGGCCGGACGCCCGGGGAGGACCAGGACCGCGGGGCGACCAAGGCCGCGGCCTATCGCGACGCTGGGGCCACCTGGTGGCTGGAGGACGTCAACCCCTGGGCGTTCGGCTGGCAGTGGGAGGGCGACTGGCCCGTGGGCGCGATGACCGAGCGGATCGCCCAGGGGCCGCCGCGCGGGTAGCGCCGCGGACAACCTCCGGCTGCCGCGGTGCCGCGCGGCGGCGATCCGATCACTCCACCTGGCGAAGGCGGCCGGTCTTGACGTCGTAGACCAGGCCCGAGACGGGGATGTCGTCGGGGATCAGCGGCGACTCCCTGATCAGGGCGACGTCGTCGCGGAGACCCTGGTCCAGGTCGGTGAACGGCAGGAAGTCGATCCCGGAGGCGTCGGCGCCGAGGTCGTCGCGCAGCTTCTCGCGGAGCTGCTCGTTGGTGAACGTCGCCATCCCGCATTCGGTGTGGTGGATGACCACGATCTCGCGGGTGCCGAGCAGTTCGTGCGAGATGACCAGCGAGCGGAGGGCGTCCGCGGCCCGGCCGCCGGCGTTGCGGATCACGTGGGCGTCGCCCTCCTCGAGGCCGAGCGCCCTCGCCGGGTCGATCCGCGCGTCCATGCAGGTAAGGATCGCGAGCTTGCGGCCGGGAGGCACTGGAAGGTCGCCCTTCGTGAACCCGGCGCTGTACCGCGCGTTGGCCTCGAGAAGGCTCGGGAGCTGTCGGGTGGCATCGGCGTCGGTCATAGGGCGTCCTCGCTCTGTGCGCGGCGGCTGGGACGACGGTCCGGTCGGAGCGGCCGCGCGGTGCCTCCCCTGGAGGCGGCGGGCCACGTTTGAGGCGTACGCCGGCGGCCGCTGGGGCGAGCGCGGCGTGAGGAACGTGGGCGGGCGCCCGGATACTACGGTCCACGGCCACCCGAATCAACAGCCGGAGCGCCAGCGAGTCCAACCGGCAGGGAGCCTCGTGACCCCGGCGGTCGGGTAGGATCTTCTGACCGGGCGGGCCGATCGGGCCGCTCGCCACGGCCACGCGGGAGGGGGAGCGAGGGTGGTGGGAACCGGACTGCGGCGGGTCGCGCTGGTCCAGATTGGCGTCGGCACGGTCGGCGGCGCGGTCGTCGCTCAGGCGATCGCCAACCGGGAGCGTTGGTGCCGCGTGCTGGGGCTGGACCTCCGGGTCGCGGCGCTGGTCGGGCGGAGCGGCGCGCTGGTGTCCGGCGACGGATCGCCCCTGCCGGACGCGGTCCTCCGGGCCGCCCTGGCGGCCCGCCGGGCGGGGCGGACGCTCGCCGACGTGGCCGCGGAGCACGGCGGGCTCGCGCTCGTCGACGCCGAGGCGGCGATCGACCGGACGGCGGCGGCCGGTCCGACCGTGGTCTCCGACGCCGCGGCGGGTGAGGCGACCGCCCGCCTCGACGCCCACGCGCTCTCGCTCGGTGCCGGGGTGGTGCTCTCCAACAAGGCGCCCCTATCGCTGCCGATGGGCGACCCGTTCGGCGCCGCCCTCTGGGCCGCCGCCGGGCCCGGCGGCCGGGTGCGCTACGAGGCGACCTGCGGCGCCGGCCTCCCCGTGATCTCGACGCTGCGGACGCTGCTCGACACCGGCGACGACCCGCGCGAGATCGTCGGTGCCCTCTCCGGGACCCTCGGCGCGATCTTCTCCGATGTCGCCGCCGGGTCACCGTTCTCGGCGGCGGTGCGGGCGGCCAGGGAGAACGGCTACACCGAGCCCGACCCCCGCGACGACCTGAGCGGCCTCGACGTCGCGCGCAAGGCGCTGATCCTCGCCCGCACCCTGGGGCGGCGGGTCGACCTCGACGAGGTCGAGGTCGAGAGCCTCGTCCCGGAGGATCTCCGGGAGGGGACGGTCGACGCGTTCCTCACCGGCGTCGCCACCCTCGACGCCGCTATGGCCGAGCGCGCCGCCGCCGCCACGGCGGCGGGCCGGACGCTCAAGTACGTCGCCACGGTGCGGCCCGAGGGGCCGCTCGCGGTCGGGGTCCGTCCGGTCTCCACGGCGACGGTGCTGGGCGCCCTCCAGGGACCGGAGAACATCGTCTCGATGCGGACCGCCCGCTACGACACCTACCCCTGTGTCGTCTCAGGCCCCGGCGCCGGCGCCGCGGTCACCGCCGCCGGCATGCTCGGCGACGTGCTCGCCTTGGCGGGGAACCCGGTGGCCCCGCTCGCCGCCGGAGCCTGAGCGACCACCGACCGTCCCGTCACGGCGGGCGGGGCCACGCTCTGCCGCACGACCAGGGTGGCGGGGAGCATCAGCCGCCGGTCGGCGGGCGTCGGCGCGCCGGCGATGGCGTCGATGAGGAGGGTGGCGGCCCGGACGCCCTCCTCGCGGATCGGCTGGCGCATCGTGGTCAGCGGCGGGTCGAGGTGGGCGGCGACCGGGATGTCGTCGTAGCCCATCACCGCGACGTCCTCGGGGATACGGAGGCCGCGGGCGCGGAACGCGCCGATCGCGCCGAGGGCGAGCAGGTCGCTCTGGGCGAAGACGGCCGTGAATGGCTCCTCGCCATCGAGGAGGCGCGCCGCCGCCAGCCGACCGTCCCCGGGCTCCCAGCCGCCACCGCGCGCGACCAGCGCCCGGTCGCAGCGCAGGCCGGCCGCGTCCAGGGCCGTCCGGTAGCCTTCCAGCCGGGTCACGGACGCGCGCCAGTGGGCCGGCCCCGCGATCGTCGCGATGGCCCGGTGCCCCTGGCCCACCAGGAACGCGGTCGCTTCCGTGGCGCCGCGTCGGTTGTCGATGCTGACCGTGCCTACCCCCGGCAGGTCCGGCCGGGAGGATAGGGTGACCAGCGGCACGCGCGAGGCAACCCACTCGAGGGTGGCGCCGGCGTCGATCGGCAGCGACGGCCAGGCGAGGATCAGGCCGTCGATCCCGCGCTGGAGCATCAGGCTGAGGTGGCTGCGCCAGGCGGCGCCGTCGGGGGCGTCGTCGGGAAGGCCGACCGTGCCGATCACGAGCGCGAGGTCGTGCCGACGGGCGGTGTCCTCGGCGCCGGCGATCACCTGCCCGACGGCGTACGACCCGATGTCGGCGACGGAGACGCCGAGCGTCAGCGTCCGCTTCGCCGCCAGGCTGCGGGCGACGCCGTTGGGCACGTAGTCCAGGGCCGCGATCGCCTCCAGGACCCGCTCCCGGGTGGCGACGGTGACCAGGCCTTGCGCGTTGATCACGCGCGACACGGTCTGGTGCGAGACCCCAGCCCGCTCCGCGACGTCCCGGAGCGTCGCACGCTTCACCCGTCACTCCTCGCCGCGCCGGGCCGCCACAGACGCCCGGTCCGGAGTGGCGGGCGGCGCCGCCCCCTCCGATTCTTGTCGCCTTGACAACAGACTCCCGGGTGGTATGTTACCGGTCACACTGGGGATCGCAAGTGCTCGGTCCTCGTCGATCGGGGCTCCCCCACACCCAGCGGTGGGTGTGCTCCCCGGCCACGATGCCGGAGACAGACGAACAGGAGGCGCATGTGGGCAAGGACCAGCGACGCTTCGACCCCGCCCTCGGCGGCACGCTCTCGCGCCGTGCGCTCGTCCAGCGAGCGACCGGTGGCGCGGCCGCGCTCGCGGCCGTCGGCGCCGCCGGCGCCCAGCCGCGCGCCGCGCGGTCGGCCCAGAACACCGACCTCTCGGGCAAGCTGACGATCTGGGGGTGGGAGGCCGCGATCGCCTCGCTCCAGACCGTCGACTCCGCCTTCCAGCAGGCCTACCCGAACATCACGCTCGAGTACGTCCAGAAAGACACGGGCGACGTCTACCAGCAGATCCAGCTGGCGGCCTCGGCGGGGTCCGGCTTCCCCGACATCTCGGTGATCGAGGACTCCCACCTCGCCCAGTTCGCCCCGCTCGGCGTCCTCGCCGACCTGACCGACCGGGTCGCGCCGTACATCGACAAGGTGAACGACTACAAGTGGACCCAGGCCCAGGTCGACGGGCGCACCTACGCCATGCCCTGGGACAGCGGCCCGGTCGCGGTCTTCTACCGCCGAGACCTGTTCCAGCAGCTGGGGCTCGACCCGGCCACGATCGCCACCTGGGAGGACTACTACGCCGCCGCGACCCGGGTCAAGGCGGAGTTGGGTGCGTCGATGATGCACCTGGCGAAGGCGCGCGGCGAGTCCCGGACGTTCGAGATGCTCCTCTGGCAGCAGGGGCTCGGCTACGTCGACGCCGAAGGCACCGTCATCCTCGACACCGAGCCGCGGGTGCAGCAGACCCTCGAGTACCTCGGCCGGTTCTGGCAGGAGGGGCTCGCGGCCGACACCGAGTCGTGGACCGACGCCTGGTACCAGGAGATGGCCAACGGCAACGTGGTGACCATCCCCGGCGCGGTCTGGATGGGGACGTTCCTCAAGAGCTTTATCGCCCCGGAGGCCGCCGGCCAGTGGGGGGTGTTCCCGTTGCCGGTCTGGACCCCCGAAGGGTCCCGCTCGAGCAACGACGGCGGATCGGCCCTCGGGATCTTCGAGACGAGCGAGCAGCGTGACGCCGCCTGGGCCTACGTCGAGTTCCACCTCGGGCGAGAGGACTCCCAGCTCACGATGTACCGGGAGACCGACCTCTTCCCGTCGCTGGAGACGACCTACACCGACCCGATGTTCCAGGAGCCCGACCCCTACTTCGCCGACCAGCCCGTGCGCGCCCTCTTCGCCGAGACCGTCGCGACCGTGCCCCAGGCCGGCATCTACACCGTCGACTACCAGGAGATGAACAGCCTCCTCACGGCCGAGGTCCAGCGGTTCGCCCTCGGCGAGCAGGACGCGCAGCAGACGCTGAAGGCCGCCGCCGACGCCATCCGCGAGCGGACCCGGCGCGCGTAGCGGGAGGCCCGACGGGCCATGGGCACCGAGCGCCGCCGTATCTCCGACCACGATCTCGGCCCGCGCGGCGGGGTGCCGGGTCTCCGCGTCGAGCGGCGGCCCGGCGCCCGCGCCGCGGCGCGCTCACGGTTGCACCCCCGGGCGCTCTGGCGGGCCCGCTGGCCGCTGCTCTTCATCTCCCCCTTCTTTGTCCTCTTCGCCGTCTTCGGCATCTACCCGATCCTCTTCTCGCTCTGGCTCAGCCTGCACGAGTGGCGGGGTATCGGGCCGATGCGGTGGGTCGGGCTCGAGAACTACCGGTTCCTCTTCGGGGACGGGATCTTCTGGGGGTCGATGCGGAACTCCCTGATCCTGTTCCTGATCTACGTGCCCGTGATGACCCTCCTGGCGATCGTGCTCGCCTCGCTCCTCCACGCCGGCTTCCTCCGGCTCCAGGGGATATGGCGGGCCCTGATCTTCCTGCCCCACATCACCTCGATGGTCGCCACCGGGTACACCTTCCGCCTCCTCCTCGAGACGCGCAGCGGCTTCGTCAACCAGGCCCTCGGCGTGGTCGGGATCGGCCAGGTCGCCTGGCTGGACGACCGCTGGTGGGCCAGGATCTCGCTCGGCCTGCTGATGATCTGGGCCTGGCTCGGCTACAACACGGTCATCATGCTCGCCGGGCTGCAGACCATCCCCACCGAGATCGCCGAGGCGGCCCGGGTCGACGGCGCCACCCAGGCCCAGGTCTTCCGCCAGATCACCGTGCCCCTGCTGCGCCCGGTGATCATCTTCTCGGTCACGCTCTCGATCATCGGGACGTTCCAGATGTACACCGAGCCCCTGGTGCTGACCGGCGGCGGGCCCGTGCGGGCGACCGAGACGCCGGTGATGCAGATCTTCCAGACCACCTTCGCCAACCTGCGCTTCGGCTACGCGGCGGCGATGAGCTACGTCTACTTCGCCGTGATCGTGGTCATCACGCTGCTCCAGTTCCGCTTCGTGAGCCGGGAGGACGCCGGATGAAGGCGAGCCCGACGCCGCACCGACGCTGGGATGAGGCGGCGAAGCGGGGGCTGATCTACCTCGCGGTGGTCGGGACCTGCGCGTTCATGATGTTCCCGTTCCTGTGGATGTTCGTCTCCTCGCTCAAGCCCTTCGAGGAGATCTTCGCCGGCGACTCGTTCCTCCCCGAGAACCCGACGCTGGAGAACTATCGGTCGCTCTTCGCCCAGGGCGACGCGCTGGGCAAGATCTGGAACAGCCTCTACATCGCGACCGTGGCGACGGTGCTCTCGGTCTTCCTCTGCGCGCTGGGCGGGTACGCGTTCGCCAAGTTCCGGTTCCCCGGGCGCGCGTTCCTGTTCGGATTCATGCTCGCCTCGCTGGCGATCCCCTTCGCGGTGGTGATGGTGCCGCTCTTCGTGATGATGCGGAACACCTTCCACTGGATCGACACGCCCTGGCCGCTGATCATCCCGGGCGCCGCCAACGCGTTCGGCATCTTCTTCATGCGCCAGTACATGTTCTCGGTGTCCGACGAGATGCTCGACGCGGCGCGGGTCGACGGCGCCTCGGAGTTCGGCATCTTCCTCCGGATCGTCCTGCCGACGACGATCCCCGGGCTGGTCAGCCTCGGCATCATCTTCTTCATGGGGTCGTGGAACAACTTCCTCTGGCCGTCGGCGGTGCTGCGGTCGGAGGAGAACTACACCGTGCCCCTGATGCTCAACGCGCTCCAGGGGCCGCCGGGCAGGACCGCCTACGACGTCCTGATGGCCGGGTCGGTGGTCAGCCTGGTGCCGATGCTGCTCGTCTTCCTCGCCCTCCAGCGCCACCTGATCGCCGGGATCACCGCCGGCTCCGTCAAGGGGTAGCGGACCGGCACCCCCGCCTGACCATCCAGGTACCCGACCGGCGCGCGACGAGGCACCGTAGGTCTGGGCCCGCCCGGTGGGTTCGGCCTGTCCGCAGAGGAGGGGCGATCACCGTGGGCAGCGCGCAGCCGACCGAGCCGATCCGCTTCGGCGCGTCCTGGTACCCCGAGCACTGGCCGCGTGGGCGCTGGCCCGAGGACCTCCGCCTCATGCGGGAGGCGAGCTGCAACGTCGTCCGGATGGGCGAGTTCGCCTGGTCGGCGCTGGAGCCGGAGCCGAGACGATTCGACCTCGACTGGCTGGCGGACGCCGTCGCCCTGGCGGCGGACGCGGGGATGGCGACGGTGCTGGGGACCCCGACCGCCGCGCCGCCGGCGTGGCTGGTCGACCGGTTCCCGGACCTGCTGGCGGTCGATGAGGACGGGCGTCGGACAACCTTCGGCCGCCGCTGCCACTACTGCGTGACCTCGCCGGACTTCCACGAGGCGGCGCGGCGGATCGCGGCGGCGATGGCCAGCCGCTTCGGGGACGACCCGAACGTGATCGGCTGGCAGCTCGACAACGAGTACAACCGGGTCTGCTACTGCGACCGCTGTCGGGCGGCCTTCCAGCGCTTCCTCGCCGAGCGCTACGGCACGCTCGACCGGCTCAACGAGGCGTGGTCGACCCGCTACTGGAGCCAGACCTACACCCGCTGGGAGCAGATCCCGCTGCCCCGCGTGATCGCCAGGCCGGGGGTGGCCGGCCCCCACAACCCTGGAGCCCGCCTGGAGTTTCGCCGCTTCGTCACCGACGCCTACCGGCGCTTCCAGGCGTCGGTCGCCGAGGAGGTCCGTCGGCATGTGTCGCCGACGGTCTGGCTGACCCACAACTTCATGGGCTGGTATGGCGGGTACGACCACTACGCGCTGGCGGCGGATCTCGACCTCGTGGGGTGGGACTGGTACGTCGCCACCGGCCACCACGACCCGTACACCTCCGGCCTGGCCCACGACTTGGTCCGGGGCTTCAAGCGCCGCCCCTTCTGGGTGCTGGAGACCCAGGTCGGCCACGCCAACTACGAACCGGTCAGCAACGCGCTCGACCACGGGGAGGCGCGGGCGATGGCCTGGCACGCCGTGGCCTACGGCGCGGACGGGCTCCTCTACTGGCAGTGGCGGATGGCGCTCGGTGGGCAGGAGCAGTACTGGGGGACGGTCGTCGACCAGGCGGGACTGCCGCGGCCCGTCTACGACGAGATCCGGCAGATCGGCGCCGAGTTGGCCGCCGCCTCGCCCGCCGTCGCCGGGTCCACGCCGCTCGCCGAGGTCGCGATCCTCAACGACTACGACAGCCGGTGGGCGATCGAGATCCATCGCCACCATAGGGATTTCGACTACGTTGCGCACCTCGCGCACTACCACCGGCCGCTCGCCGAACGGAATCTGTCGGTGGACGTGGTCTCGGCCGACGCCGCGCTCGACGGGTACCGGCTGGTCGTGGCCCCCGCCCTCCACGTGCTGACCCCGGAGCGCGTCGCGCGGCTGCGCGCGTTCGTCGAGGGGGGCGGGCACCTGGTCCTGACCGTTCGCACCGGGATGAAGGACACCCACAACGCCCTGCTGCCGTCGCGCCAGCCCGGGGCGCTCGCCGCCCTGGCCGGCGCCGAGGTCGAGGACTACTACGCGCTGGAAGGACCGGTCCCCGTGGTCGGTCCGGGTCTCGCCGGGGAGACCACCGTCTGGGCGGAGCGGCTGCGGGTCATCGACGCTGCCGGCACCGAGGTCCTCGCCCGCTTCGGCAGGGCCAATGGCTGGCTGGACGGGCACCCGGCGATCACCGCCCGAGGCCACGGGGCCGGCCGGGTCTACCTGGTCGGCGCCTACCTCGACGCCGCCGCCCAGCGTTCCTTGATGGCCGGCGTCGTCGCGGCCTCGGGCGTGGCGCCGACCATGGCGACGCCGCCCGGCGTCGTGGCCCGCTGCCGGAGCGGCGGCGCGTGTGGCGACGTGCTGTTCCTGGTCAACCATGCCCGGGAGGAGCGGACCGTGCCGATCCTCTGGCCCGGCCACGAGTGGCTCTCGGGGCGGTGGCTGACGGACGAGGTCCGCCTCCCGCCCCTCGGCGTCGCCGTTCTGACGTCCGCGCCGCCTCCCGGGGACGGACGGTCGGGTTAGCCCGCCGCCACGGAGCGCTCCGCCCAGTCGTACTCCATCCGGCGGGCGGTCCAGGCGGCGACGGCGTCGCCGTGCAGGCGGCGGACGACGTGGAGCGCCATGTCGATGCCGGCCGAGACCCCCGCCGAGGTGATGACCGACCCCTCGTCGACCACCCGCAGGTCGCCGCGGACGTCGACGGCCGGGTGGTGCTCGCGCAGCCAGTCGAGGCTCGCCCAGTGGGTCGTCGCCCGGCGGCCGTCGAGCAGCCCGTCGGCGGCGAGCAGGAACGCGCCGGTGCAGACGCTGGTCGTCAGCGGCGTCCGCGCCGCCTGGGCGGCGACCCAGTCGAGCACCCGGCGGTTGGTCCGCTCCCGGCGGGTGCCCTGCCCGCCGGGCACGACGAGCACGTCGAGGGGCGGGTGGTCGTCGATGGTGTGCGCGGGCACGACGACCAGGCCGCCGACGCAGCGGACCGGGTCGGCGCGCTCGGCGATCGTCAGCGCCGTGAAGAGCGGGTGGCCGCGCTCGTCGGGCGGCACCGGCGCCGTCCGCGCCACCGAGAAGACCTCGAACGGGCCGCAGAAGTCGAGCACCTCGACGTCGTCGAAGATCAGGATGCCGACGGTACGCACCGGTGGCGCTTCGGTCGGCGGTGCCTCGGTCATCGGATGGACCTCCTCGGGCCTGTGGGGACGGGCGTGACGCCCACCGCCGACGGGCAGGTCTCGCCGCGGCGGCGTGGCCGGCGTTCGGGGCGACACCCGCGCGCGATCGCGGCGAGGGCGTTGGCCCAGTATCGGGGATGACGGGACAACCGCCGGCGCGCGGCGGGGACGCCGCGCCGGTCCGGCCCTCTCGAGGGCCGCTGCTACACTTGGCGGTCGCGGTGGAGTGGTGGCGGCACCTCGAGGGGCCGCGTGTCCGGAGAGGGGTGGTGCGTTGATGGCCGACACGAGCCGAGGCGAGGCGGGCGACCCGCCAACCGCCAACGACGCCAACACGGTGCCCGTCGTGGACGCCCACAGTGGGGACGCCCTCGGGGCGGCCGCGGGCTCCAGTGGTCTGCCGACGGCCCTCCTCAAGGCCAGCACGACGAAGACGCCGGCGCCGGCCCCCGAGCTGCTCCGCGCCGACGCGGGCAACGTCGAGGCGACCACCGTCGCGATGGAGCGGTCCGGCGCCGAGCGGGTGGTCGCCCAGCGGGTGATCATGGACCGCTCCGGCGCCCGCACCGTCGAGGCGCGCTCGGCGCAGCTCGACCGCTCGGGCGTGGTCCAGCTCGAGAGCGAGCGGGCGGTGATGCACGGCGGGACGGCGTTCGCGGTGGTGGCGCAGGAAGCGCGCGTGGTGCGCAGCCGGGTGCTCGTCAACGTCGGGCGGTCGACCCACTTCGACGCCGAGACCCGGGTCTTCCTCCATATCGGGCCGGCGGCGTCCTGCGCGAAGCCGGTGGTCGACGGCGCGGGGGCGGCCGGGTTCGGGGCGGCGCTCGGGCTGGTGCTGTTCTTGCTCGGCGCGATCCGGCGTCTGGTCCGCTAGCGACCTTCGGGTAGGTCGGCCGGTCGGTGGTGCGGGCCAGCGCGCGGCGGGAGACCGGCGCCCGACTGCCCGCGGGCCAGGACACGGCTGGCCGGGCCCACTACGGACGTGGGAGGTCGGGACGGCCGGCGACGAGGCGTCGCCGGCCACGAGTACACGAGTATCGGAGACGACGATGGGCGCGGGCACGCGGTTGGTCAAGTTCGGTGGCGGTGGGCTGCTCGGCGCGGGGGTGGGAACCGCGGCGGCGATCCTCTTCGCCCCCCAGAGCGGCGGCGAGCTGACCGGTCGATTCCTCGACCGGCTCCGCCAGGCGCGCCTCGCCGGCGCCGAGGCGAAGGTCGCCAAGGAAGAAGAGCTGATCCAGAAGTTCCGGGCAGGCGTCAACGACCCCGAGGCGCTCCGCGACGAGGAGGCCAAGGTCCGATCCGAAGCGACCCGCGCCGTCTCCGCGGCGGGTGTCGAAGTGAACGCCCCGGGCTCCCCCTCCGCGCAGGGCACCGCGGGCAGCGGGTAACCGGTGACGTCCTCCGGCCTCGTCGCGGCGGGTTCCCGCCCCGGGTAGCGGTCGGGCACGCCCGGCCCGCGAGGACCCCCGATCGCGGACGGGGGACGTCCGGGCCGTCGAAGCCCGAACTCAGGCAGGCGACCGGCCGCTCCACGCGACGCTGGCCGATGCGCCGTTCCCGCCGAGCCGGCTCGCGCGGCCGGAGCGAGAACGTCTGGTTCGGGCGCGGCGGTCGTTGCGGCGCATCGGCGCGGCGGGCGGACGACCGTCCGGAATCCGCCACACCCCGCCGGCGGCGTCCACCCGCGATCACGCCCGGTCGCCCCTCCGATCCCTGATCCGGGTAGTCGCCGCAGGGAGCGGGGGGCGGTCGTCCCCGCGCCCGCCCGGGACCGAGCCCCGAGGTCCGAGCCTCCGGGACGAGGCCGGCCGGGGCCGGCCGCGGACCCGACGGGCGGATGCCCCGGTGGTCGCCCGGATCCCGCATGTGGCCGGGGCGCGCTTCGCCTGGACCCGACGTAGCCTGTATGCTCCGGCCTATGGGGCACAGACACACCTCGACGGATGCCGTGACAGCTACGGACGAACGCCGCGACGTCGCCCGGGTCGGGATCGTCGGCGCGGGGCAACTCGCCCGGATGACGGTCCAGGCGGCGATCGGGCTCGCGGTGCCGATCCGCCTCCTCGCCGACCGCGCGACCGATTCGGCGGCGCTGGTCAGCCCCGACGTCCGCCTCGGCGCGCCCGACGACCCGGCGGCGCTGGCGGCGCTGGCCGCCGGGTGCGACGTGGTGACGTTCGACCACGAGCTGGTCGACGCCGAGATCCTCGCCCGCCTCGAGGCCGCCGGACACACCGTGCGGCCGGGCGCGGGCGTCGTCGCGCTGGTCCAGGACAAGCGGCGGCAGCGGGCCGCCCTGGCCGCCGCCGGGTGCCCGAACCCGGCCTGGCAAGCCCTCGACGGGGCCGACCCCGAGCGCGACCTGGTCGCCTTCGGCGAGGCGCACGGCTGGCCCGTGGTTGCCAAGGCGGCGCGCGGCGGCTACGACGGGCGGGGGGTCTGGGTGCTCGGCGACCCGGACGCCGCCCGCGCCCTGCTCGCCGGTCCGATCGGGGCGGGCACGCCGCTGATGGCCGAGGCGTTCGTGCCGATCGCCCGTGAGATCGCGGTGGTGGTCGCGCGCCGACCGGGCGGGGAAGTGGTCGCCTACCCCGCGGTGGAGACGGTCCAGGTCGACGGCATCTGCCGCGAGCTCCGGATCCCGGCGCCGCTGTCCCCGTCGCTCGTCGTGGAGGCGGAGCGCCTGGCGCTGTCGGTGGCCGAGGCGATCGGGGTCGTCGGGCTCCTCGCCGTCGAGCTGTTCGTGACCCACGGCGACGCGGCGGGTGAGGGCGGTGAGGACGGCGGGCGGCTGGTGGTCAACGAGCTGGCGTCCCGCCCCCACAACTCGGGGCACTGGACCATCGAGGGCGCGCGGACGTCCCAGTTCGCCCAGCACCTGCGGGCGGTGCTCGACTGGCCGCTCGGACCGACCGCCCCGACCGCGCCGGCGGTCGTGACCGTGAACGTCCTCGGCGCGGCCGGGGCGTCGGGCGACCCCGCCGCCCGGGTCGGGGCCGCCCTGGCGGTGCCGGGGGTCCAGGTCCACCTCTACGGGAAGGCCGCCCGGCCGGGGCGCAAGCTGGGCCACGTCACCGCCCTCGGCGACGACCCCGACGAGGTGGCCGACCGAGCGCGTCGCGCCGCCGCGGTGCTGGCCGGCGAGTAGGCCACCGCCCCCGGGCGGTGCCTCGACCGACTTACGCGCCTCACCGAGAGGAGCCCCATGACCGAGACCCGCGACCGCCCGCCCGGCACCGAGGCGACCGACGCCCAGTCGTCCCGGGCCGCACCGGCGGCGACCGGCGAGCCGGGCCCGGCGTCGCCCCTCGTCGGGGTGGCGATGGGGAGCGATTCCGACCTGCCGGTGATGCGGGCCGCGGTCGAGGCGCTGGCCGAGTTCGGCGTGCCGACCGAGGTCCGGGTGCTCTCCGCCCACCGCACGCCGGAGGCGATGCTCGCCTACGCGCGGGGGGCGGCCGACCGGGGGCTGCGGGTGCTGGTCGCGGGGGCCGGGGGCGCGGCGGCGCTGCCGGGGATGCTGGCGTCGGCGACGCCGCTCCCCGTGGTCGGGGTGCCGATCAGCGCGGCCGGGCTGGGTCTCGGCGGGCTCGACGCGCTGCTCTCGATCGCCCAGATGCCCGGGGGCGTGCCGGTCGCGACGGTCGCCATCGGCGGCGCCCGCAACGCCGGTCTGCTCGCGGTGCGGATCCTCGCCGCGGGCGACCCCGAGTTGCGGGCGCGGGTCGAGGCCTTCCAGGCGGCGCAGGCCGAGCGTGTCCGCCGCGCGGACGCCGCCGTCGGCGCCGCCCACCCGCCGCCCGGCGAGTCCGGGAGGAGGGTGGACGGTTCGCCGGGCCCGGCGGCGCGATCGGGGTGAGCCCAGCCGGCCGGCGTGGCTCTGCGCCTCCGGCTCCTCGCGGCCGGGGTCCCGACCCGGACGGGTGAGGTCCGGTCCCCGACCGCCGGTGGTGGGCGCCAGCGGTGACCGACGCCGCGCGGGGACGGCCCTGTCTGGTCGCGGCGTAGCCCGGCCGCTCGCGGTGGCTCTAGTCTCCCGCGGCCGCGGCGCCGCCGGCAGTAGCGCGACGTACCCACCGGCGCTCCCGGCGGGCGCCCGGTCGGCCCCGGCGCGTTTCGGTCGCCCAGGGGCCGTGATAGACTCGGGTATCCGTTCTTGACCGATCCTGGCGCGCGAGGCGCGTCCCGTGTGTCCCTGGAGGGGCAGAGCCTATGGCCAGGCGGCCAAACACTCAGCCCCAACCCGGTGCCGAGCCCGATGGGGCCCGCGCCATCGCGACCGCCGACGGCGCGCCGGACGGGGCGACGGGGGCGCGTGCCGGCGTGGGCCGAGGCGACGTCTACACCATGGCGGAGGCCGCCCGGCTCAAGGGCGTCTCCTACCACACCGTCTCGCGGGCGGTCCGCCGCGGCAAGTTGCCCGTCCAGCGCCTGGGTCGGATGGCCCTGGTCGCCGCCGAGGACCTGCGCGCCTGGGAGCCGATGCGGGAGCGGGCGCCGCGCAAGTACCGGCGCCGGGAGCCCAACCCGGACGTCTCGCCGGCGCTACTCGACCTCGCGTCCGGCGAGCGGGTCGACCTCGCCCGCCGCCTCTCGACCCTCTACGAGGTGCTCCACAGCGCCGCGGCCGAGTTGCCGCTGCCGGAGTTCCTGGACCTCCTCTGCGATCGGCTCGGCCAGGCGCTCGACTTTCGCCGCGTCGAGATCCGGGGGGTCGACGCCTCCGGCCGCGGGGTGGTCCGGCTCGCCGCCCACGGCGAGCCGTTCGCCGAACTCCCCGACCGGGTCGGCCTGAACGAGGTCGCCGTCTTCGGCCGCTTCCTGGTCCTCGACCAGGCGGCGGTGATCCCCGACGTGGCGACCACCGGCGGCACGAATACGGCCCGGCTGCTGCCGGGCGTCACCGCGCTCTTCGGGGCGCCACTGCGCTCCGCCGGACGGCTCCTCGGGTTCGTGTTCGGGGACTGCGCGGGCGAGCCGGTCTCGCTGACCCAGGACCAGCTCGGCCTCGCCCAGGTGCTGGCCGACCAGGCGGCGGTCGCCCTCGAGCAGGCCCGGCTCCGCGACGTCGAAGGGGCCCGCTCGGAGTTGCTGGCCGGGGCGCTGGAGGACCTGTCCGAGGCGGTCTGTGCCGTCGACAGCGCCGGCCGGATCACCCTCACCAACGCGGCCGACCGCTCGCTGCTCGGCATCGGTGCCGACGAGCCGCTGGTCGGGAAGGACGCCCGGACGGTCCTCGGCCGCGTCCAGCGACATGCCCACGACGGGACGACGATCCCGGTCGAGGCCAGCCCACTCTTCCGCGCCCTCGGCGGCGAGCGGGTCGCCGACGAGCGCTACGTGGTGGTCCGCCCGGGGGACAGCGCGGAGCGGATGGTCGCGGTGTCGGCCCGCCCGCTGCGCGACGGGCGCGATGGGAAGATCACCGGGGCGGTGGCGATCGCCCGCGACGTCACCGCCGAGACGGTGGCCGCCCGCCAGGCGGCGGAGCGGCTGGCCCAGCTCGAGACCGCGGCCGCCCGGGCCGCCGCGGTCGCCGATGTCTCGCTCGCCGTCAACGCCGGGACCGACCTCCCCGGGGTGATGGCGATCGCGGCCGACCGCCTCGCCGAGCTGCTCGGCGGCGCCTCGGCGGCGATCTTCTTCCGCGAGGCGGACGGCAGGATGATCGGCCAGGCGGGCTACCGCTTCGAGCCCCCGGCCGAGACGGTGGTGTTGGACCCCGTCGCCGTGCCGACCACGATGGTCGCCTTCGCCCGCCGCGCCCCGCTCCACTACACCTACGCCGAGGCGGCCGCGTCGGAGCGGATCTTCTTCGACCGCTACGGCTTCCGCTCGGCGACCATCGCGCCCCTGATCGTCGACGGCGAGCTGATCGGCGTCGCCTACGTCAACCACGCGTCCGACGACCACCGGCCGACGGCCGACGACCTCGCCTTCGTCGGCGCCCTGGCCGCCCAGTGCGCGGTGGCGATCGACAAGACGCGGCTGATGGAGCGGTCCGAGGCCGCCCACCGCAAGCTCCTGGCGGTGGTCGACCAGTTGCCCGAGGCGGTGGTGATCGCCGACGCGCCGGACGGCAAGCTGGTGCTCGCGAACCGCGCGGCGGAGGACCTCTGGGGGGCGCCGCTCGACGTGCTCGCGGCCCGAGGGCTCCCCGTCGCCGACGCGGACGGTGTGCCCTTCGCGCCGGGGGACGGGCCCCTCGGGCGGACGCTGCGGACGGGCGACGAGCGCCTCGGCGAGGCGCTGACCATCGCCCGGGACGACCGGGGCGTCGTCACCGTGGTCGCCAACCACGCCCCGATCCTCGACGCGGGGGGGCGCATCGTCGGCGCGGTCGGCGTGCTCCAGGACGTCGCGCAGCTTCGGGCGATCGACAAGGCGAAGGACGAGTTCCTCTCCGTCGTCGCCCACGAGCTGCGCAACCCGCTCACCTCGCTTCGCGGCAACCTCCAGCTCCTGCTCCGCCGGGTCCGTCGCGCCGACGACCCGAGCCGGGCCGAGGAGGCGGACCGGATGGAAGCGATCATCGCCCAGAGCGATCGCATGGGCGAGCTGGTTAACCGGCTGCTCGACGTCTCGCGGGCGGACCTGGGCCGACTCGACCTCAGCTTCGGGGCGGGCGACGCCGCCGCGGTGGTCCGTCGCGCCGTCGAGGGCGCCCAGGGGCTCTCCAAGCACCACGCGTTCAGCGCCGCCGTTCCCGAGCACTTTCCGGTCGTCTGGGACGGGGTCCGGGTGGAGCAGGTCCTCAGCAATCTGCTCGGCAACGCGGTGAAGTACACCGGCGGCGGCGAGGTCCGCGTCGCGCTTGAGGAGCGGCCCGGCGACCACTTCGCGATCACGGTCGACGACCAGGGCCCCGGGATCCCGGACCTGCTCAAGGGGCGGCTGTTCGACCGCTACTACCGCGCGCCCTCGGTTGGAGATCACAGCCACGAGCGGGCGGACTCGCCGGCTGCCCCCGCCCCGCCCCGGCCATCGGGAAGCCTTGAGGGGCTCGGGATCGGTCTCTACATCAGCCGCAAGATCGCGCTCGCCCACGGTGGAGACCTCTCCGTCGAGGACGCCCCGGGCGGCGGCGCCCGCTTCGTGGTCGAGCTGCCGCGCGAAGCCCGACCCCCGCGACGGGTCGACGACCGGGACGGCACGGGCGTGACCGACGCGTCGGCGACCGGCCCGAGGGCTACCCCCGCCCGCGTGTCCGCCGTCGCCGACTAGCGGTCTGTCGCGCGTCGTCCGCGGGGGGACGTCTCCCGGTCGGGGCGACACCCGGGCCGCGCGGTTGGCCGCGGGGGCACGGGGTGCCTGACCGTCAGGGCACGGCATGCCGCGCCCCGACCGGAGAACCACGGTTGAGGGGCCACCAGGTGGTCCGCCGCCGTGTGCGGTGGTCACGTGCTCCCACGCGGTCGACCATGCCGCGGTTCTACCGGGTCCGGTTGATCGCCGGCGCGTCGCCCGGCGGGGTCGCGGCCGGCTTCGGCCGGCTCCGTCCCCGGGCCTCTGACCTCGGGGCTCGGCCCCGGGCGGGCCGGCCGTCCCGGCGCCCCGGATACCACCGCTGATCAGCCGGCTCCGGTGTACGGTCGTACCCCCCTCGGGCCGCCCGATGCGGCGGCGGTGGCGCCGCCCGTCAGGCCGATCCACCGCCGAGGCGATACGGGGTTCGGGCGGCCGCCGGGGGGCGGCCCGGCGGGTCGGCAGCCGGCTTGAGCCGGCCTCGTCCCCGAGCCTGGGGCCTCGGCCCCGGGCGGGCGAAGCCACCGGCGAGACCCCGCACCACCGGACAGCCGGATTCCGGATCAGGCTGGGAATCCTCACCTGGGCTCCACGCCCCATCCGACCGGGCGCCGGCCGGCGCGGGCCTACCAGGCCGCCTCCCGCGGTTGGGCACGGTCCTCGGTGGCCACGAGCACGTCCCGAAGCAGCGCCGAGAGGTCGGCGCGGACGTCGCTCGCCGCCGGGTCGTCCCACAGGTTGCGCAGCTCCCCCGGGTCGGCCTCCAGGTCGTAGAGCTCGCCCGACCTGGGCCGGCCGGTGGCGGGATCGCCGTGGTGGACGACGAGCTTGTGGCGACCCTGGCGCAGCATCGTGAGGTGGACGGGCGGGTCGTAGGGGTGGCCGCTGTCGCGGTACTCGCAGAGCGCCCAACCGCGGCACGGCGCTTCGGCGTCGCCGCGGGCGAGGGGCAGCAGGCTCTGGCCCTGGTCACCGCCCAGCGGCTCCGCGCCGGCGGCCCCCAGGACGGTCGCGCAGAGGTCGATCCACTGCACGAGGTCGGGGCGCCGAACGTTGGCCGGGAGGACGCCCGGCCAGCGGAGGATCAGCGGCACCCGGACCGCCCCCTCGTAGAGCATCGGCCCCTTCAAGAGCAGCCCGTGGTCGCCGAGCATCTCGCCGTGGTCGCTGGTAAAGATGACCAGCGTGTCCTCGGCGAGGCCGAGGTCGTCGAGCGCGCTGAGGATTCGCCGCACCTCGTCGTCGATCAGGGTCACCATGGCGTAGTAGGCGGCGATGGTCCGCCGGATCTCCTCCGGGGAGTAGGCGGCGAACCCACGGGCACGTCCGGCGTAGCTCGCCTTGGAGGCCTCGGCCAGGATCGGCGGTCGGTCCGTCAGGTCGTCGGGTCCGCCGATCGGGGGCGGCAGCGCGGCCGGGTCGTACCGGTCGAGGTACTCCTGGGGCGCGACGAAGGGGTGGTGCGGGTCGTAGAAGTTAGCGATGAGGAAGAATGGCTTGTCGGGGTCGCGCCCCGAGCGCAGGAAGTCGACCGTCCGCTCGCTGACCCAGCGGCTGTAGTGGGCCTCGGTCGGCATGCTGTCGAAGCCCACCGTCTCATGGCCCCGGCGGCCGGGACCCTGGGCCATCGCCGCGGCGTAGAGGTCCGGGTGCCGCTCTTCCAGCCAGCGGTGGTAGCGGTTCTCCGGCGAGCCGTGCGTCGGGTCGTGTGCCCAGTCGAAGACGCGGAAGCCGTCGTCGTGCCGCGGCTCGGTGCGCCCCTGGTAGCACGCCGCGAGGTGGAGCTTTCCGATCAGCCCGCAGTCGTAGCCCGCGTCCGCCAGGGTCCGGGGGAACAGCCGCTCTCCGGGCGGCAGCGCCACCCCGTTCGCCCACAACCCGTGGCTGTGGACGTAGCGCCCGGTCAGCAGGCTGGCCCGGGACGGGGCGCAGACCGGGCTCTGCACGTAGCAGCGTTCGAACAGCACCCCCTCGCGGGCCAGGCCATCGATGGCCGGCGTCTGGATATGGGCGTTCCCGTAGCACCCGAGCGCGTCGAAGCGCTGCTGGTCGGTGCAGATGAACAGGATGTTCGGCCGCGATGCTGCCGCCATGCGTCCCCTCGACCGTTCGGGCTCGCGCCCACGTCGACCGCCGCTGTTCGTGCTGATCTGGACCTACGACTTGACCGCGCCGGCAACCCCCTCGATGAAGTAGCGCTGGAGGAAGGCGAAGAGCAGGACCACGGGCAGCAGAGAGATCGTCGCCGCCGCCGCGAGCCCCGACCAGTCGGTCGACTGCTCCCCCCGGAACGCGAGCATCCCGACGCTGAGCGTGCGCAACTCGGGCCGGCTGAAGGTGAAGACCAGCGGCACGAAGAAGTTGTTCCAGGCGGCCAGGAACGTGAGGACCGAGACCGTCGCCGTCACCGGGCCGGCCAACGGCAGCATCACGCCCCGAAAGACCTGGAGGAAGCCGGCACCGTCCATGACCGCCGCGTCCTCCAGGTCCCGCGGGATCCGGCTGAAGTAGCCCGCGTAGAGGAGCACCGCCGCAACCTGCCCGCCGCCGCTGAGCGCCAGGATCATCCCGAGCCGGGAGTTGAGCAGGCCAAGTTGGTCGCTGAGTTCCACAACCGGGATGATGGTGTAGCCGACCGGCACGAACAGCGTGGCGACCAGGATCGCCACCACCGGCCGCTTGCCGACGAAGCGGTAGCGGGCGATCACGTAGCCCGCCAGGGCGCAGCGGACGACGACGATCGCGACCGTGCCGAGGGTAACGATCAGGCTGTTAATCAGATAGCCGTCGAAGCCGGCGTCGTCCCAGGCGCGCCCATAGTTGTCCCATCGCCACGCTTCCGGGACGAGATCGAGGCCGGCGGTGAAGACTTCCAGCTGACCCTTGAGGGAGGCCGAGACGAGCCAGAGGAAGGGGTAGACCCAGAGCGCGCAGATCCCAGCGAGGACCGCGACCTGGACCCACACGCCGAGCCGAGGGCGTCGCCCCGGCCGCCGGCGCGGACGCAGGTTCGCCAACGCGCTCATCCCGCCTCCCGTGCACGCCGTGCCCAGCGCAGCCCGCCCGCCTGGCCCAGGGCCAGCAGCAACGTTGCCAGCCCAAAGATCACGGCCAGGGCCGAGGCGTAGCCAAGCCGGGGGATGGTGGCCGCGAACGCCTGCCGGTAGATGTAGGTCTCCACGACCTCGGTCGAGAAGAACGGCCCACCGTTCGTCATCGTGAGGACCAGGTCAAAGACCTGGAGCGTGTCGACCGCGGTCAGCAGGACGATGATCACGGTGAACGGCTTGAGCAGCGGAAGGGTGATGTCGCGGAAGACCCGCCAGCCGTTGGCGCCGTCGACGCGGGCCGCCTCGTAGACGTCCTCGCTCACGGTCTGGAGCGCGGCGAGCCAGTAAACGAGCGTCACGCCGAGCCACTTCCAGACGTGGACCCCCATCACCGTCCAGAGCGCGCTGTCGGAGTCACCGAGGAAGTTGACCGCCCGCTCGACGAGCCCCGCCCGGAGCAGGAGGAGGTTAACCGGCCCGCCGACCGGGTCAAAGATGAACCCCATCACCACGCCGACGATCGCGGTCGTGGTCACCACGGGCAGGAACAGCGCCGTCCGGAACAGGGTCGCGAACGGCAGCCGTGGGTTGTTGAGGGCGACCGCGGCCGCGAGGGCGAGGGCGACCCGGATCGGCACGGTGAC
The DNA here is from genome assembly GCA_902806335.1 of uncultured Thermomicrobiales bacterium. Taxonomy (GTDB): domain Bacteria; phylum Chloroflexota; class Chloroflexia; order Thermomicrobiales; family UBA6265; genus CADCWG01. Next base: position 14,035 of record CADCWG010000026.1, on the reverse strand, counting down.
GACCATGAACAGGAAGGTCTGGCGGAATGCCTGCCAGAAGAGCGGGTCGTCGAGTGCCGCCCGGTAGTTGGCCAGCCCGACGAACGCGCGGTCGCGCGAGAAGCCGTTCCAGTCGAGCAGCGAGTACCAATAGCTCGCGGCGATCGGCCAGAGCGTGTAGAGCGTGTAGAGGATCGCCGTCGGCAGGAGGAAGAGGTAGATCCAGCGGTCGTCCCAGAGCCGGCCGGCCAGGGGTCGGGGCCCCGCCGGCCGGCGCGTCCCGCGGGACGCGCCGGCCGGCAGGGGTGAGGTCGTCGGGGTGGACATGCGCCTTCCGTCCGGCGACGGCTACTGGGCCGCCGGGGTACCGGAGCCGGCCGGTTGGTAGAAGGCGTCGGTGTAGTCCTGCGCCGGGTCCCAGTTGGGGAAGACCCAGTCGTCGAGGCTGACCTGTCCGCCGCGACCCTGGACGACCCCGATTGCCCGCTCCCGCTCGGCGGAGAGCTTGCCGGCGTACTCGGTGAGGGCCGCTCGGTAGTCGGTGACGTCGCCGCTGAAGGCACCCTGGGCGATCTCACCGAGGTTGGGGTGGACCTCGGCCATCTCCGCGAGGACGTCCGCCACGGCGGGGTTCTTGACGACGGGGCTCGGCGCCAACCGGACCCGCTCCTGGAAGAGCGCGACCGCCCGGCGGTATGTCGGATGGACCTCCGCGCGGTCGACCGCCGTCAGGTCCAACGGCGGCTGGTCCATCCGTTCGGCGAGGCCGACGTAGTACTCCGGCGTGGTCAGCTCGAGGAGGATCTCCTCCGCGATCGGCGCGTTCGCCGACTGGCTCGAGACCCAGAGCTGCCCCACCGGCGGGACGGCGTGGACGAACGTTGGCGTCTGTGGGTTCGCGACCGGGATCGGGGCGATCCCGACCTTGTCGAGAAACTCGCTGAACTCGCCCTGGATCACGCCCACGTTCCACGGCCCGTCGAGGAACATGCCGGCCGCCCCTGTTGCCCACCGCGCCCGCGCCGTGCGCGCGTCCAGCGACGACGAGGCCGGGAAGAGGTAGCCGTCCTGCTGGAGGGACACGAGGAACTCGAGGGCCTGGACATACGGGTCGGTCCCGTGGGCGTACTGACCCGTCGTCAGGTCGATCCCGCCGGACGTCAGCGCCCCGGCCATCTGGGCCAACTCGTCGACGTGCACCGCCAGCCGGTCGGTGAACTGGATCCCCTGGATCCAGCCGAAGATCTGGCCGCCCCCGCCGTCGGTGACCGCGGCCGCGGCCTGCCGGAACTCGTCCCAGGTCTGGGGGCCGACCTCGGGGTCGACTCCCGCGCCCTCCATCAACTCCCGATTGAACCAGTTGCAGCTGGTGTACTGGCGGAAGCTGAAGAGCGGGAAGCTGTAGACCTGGCCGCCAAAGACCGTGATCCCGTCGAGCAGGCTGCCGGCGGGCAAGCGCTGCCGGATCTCTTCGCCGCGGGCGAGGGGAGTGAACCAGCCGTCGGCGACCAGGCGCGGCACCGGGACGCTGACCCCGGCCAGGCTGTGCACGTCGGGCATCTGGCGGCTGGAGAACGCGAGCTGGAGCGCCTGGCCCATCTCGCTGGGGTTGTAGACCGTGTACTCGACCTGAACGTTGGGGTGGGTCTCGGTGTATCGGTCCCAGATCGACCGATGGAGCGCTTCCAGCGGCTGGAACTGGTCCCACCACCGGATGACAACCTCGTCCTGCCTCGCCGCGGGAGCGGCGCCCGCCACGGGTCCCGCCAGCGTCGCCCCGGCCAGGCCTGCCGCGGTCCCGCCCGCGACGCGGATCAGATCTCGCCGCGTGATGCCGTCGCGTCCGTCCGCCATCGGTGCCCCCGTTCGCTGCCTCGCGCCCGCCGCACCCCGTTGTCCGGCGGCCTCATTGCCGTCACCGGTGGCCAGGCGAAGGTTCGCCTAGACCGTGTTGGGACCCTATCAGGCGGCCAGGGCGTCGTCAACACGGCCGCGCTCGGTGATCGGGACGGTCCCGCCTCGGGGCCGGTCGGGGCGCCGCGCCGGCGCTTGACACCACGCCAGACGCTGGCTAGGTTTCGGGACGAGTGTCCGCCTCGCGGAAGCGCGCCGCCAATCTGGAGGGACGACGGGTGACCCACGTGTCCCTGAAGGATGTGGCCGGGCGGGCGGGGGTCAGCTTCCAGACCACGAGCAAAGTCCTCAATGGCAAGGGAACCGTCGCGCCGGAGACCCGAGCCCGGATCCTGGGGGCGGCCAAGGACCTCGGGTACGTCCCGAATGCCCTCGCACGCAGCCTGCTGACCCGGAGCACCTGCACGATCGGGGTGGTGGCCAGCGACCTCAGCAACGCCGTGCTCTCCCAGCTCGTGGTCGGGATCGAGCGTGAGGCGCGGCAGCATGGTCACGTCGTCATCATCTGCAGCATCGACTATGCCGGCTCTAACGGCGAGCGCGAGCTACGAGTGCTGCTCGAGCGCCGGGTAGACGGGATCATTACCGTCGCTCCCCGGCTGGAACTCGAGCCCCAGGCCGGCGACCTCCTGCGAGGTCCGGTTCCCGCCGTGACCACGCATCCGATCGCTGGCGGCGGGATCCCCCTGGTGGCGCCGGACCATCGGCGGGCGGCGCTCGAGGCGACACGCCACCTCGTCGCGCTCGGCCACCGGAGGATCGGCACCGTCACCGGGCCGCGGAATCGGCACCCGACCCTGGTTCGGTTGGACGGCTATCGGCGCGCGCTCGAGGAAGTCGGTGTCCCCTTCGACCCCGGGCTCACGGTGGAGGGCGACTGGTCGGTCGAGGAGGGATACCGGGCCGGACACCGCCTCCTGGACCACGCCCCGGATACCACCGCGGTCTTCGCCCAGAACGACCTGATGGCGGTGGGGCTCCTCGCGGCGCTCCACGAGCGCGGCCTGGATGTTCCGGCCGACTGCGCCGTGGTGGGCTGCGACGACATCGCGGTCGCGGCGCGGATGGTTCCGCCGCTGACGACCGTCCATATCCCGTTCCACGAGGCGGGGACCGCCGCGGCTCGGCTGCTCCTCGACCTGATCGCCGGCCGCGTCACCGACCCCGCCGCGGAGACCCTGCTCCCGGTCCGGCTCGTTCGGCGGGCGTCATGCGGGTTGCGGCCTACGGCAGGATTGGGTGGGGGCGGGACCGGGCCCGTGCCAGCGGTGCTGGATCGCCTGGCCTGACGCCGCCCGCGATCGAGCGCCGGGCCGTCCTCGCAGGTCGCCGCCACGGCGGAACGCCCCCAAGTCTCCGCGCCGAGACTTGGGGGCGTGAGGACACCACGTCGTGGCCCGTCCGGGGCCGTTGTTCGCGTCTAGTCGTGCGTCGCCACCAATTCGCCGTCGGCGACGAGGTCGACGTCCAGCGCGGGCTCCAGTGGCAGGGCCCGCTGGGCGCCCTCGGGGAGGGTGCCGGCCGCGACGCCGACGAACTCCCGGAACAGCGGGTGGGGCCGTGTCGGCCGGCTGCGGAACTCGGGGTGGAACTGGACGCCGACGAAGAACGGGTGGTCGACCAGCTCCATGATCTCGGCGAGCTGGCCGTCCGGCGAGGCGCCGCTCACCACCAGCCCCGCCTCGGCGAGCATCGCGCGGTGGGCGTTGCTGACCTCGAAGCGGTGGCGGTGGCGCTCGTAGACCGTCCCCTCGCCGTACGCGTCGGCCGCCCTGGAGCCCGGCTCGAGCCGGCACGGCCAGAGGCCCAGCCGCATCGTGCCGCCCATCTCGACCCCGTGCTGGCCCGGCATCAGGTCGATCACTGGGTGCGGCGTCTCCGGGTCGATCTCCGTCGAGTTCGCCCCCTCGAGCCCGCACAGGTGGCGGGCGACCTCGATCACGGCCATGTGGAGCCCGTAGCAGAGGCCGAGGTAGGGGATCTGGTGCTCCCGGGCGAACTTCGCCGCCAGCACCTTGCCCTCGATCCCCCGGGGTCCGAACCCGCCCGGCACCACGATCCCCGAGACCCGCCGCAGCACCCGGTCGAGCTCGTCCGGCGTGGCCGTCTCGGCGTTGACCCAGACGATCTCCACCTTGATGTCGTGCGCGAGCCCGGCGTGGCCCAGCGACTCCGCGACGCTCATGTAGGCGTCGTGGAGGTCGACGTACTTGCCGACCAGCGCGACCCTGACCGAGCGCCGCGGCTCCTTGATCCGCTCGACCAGCGCCCGCCACTCGGTCAGGTTCGGCTCCTCCGGGAGGCCGAGGTGGCGGGCGATGTAGGCGCCGAGCCCCGACGCCTCCTGGATCAGCGGCACCTCGTAGATCGTCGCTGCGGTCGGCATCGGGATGACGGCGTCGGTCTCGACGTCGCAGAAGAGCGCGATCTTCTCCTTCGTCTCGGCGGGGATCTCGCGGTCGGAGCGGCAGACGATCACGTCCGGCTGGATACCCATCGAGCGCAGCTCGCGCACGCTCTGCTGGGTCGGCTTGGTCTTCAGCTCACCGGTGCTGCCGATCTCCGGCAGCAGGGTGACGTGGATGTAGAGGGCGTTGTTGCGCCCGACCTCCCGCCGCATCTGGCGGATCGCCTCGATGAACGCCTGGCCCTCGATGTCGCCGACCGTGCCGCCGACCTCGACGATCACCACGTCGCTGGCGTGCTGGCGGGAGGCGAGCTGGATCCGGTTCTTGATCTCGTTGGTGACGTGGGGGATGACCTGGACGGTGCCGCCGAGGTAGTCGCCGCGGCGCTCCTTGGCGATCACGGCCGAGTAGACCTGGCCGGTGGTCACGTTGGAGGCGCGCGACAGGTTCTCGTCGGTGAAGCGCTCGTAGTGGCCGAGGTCGAGGTCGGTCTCGGCGCCGTCGTCGGTGACGAAGACCTCGCCGTGCTGGTACGGGGACATCGTGCCGGGGTCGACGTTGAGGTACGGGTCCAGCTTCATGATCGAGACGCTGGCGCCCCGGCTCTTGAGCAGCCGGCCGATCGACGCGGTCGTGATCCCCTTGCCGACCGACGAGACCACCCCGCCGGTCACGAAGATGTACTTGGGCATCGGTCTCCCCCGGAGCTGTCGGCCGTCAGTGCTCGGCCGTCAGCCTTCCCCATCGTCCTACCCGCGTTTCCAGATCGACCGACGTCTCCCGGCGGCCCGGCGGCCTGGTGGCCCCTGAACCGCCCGCCGACGGCTCAGGCGCGCCCGGTCCCGTCCGGCGCGAGCACCGCCAGCCGCATCGTCTCGCCCAGGTCGGATGGGCGTACGGTGAGCTTCTCCTCCGGCGCGGGTGGCTCGACGCCGAGCGCCTTGCAGAACGTCGCGAGGTCGCCCCGGTTGGCGTCCCCATAGGCGGTCCGGTACTGGATCGGGACCACGACCTTCGGCTCGAGCTGGGCGATCACTTCCGCGGCCTGGGCCGGGTCAAGGACGTCCTCCCCGGAGCCACCGGCCGGAACCAGCAGGACGTCGATGTTGGCCAGGGCCTCGGCCTGGTCCTCGGTCAGCCCGTGGCCGAGGTCGCCGAGGTGGCAGACCCGGAGGTTCTCCAGTTCCACCAGGTAGGCGGTGTTGTAGCCGCGGCGCGACCCGCGCTCGGCGTCGTGGTAGGTCCGGATCCCGGTCACGAAGATGTCGTGGACCTCGTACTCGCCGGGGCCCTCGATCGTCCGGTAGGGGGGGTCAGGCCGGAGTGCCGCCAGGTTGGCGTGGCCGGGGTGGGGGTGGGAGATCGTGACGACGTCGGCGGACTGCTTGGGGAGGGCGTAGCCGGTGGACCGGTCGAGCGGGTCCATCAGCACCGTCGCCTCGCGGGCCTTGATCCGGACGCAGTTGTGGCCAAACCAGCGGAACTCGGCCATCCTCGGGGGTGCCTCCTCGGCCGGTCGCGTCGCGTCGTGCCCCACGGGGTCCAACGCACCAAACACGCCCACCCCGCGCCGAGCCGAACGGGCACGGCAAACGCGGGGCGAGGGTCCAGGCTCGGGGCGGGCCGGGACCGGCGGACGGACAGGTGTACGGGGGGATGCGGGAGGGAACGGACACGGTCGGCCGGGTTCCCACTGCCTCTCGCAGTGTACCACGGCGGCCATTCCCGCCGAAAGGCACGACGGATAGGCCGCCGCGTACGTTCGCGGGGACCGGCCGGTGTACACAGGGAGAACCCAGGAAACGCGGTGGGGTGCGGCGGGGGCTGCGGCGTGTCTTCAAACGTCGCTGCTCGCCCACGGAGCGCCGTGAACCGGCCCCCAGCGGAACTCCCTGCCCCCTGGTTGGCCCTTCCGAGGCCGCCTGAGGCAGCCCAGAGCCAGCGCTGACCGGTTCGAAGACGCGCCCTAGCGGTCGCCCGCGCGGGGTACGTCCCCTCTGCTTGGACTGCGGGCGGGACGCCGGGGCGGTCGGGTCGTCCGCGGAGAGGCCGGCGTGCGCCTGGCCTAGAAGTCTCGGACGGCCAGCCCCTCCACGGTGGAGAGCAGGGCGTCGCGGGCGGGGTTCGGGCCGGGCCGCGCGGCGGCCAGCAGGGCGTCGCGGGCCTCGTCGTGGAGCGCGGCGACCCGGGCATCGACGGCGGTTCGGACCCCGGCCGCGTCGAGCATGGCGAGCACCCGGGCCACGCCCACCGCGTCGACCTCGGTGCCGGCGTAGATCGCCGCGAGTTCGTCGCGGTCGGCCCGGTCGGCGCCGGCGCGCAGGAGCAGGATCGGCAGGCTCTGCTTGCGGCGGCGGATGTCGTCGGCCGTCGCCTTGCCGGTCGTGGCGGCCGCTCCCCAGATCCCGAGCGCGTCGTCCCGCACCTGGAAGCCGAGCCCGAGCGCGAGGCCGAGGGCGCCGAAGCGCTCGGCCGCCGCCTCGTCGGCGCCGCCGAGCAGCGCGCCCGCCCAGGAGGCGAAGCGGACGATCGCCGCCGTCTTGCGGGCGATCATCCCCAGGTAGGCGTCGGGGGTGACGTCCGGTCGGCCCTCGAATCCGAGGTCGAGGACCTGGCCCTCGACGATCTCGATCGTCATCCGGTCGAACGCCTCGCCCAGGCGCAGCGTCAGCTCGGCCGGGACCCCGGTGGTACGCAGGCGGTAGAGGGCGAGGTGCGCGGCGGCGAAGAGCGCGTCGCCGGCGTTGATCGCCTGGCCGACTCCCCACTGGGTCCAGACGGTCGGGCGGTGGCGGCGGCTGGGGCTCTCGTCCTGGATGTCGTCGTGGACGAGCGTGAACTGGTGCAGCAGCTCGATCGCCGCCGCGAGCGGCGCGGCCACATCCGGGCGGCCGCCCGCGGCCGCGCAGCAGAGCAGCGCGACGGCCGGCCGGAGCCGCTTGCCCTGCGCGGCGCGGGTGACGACCGGCGGCTCGGGACCGAAGGTGGCGTCGACCTGCCCGAGGTGGTAGCGGGCCATCCCCGCCATCAGCGGGGCCGTCCCGTCGAGCGCCGCGAGCGCGGCGGCGACGTGGGGGGCGAGCAGGCCGTCGACGTCCAGCCCGAGGCGGCGCGCGGGGTCGCTGGGCGGCGCGTCGACGAGCGCCGTGCCGCCGTTGGACCGGCCGTCGCGGGCGAGTTCCGGCGTGGGGGGCTGGGGCGGCCGATCGTCCATGGGGGCCGTCGCTCCGGGGTAGACGGGCCAGGGCAGAGGAGGAGCGGACCACGCCGCGGAGGTGACGCGCCGCGCTCCCCCGAAGCTTACCCGTCCGGACTCTGCCTCGGCACACCGGAGCGTAGCCCGCCGTAAGCGTCGCACCCGACCCGCGCTACCCACGCCGGGCCGGGTGCATCCCGCTCGGGACGCGGAAGCGGGAGAAGTAGCGGGAGAAGAGGAAGCGGGACCGGTTTCGCGGTAGAATTGGGTGCGAGGTCCGCGAGACCTTCCGGCGGACGACCCACCGCTCCGGCCAGGTGGCACGGGGCGCGTGAGTGGGTCGCCGGCCGAGCGAGGAACCGAATGTTCTTTGATCCGACGTACTTCCTGTTCATGCTGCCGGGCCTGGCGTTCATGCTCTGGGCGCAGAGCAAGGTCAAGGGCAACTACGCCAAGTTCTCGAAGGTGCGTAACCAGGCCGGCGTCACGGGGGCCCAGGCCGCCCGCCGGGTGCTCGACAGCCAGGGCCTCTACGACGTGCCGGTCGAGGCGACCCCGGGCGAGTTGACCGACCACTACGATCCCCGCAAGCGGGCGCTCTTCCTCTCGCAGGGGGTCTACGGCCAGCCCTCGATCGCGGCGATCGGCATCGCCGCCCACGAGGCGGGCCACGCGATCCAGCACGCCAAGGCCTACGCGCCGCTCAAGGCGCGGACGGCGATCGTGCCGGTCGTGAACATCGGCTCGAACCTGGGCTTCGGCGTCCTCTTCCTGGGCATCATCCTCGGTCAGGTCGGGCTGGCCTGGCTCGGCGTCGGCCTCTTCGCGCTGGCGACGGTCTTCGCCCTGATCACCCTGCCGGTCGAGTTCGACGCCACCCGGCGCGCCAAGCAGGCGCTGGTGACCGTTGGCCTGGTCGACGGCGGCGTCGCCCAGGGCGAGGAGAGCAAGGGCGTCGCCCGGGTGCTCGACGCGGCGGCCTGGACCTACATCGCCGGCTTCGCCGCCTCGCTCCTGACCCTGCTCTACTACATCTCGCTCGTCAGCGGCATGCGCCGCAGCGAGTAAGCGGCCCGGCGCACACCTGCAAGCGACCAAGCGTGAGGGGGGTGGCGATCGCCACCCCCCTCGCTGTTTTCGTCGTCGCGACGACGCCCGGCGGCGGTCCCCGATCGGACGTCCGCACGCATGTGGGATCCGTCTGCCCGGCGTGTACCGGGACGCGTCGGCGGCCGTGCCCGCCCCGGCCCGAGTGCCCAGTTTGCCCGGTCAGGCACGGGGACGATGGGAGCCTGCTGCGGACCTGCCTGGTGGAGCTCAGCCGCCCACCCGGATGGCGGCGAAGACCGCCCGGGTGTGACCCGTGGGTCGATCGCGCCCCCTCGAACGCCGCCGGGTGTCGCTCCCGCCCGGCCGAGCGTTCCTCGCGGGGTCCCACCGGTCAGGGGGCATCCCCGGTGGGGCGGCCTGGGCCACCTCCTGGGTGAGAGATGGTATCACCCCCGCCGCCCGCTGGCACCGCGTGGCGGGGTCCGGACGCCTACGCCGCCGTGAGGTCGAACGCCGCCCGTAGCTCGCCAACCGCGCGGCCGACGTGGTTCCGCAGTGTCGCCGGGTGCCGGTCGAGCACGGCGTCGACGGTCTCGCCGGGCAGGAGGTCGAGCTGACGGATCGCCGCCGCGGCGATGACCGCGTGCGAGCGGAAGGAACCGTCGAGGGTCCGGATCGCCAGCCCGATCCCCCGCGCCGGGAACCCCAGGCAGAGCAGCCCCTCGGCGCCGCTCTTGGCGACGACCGCGTCGCCCCCGATCGCCATCAGGTTCGTCACCAGGTTGCCGGCGCCGGAGACGTTCTCGGGGTGAGCGATCATCGCCGCCCGCAGGCGATGGAGCGCGGCGGCGTGCTCGCGTCCCTGCCCCGCGGGCGCCCGATCCGGGGCGGCGAGCGTGGCGAACGCCGCCGCGAAGGCGCGGGTCGGCGCCCCATAGGTGGGTAGCCCACAGCCGTCGACGGCGATCGTGATCGTCTCCGGCGGGAGGCGCAGGCCGGCCGCGACGGCCGCCAGGATCCGCCGCTGGGCAGGGTGCTCCGGGTCGAGGTAACCCTCCACGGGCTCCCCATGGTGGAGACAGGTCGCCAGGACCCCCGCGTGCTTCCCCGAGCAGTCGCACTGCAGGGGAGTGCGCGCCGCGGCGTGAGTCCGCACCCGCGCGGCTTCCTCGGGGTCGGCCGGGAGGGGGGCGCCGCACCTGAGGGCCCCCGCGTCGAGCCCGAGCTTGGCCAGCATCGCCGCCACCTGAGCCTGGTGGTGGGGCTCCCCCCGGTGGGACGCGCAGCAGAGCGCCAGCTCGGCCGGGGTAAACCCGAATCGGTCGGCGGCCCCGGACTCCACGAGCGGCACCGCCTGGAACGGCTTGGCCGAGGAGCGGAAGTAGGCGAACCGCTCGGGGTCGCCCGCCGCCGCGACGACCGACCCGGCAACGTCGACCGCGACCACCACCCCGTGGTGGACGCTCTCGACCTGACCACCGCGGAGGACCTCCGCGACCACCTCCGACACCGCCAACCTCCCCCACCCGGACACCGCCCGCCATGCGGCCGACCCTCGGCCGCCGGCGAATCCTAGCCGAGGTGTCCCCCGACACGGGCCGTCGCCCGGCACACGACCGCCAGGGGGTGACGAGAGAGACCCGGCGGTGCCCTGGGAGGACCACGGGAAGGTGGCGGGAAGGTTTCGGGAAGGGGCGGTCCCTAGGGTACGGAGCATCACCCGCCGGGACGCAGGAGACCAACCGTGAGCCGAGCCGCCCTCCGCCACCGTCTGGCCGCTTCGCCGCTCGCCGACGGTGCGCCCCCCGTGCCGCGTCAGCTACCGGCGGCCGACCCCGATCCGGCAACCCCGTGGTCGGCGGCGCTCGGCGGCGCCGGTTCGAGCAGCGTCGTCGGCGCGAACGCCGGGGTCGGAAACACGACGAGCACGTGCAGGATGCCCCCGCCCGTGTTGCGAAACCCGTGTGGGACCGCGGGGGCGACGAAGAGGCAGACCCCCGCGGCGAGCAGGACCGTCGTGGCCGGGCTGCCCAGGGTCGCCTCGCCGGTGCCGGCCAGGAAGACCAGCACCTCCTCGTTCGGGTGGGTGTGGGACATCACCCGCTGACCCGGCGCGAGCCACTGCTGGCCGACGAAGGTGGCGGTCGCGCCCTGGGCGGCGCCGACGAGGTGCTGGGTCGGCAGGCCGCTGGGGCTGGGCACGACCGGTACCGTCGACGGGTCGACGAGGCGCCAGCCGGGATCGCGGCTCCCCGCGCCACCCGGCCCGGAGTTCCTCTCGGCAGCGGCACCATCGTTCCCCGTCGGCCCGTCCGGCATTTCTTGCACCTCCCGGATCCTCGCGTGACCGCCCAGACGCCCGACCGCCGTAGCCCACGCCCGTCTGTCGGGCCGTGGGGCGCCAACCGTTGACCGCAGCGTCGCGGCCGGGGAACGGCTGCCCAGAATCGCGACGCATTGCGGCTGGGAAGCGCCGACCCCGGATCGCGTCGCCTCCCGCCCGACCGGCGCGGGATCGCCGGGCCGGTCCCGGAGCCGCGACGGAACCATTGTGGCCCCGTCGGCGCGACGTCGGTAGCGCCCCGGACGTCACGCGCGGTCGGCCGCGCCGTGAGGGGGCACGAAACGGCCGCGGCCCCATCTTCGTCTTAGTCGCAGCGGCGGCGTCCCCCTGGGGGCACGGTCCGCGCGTGGTCGAGCGTAGCGCCCCGTCGGTTGGGCGTCATCCAACGGCATCGCGCGACCGTAAACCAGGGATGACGGTCGTGCGGCGCCGGCCGCGGGGCTGCCCGTCACCGCGCCGAGGCGCGTCGCCGGAGTGGCCCGGAGGGCGGTGGTTCCGGGCGGACGCCCTTCGCGCCGGGGCACGAGCGCCGCCACAGACCAGAGGGACCCTGAGGGACAACGATGGGGACGAAGAACCGCCGACGGCTATCGCGATGGGCTCTGACCGAGCCCCACTGCTGGCTTCGGGACCGGGGCACCGACCATCGCTCGGCCTCGGACCGGCCGGCCGCCGGGACGCGAGCGCTCCTCGCCGTGGTCCTGGTGGTCCTGCTCGGCGGCGCCGGCGGGTCTCGCGCGTCGGCGACGGATGCCGGTGCCGCGCGGTGGCAGCCCGAGGCCGAGGACGGAGCCGTACCTTCGGATGCGGGGCGGTACTTCGCCGCGACGGGCCATAACCTCCAGGAGCCGTTCCTCGGTGCCTGGGACCGGGCCGGCGGGGAGGCCGTGATCGGCCTGCCCCTCTCCGAGGAGCGCTTCATTGAGGGTCCTGGCGTGGTCAGCCAGGCGTTCGACGGGCTGACGCTCGTCTACGACCCGACCCTGGAGGCCCCGTGGGACCTCCAGGGCGAGCCGCTCGACGCCACGGTGCGGAACGCCGAGGCCCCTCCGGTGGCGCGGCGGGCGGTCGCCGGCTGCGACGGTGCCGACCCCGGTTGCCAGTTCTTCGCCGAGATCGGCCACACCGTCGCCGGGCCGATCGGCGACTACTGGGCCGTGTCCGGTGACGTCCCGATCTTCGGCCTGCCCGTCTCCGAGCCGTTCTCCGACGGCGCCGGCATCACCGCGCAGGTCTTCGAGAAGGCCGTCTTGGAGGAGGAGGCCGGCGTGGTCCGCGCCCGGCCACTCGTGCGCGGGCAGATCGAGTCCACGGGGTTGCTCGGCGACCCCGCCTTCCAGCCCGCCCCACCCAGCGGCGGCACCACCACCCTGGTCAACGCCTCCGACGGTCTCAGCCTGCGGACAGGCCCCGGTCCCGACGCCGCGGTCGAGGTCGTGCTTCCCGACAGCGCCGAGTTCATCGCCGCCCCTGGCGAGCACGGTGATTGGGTTCCCGGCTACGTCGACGGCTACGCCGGGTGGGTCGCCGCCGCGTTCCTCGCCGAGGCGCCGCCGCCGCCGACGCTCTCGCCCGAGGATTGGGATCCCGGGATCTGGCGGGGCGCGGCGCTCGGCGAGACCAACGTCCGCTCCCGCCCGTCGACCGACGCCCCGGTGGTCGAGGAGCTTGTCGACGGCGACCCGCTGACGGTCGAGGCCTGGGTCGAGGGGGAAGAGGTCTTCGAGGCCGCGAACCTCTGGGCTCAGCTTGGACCGGACCGCTTCGTCTACGCCCGCAACGTGCGGCGCAGCGCGCCGGTGTTGCCGACGCCGGTCCCGGCCGATGCCCCGACCGCGGGCCGCTGGATCGACGTCAACCTGACCCAGCAGTTGATCACCGCCTACGACGGGCGGACGGCGGCGCGGACGATCGTGACCACGACCGGGATGGCGGGCTGGGAGACGCCGCCGGGGCTGTACGCGATCCTGAGCCGGGTCGCGAACGAGACGATGACCAGCGGCGCGATCGGAGCTGAGAACCACTACAAGCTCGAGGACGTGCTCTTCACCCAGTACTTCACCGATGTTGGCCACGCCATCCACTTTGCCTGGTGGCGGACCCCTGAGACGATCGGCCGGCCCGGTAGCCACGGCTGCCTCAACGTGCTGCTGGACGACGCGCGGTTCCTCTGGGACTGGGCGACGATCGGCACGCCGGTGTACGTCCATGCCTAGAGCGATAGCCGAGGCGACGTCCCGGCGTCCCCGGCAGAGGGAGGCCAACGCCTCCGAAGACCCCCGTCGCATCGCCCTGCTGAGCGGCCGACGGGCCCGCGTCTCGGCCGGTCCCCGGGGGTAAGCCCCTCCGTGCGGGCGGGCGTCGCGCCCATGGCACGCAAGGTTTGGCTTGCGGGGTCGGGTGCCATCTGGCATCCTTGGCGGGTGAGTGCCCGGCTTGGCCGCCGGGACTCCGTCCGCGCGCTCATCGGTCCGGGGCACCCCTCGTCCCGTTGGACCAGTCGCGGCGGGCACCGCCCTGGGGCGATGGGAAGCGCCCTAACGGTCGCGGTGGCGCCGCGCGGAGGACCGAGACCTGAACGCATACCGACTCCTGTTCCCGATCCCGTTCGTGCCGTGGGAGGCCCGCCGATGTTTCGGGTAGGCCAGCGGCCGGAGCGGCGTCTCGGCCCGACGCCGTTCTCAACCGAGTGGACGGTCACGCCGCCGGCCCCCGACCGCCCACGGCGGGTCGGCGTGCGGCCGACCTGGCTGCCCCCGGTGTTGCCCTATTGGTTCCCGTCGGAGCGGACCTTGAGCACGCTGCTCGTCCTGGTGCTCGTGGCGGCGACGGTGCTCGGCGCGGGCCTGGCGTCCGGGCGCGATGGGGACGGCGGCAACCGCCAGGTCCTCGCCGCGACCGATCTCACCGGGGTGGAGGCGCGCGAGACTCCCACCGAGCCGGCGCCGACCGCCCCGGCGCCGACCGCGGCCAGCCAGGGCGCCGCGGCGGACCCGACGGTGGTCCCCACGGCGAACGTGGCGCCGACGGCCGCCCCGTCCGCCGCGGCGACGGTTGCCGCGGTCGACGCCGGCGCGCCAGCGCGGCTGCCGGCCGATGTGGTCGTCCCCGAGGGGGCGATCCTGCCGAATTACCGGGTTCTGA
>CADCWG010000025.1 GCA_902806335.1 uncultured Thermomicrobiales bacterium | reverse complement strand
GTCGGCCTGGACCGACCGCACCGGGATCAGAAGCGCCGCGATGACGAGCAGGGCGGCGAGCGCCCGCAGGCGAGGGCCATGGAACGGCGCGAGAGAGATACTCACGGCCACAGATCTCCTGTACTCGTGGGGTCGTCCGCGGACGCGCCCGAGGGGCAGCGGCGAATCGCCCCGGTCAGGCCGACGGTCCGCAAACGGCCCCGGCCGGCGTCGTCTTTAGGTCGGATGGCAACGACTGGATAAGCGGAACGCTCGGGCTTCGGACGCTCCGGCGTCGCCCGCTGACCGGGGCCGGTCCGACTCCCGCCCGGCTCCCACGGACGACGCGACCGCCAGGACCGTCTCGCGACCTGCGTGGCCGCCAGTGGGCCGGCCTCGCTGAGGTGTCCATCCCGCCCTCCTGTCCGCCCGCGAAGCGCCCGAGCCGGCCCCTCCCCCGATTGCACCCTAGAGCGCCGACCTTACGGAGACCTTTCACCGCATCCCGCCGGTCCGACCTCAGCCCGAGGCGGCGTCCCAGCGGGGACAGGACGGGACAGGACGGGACAGGACGGGACAGGACAGCCCGGAACCCGTCCGCCTCCGGCGCCGGTTGGGTCGAGATGTCCTCGCCGCCGACCGCGTCGCGGCGACGGCAACGCCACCCGGGCCCTCCCAAGCCTCCTGGGCGTCCGCCCTCCGCGGCACCGACCGGGCGCGGGATACGCGCCGGGCGCGGCAGACCGGATGACTACCGCCTCGGCGACCGGGTCCCCTGCACCGCCCGGCGCCCGGCGCTGACCACCCCCGCCGGCGGAATCCTGCCGGCGAGACCGTCACCGCGCGGCTGGTGCTCCGCTCCGGCGGCCGTCTGGCACCGCCGACGGCCGGCGGCGCGTTACCGGTCAGGGGGCCACGTCGGGGACAGCGCCCCGACCGCGGACGGTCAGTGGTCAACCGGTGTCGGGGAGCGGGACTTGATGCCGCTGGCGGGTACGGGTGCTGGCGGTTAGGAGCGCAACCTGCGGCCGTGCCCTCGCTGCCGAAGTCGTGCGAAGGAGCCCCGCTGCGCCCCGGTTCCGTCGATGCTCCGCTCCTCGTCGGCCCGCCGCGATCTCCCGGCGGGACGACCGGTGGGACGCGGGGCGTCGCCTCACCCCGGCTCGACATCAGCCTCGTGGGCTCAGCCCCCGGCGCGGTCGTCGCCGGGGGTCGTGAGAAGGACCGAGAGTCCGGCTCGGCGCTCCACCCTCGGTCGCTGCCGCGGTGTGGCGGGTGCGCGGGCGCCTCCACCCGCACCGACGTCGTTGAGCTTGGAACCCCGGAGCGGGCGCTTCTACGCAACGTCCGTCGGGCAAGGTGTCCGGGCGTGGTTCGCCATACGTTCGCCCGCGCGTGACACACCTCGTGGAGGGGAGCGTCGCCGCCTCGATCGTGCTCTCGCCGCCGCGCCCTCCCGACGGCCGGCCGACAGGGCTGCCCACCCAGGCCGCCCCGCTCTTCGGCCGGGACCGGGAAACGGCGGCGGCGGCCGGCCTGCTTCGGCGCGACGGCGTCCGGCTGCTGACCCTGACCGGCCCCGGCGGCGTCGGCAAGACGCGCCTCGCCGTGGCGGTGGCGGGTGAGATCGCCGATCACGTCGCCCACGGCGTCGCCTTCGTCTCCCTCGCCGCGATCGGTGTTCCCGTGGTGGTGCCGTCGGCGATCGCCCAGGCGTTGGGGATCACCGAGGCCGCTGGTCAGACCCTGCTCGAGGCGTTGGCCGACCACCTGCGGCCCAGCCGGCTGCTCCTGGTGCTCGACAACCTGGAGCACCTGGCCGAGATCGCCGCCACGCGAGGACAGCCGGGGGGGCGGTCCGCTTGCTGGGTGCGGCCGAGGCCCGGCGGGAAGCCATCGGTGCCCCGCACCCCGACCGTTACCGCGACCGACACGAGCGCCGCATCGCTTCGGCGCGCGCCGAGCTGGGGGCGGACGTGTTCGCGACGGCCTGGTCGGCGGGCCGGTCGCTGGCGCTGGACCGAGCCCTCGACGAGGCGCGGGCGGTCGCCGCCGAGGTCCTGGCGGCGTCGGACGCCGCCACCACGCTCCGCTCGCCCAGCGGCGCGGCCAACGGCCGGGTCAGTGGGGTGGCCAACGAGCGGGTCAGCTGTGGGCCCAACGGCCTGACGTGCCGGGCGCTGGATGTCCTCCGCCTGCTCGCGGCCGGCCGGACCGACCGCGAGATCGCCGAAGCCCTCTTCATCAGTCGACGCACCGTGACGACGCATGTCAGGAACATGCTTCGCGAGTTTGGCGTTGACCGCCGAGCCGCCGCCGCCGTCATCGCCGCCCACCAGGGGCTGATCTGATTCGGCCACCGTCCTGTCGCGATCGGTGATTCGTCCCCGCGACGACCGCGCTGTCGGACACGTCTCGGCTGCGCGGCCGGACCGTGGCGTCGGCCCGCGGTAGGGGCGCACGGCCGTGCGCCCCTACCGCGGATCACCGTCGGTCCAACGGTGGTCGACCCGATCGGGCCCGTTCCGCATCCGGCCGAGGACGCGCCCACGGCCCGACTCGGTTGATCTATCCGCGCTCGGCGGCCCGCGCGAAGGCGTCCTCGCTCCGCTCCTCGGCGACGGCGATCGCGTCGTCGATCGAGATCTCCCCGTAGAACGCCCGCCCGAGCGTGGTGTTGAACGCTTCCTCGACTTCCGGCCAGGTGCTGATGTTCGGCACCCGCCGGATCTGCGGGATCGTCTCCAGGAAGACCGCCGCGTTCGCCGGCGGCAGCAACCCTCCCAGCGCCGCGAGCGACGAGCCCGGCTCCGTCGACGGCAGGAACGCCGGCGACTCGGCGACCGGTCGCAGCGACGGCACCGTCCGCCCCGTCGCCGCCAGCGCTTTCTGACCCTCGGGACCCACCGCGTACTCGATGAACCGCCAGGCGGCGTCCTTGTCCTCCGCCGACGACGCCATGCAGAACGCGTCGCTGTGCAGCACCGTCGTCGCCCCCGCCGGGCCGGCCGGCAGCCCGGCCACGTCCCACTGGAAGGCGTCGATCTCGCGCAGCGTCGTCGTCGCCCGCCGGCTCTGGAAGAGCATCGCGGTCGTCCCGTTCATGAACCGGCTCTGGTCGTCCTCCGCCAGCACCTCCGGCTCGGTCGGCACCACCTCGTGCTTGAGGCTGAGGTCGACGACGAACTGGATCCCCGCCTTGGCCTCCGGGGTGTCGAGCGCCAGCCGCGTCGGGTTGTCGACGTCGTCGACGAGCTCGCCGCCCGCCTGCCAGATGAACGGCGTGTAGCGGATCAGGCTGGGCTCGAGTCCTACCCCGTACTGGTCGACGAAGCCGTCGCCGTCGACGTCCTTCGTCAGGGCGATCGCCGCCTGGAGGAACTCGTCCCAGGTCCAGCCGTCCCGGGGCAGCGGTACCCCGGCGGCGGCGAAGAGGTCGACGTTGTAGTAGACGACCAGACTCGAGATGTTCTGCGGGACGCAGGTCAGCTCGCCGTCGAAGGTGAACGCCTCGATCGGCTGGGGGTAGAAGTCGTCGGGGTTGAGCGCGGGGCTCTCGCGGAAGCGCGGCCCGAGCGGCTCGAGCGCGCCGGTCGCGGCGTACTGCCCGAACCGCCGGAAGTTGATCAGGAAGACGTCCGGCGGGTTGCCCGCCCCGAACGAGGTCGCGATCTTGGTCTGGAAGTCGCCCTGCCCCGGCGTGTACTGGCTCTCGACGGCGATGTCGGGGTTGGCGGCCTCGAATTGCTCCTGGAGCCCCTCGTAGGCGTCGAACTCGGCCGGGTCGCCCCAGAACCCGAAGCTGATCTCCGCCTCGTCCTGGGCGGCGGTCGGCGCCGCGAGGGGCAGGGCGACGCCGAGGGCGACGATGGCCGCCATCCCGCACCGCCAGAGCCGCCCCGTCCCAAACCCGCGCCGTTGTTCACGCCCCAGCATCACCGAGCCCCCCAATTCCGTCGCATCTCCTCGGGCACCGGACCGCCCCACCCTACCGGCGATGGGCCCTGTCCGGGAGGGCCCGCCGGGAACCGTCACCGCTCGTCGCGGACCTGCCGCAGGAACGCCCGCTGGGCGACCAGGAAGACGCCGACCAGCGGCAAGGTGAGCAGTGTCACCCCGGCCATCAGCTTCGGCCAGTCGGTCCGGCCCAGCTCGTTGAGCGCCCGCAGCGCCAGCGGCAGCGTCTGCTTCTCCGTCGACTGGATGTAGAGCAGCGGGTCGACGAAGTTGCTCCAGTAGTCCCCGAAGGCCAGCACCGCCACCGCCACCGCCGTCGGGCGGGCCAGCGGCATCGCGATCCCCGCCCAGAGCCGGAGCGCCCCCGCCCCGTCCAGCCGCGCCGCCTCGTAGATCGCCGGCGGCACGCGCAGGAACGTCCACAGGAAGAGCAGCGCGAACGTGGGTGAGGTCCCCATCGCCGCCGGCGCGATCAGCGCCCAGGGGGTGTCGACCAGCCCCGCCGCCCGGAACAGCGCGAACCGTGGCACCCAGACCGCCGTCACCGGCACCATCAGGGCGGCGAAGGAGAGTGCCGCCAGCCGCCACCGCCAGAGGCCGGGGAGCTGCGCCATCGCGAACCCGGCCCAGGAGGCGACCAGCACCGTGACCGGCACCGCGATCGCCGCCACCAGCAGCGAGTTCGCGGCGAAGGTCAGGATCGGCAGCGCGTCGAAGACCGCGGGGTAGTTCGCCCAGGAGATCGGGTCCGGCACCCACTCCAGGCGTCGCGCCGGGGGCCGCCCTCCCTCCCGCAGGGAGGTCGCGACCAGCCAGGCCAGCGGCAGCAAGAAGAGCGCGGCGATCGGCAGCGCCACGGCGTGCCGCCAGCCGTCCCCGACCCGCCGCCGCAGTCGCCCCGGCCGCCGCCACTGCCCTTCCGCCGGAACCGTCACCGCCACCGCGCCACCCCGTCGCTCGGGACCGGCTCGGACCCGCGCCTGTCTCCGGCCGGCCGGCTCCTAGCGCCCCTCACTCGGCGTCCCGGAAGCCGAGGCGCCACCGCGCCGCGACCCGGTACTGGGCCAGCAGCAGCAGCGCGGTCAGCCCGTACATCGCCCAGGTCATCGCCGCCGCGTAGCCGAAGCGGAGGTAGTCGAAGGCCTGGGTGTAAACGTACATCGGGAGGAACGTCGTGGCGTAGTTCGGTCCCCCGCCCCGACCGAGGATCAGCGCCGGCACGAAGTTCGCCTGGAGGCTGAAGATGGTGTCGCGCATCAGCAGGATCAGCAGCACCGGCGCCAGCAGCGGCAGCGTCACCCGCGCCAGCGTCTGCCAGGGCGTGGCGCCGTCGACGGCCGACTGGGCGAGGACCTCCTCCGGGACGTCGCCGAGCGCGGCGAGGCAGATGATCAGGCCCTCGCCGATCTGCCAGCTCATCATCAGGACGACCGCGAATCGCGCCCCCCACTCGTCGACCATCCAGGCCGGCCCCGGTAACCCGACCAGCGCCAGAAGCTGGTTGACCGGCCCGTAGATCGGGTTGAGCAACCACAGCCAGAGCAGCGCCCAGGCGAGGTCCGGGACCACGGTCGGCAGGTAGACGGCCGCCCGGTAGAGGCCACCGCCGCGCAGCGGCCGGAAGAGGAGCAGCGCCAGCGCCGCCGCGCCGAGCAACCGCAGCGGCACCGCCAGCGCGACGTAGAACGCCGAGTTGAAGATCGCCGTGTGGAAGATCTCGTCGCCGGCCAGCTCGCGGAAGTTCGCCAGGCCGACGAAGCGCGGCGGCTCGAGCAAGGAGTAGTCGGCGAACGCGAGCGGCAGCCCGAGCAGCGCCGGCAGCCAGACGAGCGCCGTCATCCCGAGCAGGTAGGGCGTCAGCAGCAGCAGGAGCTGCCCCCGGTACCCCAGGCGTGGCCGCCACCCCGACCGGCGATGGGCCCGGCGGCGGGACCACGGGACGGCCGGGTCGGCTTGGGCCGGGGCGACGTTGGGCGTGGCCGCCATCGGTCTCCGGTCGGCGGGTCGCGGTCGCGGCGGACCACGGGGAGCGGATCGCGCGGGCCGGCGGGGGCCGGGAGGCCGGGGCACGGGGTCGGCGCTGGGTCGATGCCGGGGAGGGTAGCGCACCGCCGCCCCTCCGTCGACGCTGGTTCCGGCGGCGGTCGGTCACCACCGTTACCTCGAGCCGCATCTGACGGCGGTGCCCTGCCGTCGGCGACCCGCGCCGCCGCACGGCCTGCCTCCCGGCGCGCCGCGGACGGCACCTCCCCAAGGGGCGGTCACCGTCGTAGCCGATGGTGATTGGCGCGCCCTCGTTCCTTGTCACGGCACGAGGTATCGGGGAGGTCGGCGACGTGAGGCACGGCTGCCCCGGATTCCCCGCGGCGTGGCCCTGCCGTCTGGGAACGCACGGTCTCGTCCCTGAGCGTCAGGACGTCGGTCTCGCCCCGGACCGACGTCCTGCCACTCCGCGGCCTCTGTCTACGGGATTCGGGTGACCCTCAGGGCTCCGCCCGGTGGTCCCGCGGCCGGCCTTCGCCGGCTGCGCGCCCGAGCCCCGGGCTTGCCCCGGGCGGGCCAAGCCGCCAGCGCGCCCCACACCACCACCGAACAGACGGATCTCGTATCAGCCCCCGGCCGGCGGTCAGGCAGGGGCGAGGAACGTCACGAACCGCCATCCGTCGTCGGTGAGCACGAACTCGAGGGTCTCGAAGGTCTCCTCGGCGCCGATCCGCAGCGCGACGATCGCCTCCGCCTCGCTCTCCTCGTCGTTGGTCAGCTCAATGTCGCCGGCCCGCTCCCAGGTGATCGGGACGGTCTGGATCGCCAGCAGCTGGTCGGCCACCTCCCGCAGGGAGACGCTGCCGCCGCCGGTCAGCTCGTCGAGCAGTTGCGGGCTGAAGAGCGGCAGGATCCGCGCCGGGTCGCCCGTCGCCCAGCAGGCGGTCAGCTGCGACAGGAGGTCGTCGATCGCGGCCTCCGGGTCCTCGTCGGTGCCAATCGCGGCGGCCGGGGCCGGCGTGGCCGATCCCGCCTCCCCTGCCCCTGGCGTGCCGGCCGCGGGCGAGGCCACGGGGGACGCGGCCGGGGAGTCGTCGTCCTCGTCGGCCGCCGGGGTCTCGTCCTGGGCGGTCTCGCCACCGGCCCCGGGGCCGACCTCCTCCTCGATCTCGTCGAGCGCCGCCGACCCCTCGCCCTCGGCGTTGGGGACGGCAGGCTCCGCGGAGAGGGCGAGGGGCACGGTCGCGCAGGCGACGAACGGCGCGAGCGCCCGGGTCGTGAACAGGAAGGCGCGGGTCGCGCAGCCGTCCTCGACCGCCCGCAGGGTCAGGCGACCACCGGTGATCTGGAAGGTGTAGATGCCGGTCTCCGCTGGCAACCCGTTCGGCTGAGGGTTCGCGCAGGAGAGCACGCCGCCCTCGTCGGTCACCTCGACGGTCTGCCCGTCGACGGCGTAGGAACCGGTGACCACCGTGCCCAGGTCCTGGCGCCGGACCTCGTAGGCGCCACCCGTGCCGAAGACGATCACCCAGTCGCCGGTCAGGCTCGGCCCGCCGATCAGGCCGAGCGGGATCTCCTCGTCCGTGAAGGTGGCGGCGTACTCGCCAACGAGGGGATTGTCGTCCGCGTCGTCCTGGGCGCGCCCGGTGCCGCCGAGGGGGACCAGCGACCAGACCAGCGCCGCGACCACGGCGATCGCCGCCAGCCGGGCGCCGAGGGCGCCCGCGTCGCGCCGGGCGGCTCCCCCGGGTCCGACCGCCGAGTTGGGCAGCGATGCCCGATTAGCCTCGGGCCGGTCGGGCCGGTCGGGCCGGTCGGGCAGCGACCGTGGCGCGCGTGGGCTGTCCATGCGGGGTCTGCTCCTCGTCTCCCGGGTCAGCCCGGTGGGGCGCCGACCCCGTGGGCCGGCGGCACGTCTGCATTCGGCGGCGGTTCACGGCCGCGTGGCGTCGTCCGCCCGATTCGTGCTGGCGGACGACGGGCCGCCTGGAGTGTGCCAAGGCCCGGCCCGCACCGCAACGGCCCCGCTCCCCCCGCGCGCCGGCGGGTGTGCGGGAGCATACGCCCGCGTTTGACGCTCGGTTGGCGGCAAACTAGCATGCCCTGGCGACCAGAACCCGGACGAGACCTGGACCGGTGCCGGCGGAGCGCCGACTCCCGGACGATCCCCGCGACGTCGGGCACGGCCCGGTCGTCCGGCGCCCTCCCCCGACCCGACGCACACCCCGCCGCGGCCCGGCGGCACCGGAAGGGGGCCCGTGCCCAGCGAGATCCCGACTCCGTCCTCCCACTCGCGCCGTCGCGCTCGGTCGTCGCCGCCCACCGCCAGCCGCAGGAGGCCCCGGGAAATGTCGAGCCAGCCCCGCCCGCCCCGTCGTTCGGTGTTCGCCTCCCCCGCTCCCGCCGGCCTGCCGGCCCGCGTCGGGCTCGCCCTCGTGGTCCTCGCCCTCCTCACCGCGCTCGCGCCGACGCCCGGTCCGGCCGCGGCCCAGGAGCCGGGCGAGGGCGACGGGCTGACCCTCAGCCAGGTCGGCTACCTCAAGCCGATGAGCGAGCTGCTCAGCGGCGCCAGCTACCTGGTCGCGACCGGGCAGGATCCTCGCCTCTTCGGCGCGGCCGCCGAGCAGATGGCCGCCGCGCCGGCCCCGAGCGGGGGCGGGCAGGGGGCGGTGATGGCCCAGCAGGTGCCCTTCCGCAGCGCCGCGCCCGCCTTCAGCCGCAACGTGATCCTCACCCGCCAGCTCGGCTACGCGCCCTACCAGACCGAGCCCCACATCGCCGTCGACCCCCTCGACCCCGAGCACCTCGTCGCGGGGGTGATCGACTACAACTTCGGCGGCGCCGCCGCATACGTCAGCTTCGACGGCGGCGAGACCTGGGAGGGGCCGCGGCCGGTCCGGTTCTTCCGCGAGGACCTCGCCGCCGGCGGCGACCCGGTGCTGACCTTCGACCGCGAAGGCAACGTCTACCTCGCCCAGATCTCGATCGGCCTCCAGGACTTCCGGGTCGGCAGCCTCGCGTCGTCGACGGTGGTCTCGACGATGGCGGTGGCGAAGTCGGAAGACGGCGGGATGACCTGGATGGAGCCGGCCGCCGCCGCCCAGGGCCCGGTCGTCACCAGCGGCCAGACCGACGAGGACGGCAAGGCCCGCGGCGAGCTCCAGATCCCCTTCCTCGACAAGGAGTGGATCACCGCCGGCCCCGACCCCGCCAACCCCGATCGCGACCTGATCCACCTCTCCTACACTGAGTTCAACACTCGCTACCAGGTCATCTACGCGGACGAGGTGCCGTTCCTGAGCGCGACGCTGACCGAGTCGGTGATCAAGTCTGTCACCTCGGCCGACGGTGGCGTCACCTGGAGCGCCCCGGTCGCGGTCAGTCCCGTGGTCTTCTTCACCGAGGGCGGCGGCAGCGGTCCGGAGGAAGAGGAAGGCGGCGTCGGTGCCCCCGCGGCGGACGCGGTCCCGGCCGCCGCCGTGGCCGTGCCGGACACGGCGGCTGGGGCAGGCGCAGACGCGCCGGCCCAGGCCGCCCCGACCGCGACGGCGGTCCCCGACGACGGCGACCCGGAGACCCCCAACCGCGGCGGCCGCGGTCCCGCCCCCACCGCGACGCCGGGGGCCGACGCGGACGCCGGCACGACGGCGGAGGAGCCGACCGCCAACCGCGGCAACCAGGCCGACCAGGAAGCCCCGGGCTCGACCAACTCAGAGCGGGTCGTCCAGGGGTCGCAGCCGGCCGTGCTCAGCGACGGGACGCTGGTCGTCGCCTACCATGACACCACCGAAGACGGCTTCCAGAAGGGCCTCGCGGCCGTCCAGATCGCGGTCTCGACCGACGGCGGGACGACCTTCGGCGCGCCGACCCAGGTGGCCGCCTTCAAGGAAGTCCGTACCCGGCCCCGGGCCGCCACGTTCCGCCTCGGCGGGAGCGGCTTCCCCCAGATCGCCGTCGGGCCGGAAGACGAGATCTACATCGCCAACACTCAGGTCCCGGCCGACAAGCCGCTCGACGACGGTGACGTCTACCTGACCCGCTCGATGGACCGCGGCGCGACCTGGGCGCCGCCGCTGCGGATCAACGGCGACGAGACGACCCGTCCCCAGTTCTACCCCTCGATCGACGTCTCCGAGGACGGCGTCGTCCACGCCATGTGGGGCGACATGCGCGACGACCCGGACGAGGTCCGGTACCACATCTACTACTCGCGATCCTCCGACCAGGGACAGTCCTGGGGCTTCGCGGCGCCGGAACTGGGGATCGCCGAGCCCGACACCCGGGTCACCGACTTCGCCAGCAACGCCCTGCGCGCCTTCGTCGGTGGCCGCTTCATCGGCGACTACTTCTCGCTCGCGGCCAACACCGAGGACGTCTACATGGTCTGGGCCGACAGCCGGCTCGGCGAGTACGGCGGCCCCAACCAGCAGGTCGCCTTCGCCCGCCAGACCGCGATCCGGGCCCCGGAGATCTTCCTCAACCCGCCCTCCGGGCCGGCCGGCCGCGACGTCACGATCCAGGGCTTCGGCTTCCAGCCGGGCAGCGACATCCTGATCCAGATCGGCGGCGTCAACGCCTCGACGGTGCGCTCCAACGACCAGGGGGAGTTCACGACGACCATTTACACCCCCCTGACCGGCGAGGGCGCCCGCGACATCACCGCCTTCGACCCGACGGGAAACGTCGCGACGGCGTCGTTCTTCACCGAGTTCGGCTTCGACTCGCTCCAGCGCACGCAGCAGGAGTTGACCGACCAGGTCCAGTCGCTCCAGGGCCAGATCGACGCGCTGACCGGCGTCCAGCCGGCGGCGACGCCCGGCCCGGCGACCCCGGCCGCGGCGAGCCCCGCGGTGGGGTCGCCCGCGGCGTCTCCCGCCGCGAGCCCGATCTCCGGCGGCCTGCTGTTCTCGACGCCAACGCCGGGCGGGGCCCGTCCGTCCGGGTCGCCCGGGGCGAGCCCCGCCGCGAGCCCGGAGGCCAGCCCGGCGGCGAGCCCGGAGGCGTCGCCCGCCGCGAGCTTCGGCGGGCTGGCCGACACAGGTGGCGGTATCGGCGGCGGCGTCGTCGGCAGCCTTGGTATGGCCCTCGTGGCCTGGT
>CADCWG010000024.1 GCA_902806335.1 uncultured Thermomicrobiales bacterium | reverse complement strand
AGCCACCCTCGTCTCGTCCACCCGCCGGGCCACCTGCCGGCCCACCCGGGCCGCCCGCCGGCCGCGCCGGTCGCTGATCCTGGGCGTCACTCATGGTTGTTCTCCCCGCGGCCAGCCGTGGCCGCGACAACCCGTGGGGCTGCCGACGGCGCGGCGGGCGACGTGTTGTCCCCGGCCCGCTGGGGCCGGGACAGGCTGCTGATTAGAAGGGGACGTCGTCCATGTCGGTCCCGAAGTCGTCCTGGGCACCGCGAGGGGAGCCGCCCGGCTCCTGTCCACCTCGTCCGCCGCGACCGCCCGGCCCACCGGCACCGCCGGGCCCGCCCTGCTGGCCACCGAAGCTCCCGCCGTCGGCGTCGCCTCGGGAGCCGAGGAGCTGCAGCTCGGTCGCCGAGACGTCGAGCGAGGTCCGGGTCTGACCCGCCTGGTCCTGGTACTCGCGGGACTCGAGTCGGCCTTCGACGTAGACCTGCTTGCCCTTGGTGAGGTAGCCGTTCTGCGTCAGCCGGTCCATCGTCTCGGCCAGACGGCCCCACCCGGTGACGCGGAACCAGGTGGTGCTGTCCTGCTGCGCGCCGGAGGAGTCGGTGTAACGCCGCGAGACGGCGAGCGTGAACTGCACGTTCATCGTGCCGTTCGGCGTGTAGCGCGTCTCCGGGTCGCGGCCGAGGTTGCCGACAAGGATGACCTTGCTGATCCCCGCCATCTACGAGTCCTCCGTGGACGTCGCGGTTCCCGCGGTCGGCTCGACCGGTGCCGTGTCAGCGGTGACCTCGCCATCGTCGCCGTTCGCCGCGGTGACGGCAGGCGTGAGCCGCTCGGTCTCCGCCGGCGGGCCGGCCGTCTCGCCGGACTCCGCCGTCGCCGGTGCGGCCTCGGGTGCCTGGCTGACTGCCGGGGAGGCTATCGCCGCCGACCCGTCGCCGGGTGCGTCCGGCGCCGCGGCCGTGGGAGCGCCCGCGCCGGCCATGGTTCCGCCCTCCGCGGACGCCGGCTGGTCAGCGTCGCTCGCGTCGGTCCCGGCGGCCGTTGTCTCGGCGGTCTCAGCCGCCGGCGCCGCCGCGGCGGCAACCTGGGAGGCGGCGTACGCCGCGGCCGCGGCCTCCTCGGCGTCGATCTCAGCCTCTTCGGCGGCCTTCTCGGCGGCCTTCCCGGTGAGCGGCTTGAGCTTGTAGTGGGTGACGAGGTGGCGCATCACCGCGGTGTTCAGCTTGAGGTCGCGCTCGACCTCGCCCATCCGCGCCGGCTCGAGGCTGAAGTGAAAGACGGTGTAGTAGCCGTCGCGGACGTCCCGGCCGTTGAATCGGATGGGGTAGGCGAGGCGGCGGCGGCCCCACGGGGAGTCGCGCAGGACCTCGGTGATCGTCCCACCGGCGGACGAGATGGAACTCGAGACGCCGTCGACGACGGCGGGGATCTCGTCCTCCGTCACGTCGGGATTGACGATCGTCATCAGCTCGTAGGTACGAGGATCGGGGGCATACTGGGGCATCCGCAACTCCCTCCCATGGGCATACCCCGCCGCACGATGCCCCGCGGGGTTGCGAGCCCGCGGCGTCGACGGAGCAGAAAGGCTATCGGTGACGGACTGGCCGCCGCGACGGATCGTGGCGGGCGCAGGGCGTCAAGCAGTGTAGCATGGCCGGTCCGCCCGGCCCGCGAAGGGAGTCGCTACTCGGCGAGCGTCAGGCCGAGGACGTCCGCCAGCTCGCGGAGGGTGTCCTGAGCGTCGCGGACGTCCTCTTCTTCGGGAGCCTCGAGGATCGCCCGGCCAATCTCCTGCAGCGCGGCGATCGCGACCGGCGTGCTGAGATCGTCGTCGAGAGCGTTGAAGAACCGCTCCCGGAAGGTGGAGACGTCGACTTCGTCCTCCGTGCCGTAGGCGGGGAAGTCGACCGCTTCCCGGAGGTCGTCCGCGAGGCCCGACCACGGCTCGATCTCCTCGTCCACGTACTCCCATGGATCCCGGTAGCCGTGCGAGAAGAGGTAGAGCCGGAGGGCATCCGCCGAGTAGTTCTGGAGGACTTCCCGAACCAGCACGAGGTTTCCGAGCGACTTGCTCATCTTCTCGCCCTGGTACCGCACCATGCCGACATGCACCCAGTGGCGGACGAACGGCTCGACGCCGGTCGCGTTCTCGCTCTGGGCGATCTCGCACTCATGATGGGGGAACACCAGGTCGGCCCCGCCGCCGTGGATGTCGATCGTGTCGCCGAGGTAGCGCCGGGCCATCGCGCTGCACTCGATGTGCCAGCCGGGACGTCCCGGTCCCCACGGCGCGGGCCAGCTCGGCTCGTCGGGCGCGGTCGCCTGCCAGAGCACGAAGTCCAGCGGGTCGCGCTTCTTCGGGTCGTCGGGATCGTTGCCTCGCTCGTTGGCGAGCGGGAGCATCGCCTCCAGCGGCAGATGGCTGAGCTTGCCGAACTCGGGGTCGCTCGATACGGAGAAGTAGACGCTGCCGTCCGCGGCGTAGGCGTTCCGGCTGGCGACGAGACGCTCGATCAAGTCGAGCATCTGGGGGATGTGATCGGTGGCGCGAACGTAGTGGTCCGGGTCGAGGGCGTTGAGGTCGCGCATGTCCTGCCGGAAGCGCTCGGTCTCCCGGCGCCCGAGCTCGTCCCACGGGAGCCCGACTTCCCTGGCCTTGCGCAGGATGTCGTCGTCGATGTCGGTCACGTTCTGGACATAGGTGACGGGCTGGCCGGTCGCTCGGAGGTACCGCGTCAGGATATCGAACGTGAGGAACGTGAACGCGTGGCCGACGTGCGTGGTGTCGTAGGGAGTCACGCCGCAGACGTACATGCCGACCGTCTCTCCGGGCGCGCTAACGCGCTCGATCCGGCCCGTCTGCGTGTTGAACAACTGCATCCCGTAACTGCTCCGCTCCGACCGTCCATCTCCCACCACCACCGCAGGCCGGAGGAGTATATAACCGGCGTTGGCCGCGCCATGGAGCCCGCACTGCGGGACCGTCGTAGGCCTACGGGCGGCCCGCGCCAGGGAGCCAACGGCGGGTGTGCCGCTCCTGGCGGCTGCTATCATCGTCGGGCAGGTCAGGCGGGTTCGATCCGAGGAGTTCTCTCGTGCAGCAAGGCGACGGTTGGCGGCCCTTCCCGCTCGTGGTCACCGTTCTCACGGCGATCGCCCTGGTCGAGAGCATGGGCACCGCGACCGCGACCGCGACCGCGAGCGGCCAGCGCCCGGCGGCCACGGCGGCCCCGACCTGCG
The DNA here is from genome assembly GCA_902806335.1 of uncultured Thermomicrobiales bacterium. GTDB lineage: Bacteria > Chloroflexota > Chloroflexia > Thermomicrobiales > UBA6265 > CADCWG01. Next base: position 7,867 of record CADCWG010000024.1, on the reverse strand, counting down.
GCGACGGCCGACTGACGGTTGGCGGGCTACCGGAGGTCGACGCGACCTTCGCCGCGGAACTGGCCGGCGCCCAGGCGATCGCCGACGCGTGGGACGAGGAGTCGTACCTCGTCGCCCTTGACGTCACCTGCCGGTTCCTGGACCCGGGGTTCACGGTGCGGGCGACCTACTTCTCCAAGGCGCGAGAGCGGAGCCTGTTCCGGACCGCCGACGGCGAGGTCATCGCCCTCGACCCGAACGTCCAGGACCCGCGACCGCTCGACGTCGAGGGGCTCTCGTTCGATCGGCTGGCCAGGGCACTGCGGTCCGAAGGCATCGAGCCGGACGCCATGCTGACCCCGTCCGGCGTCGCCGTCCGACTGAATGTCGACAACGACGATTGGCGCTTCGGACCGGACGATCTGCCTCCCGACCACGTAGTGTTTCACCTCACGGTCGAGCAGAACAACGAGATGCGCGACCTCTTCGTCGACGCCGAAGACGGCACGGTCTACCGCTATGTCCGCGGCACCGCGCCCACCAGCACGCCGGCGCCCACGCGCACCCCGTGACGTCGGAGCGCCGCCCCGCGCTGATGTCCCAACTCGCGCCCTGGTAGGCCGACCATCCGCCGCGGAAGGGGAGCCGGTGACGATGCCTCAGACGGACGTGACGGTGGACGCCGAGGCGCTCTCCCGCTGTCTCGCGATCATGCGGCGAGGCCCAGCGGGACTGTTCACCGACATCGACGGGACCATCAGCCCCGTCGCCGCGCGCCCGCAGGATGCGATAGTTCTCCCTGGCGCGCGGGAGGCCCTCCGCCGCCTCCAGGCGACCCTCGCCCTCGTTGCGGTCGTGACCGGGAGGGCCGCGTCGTCGGGAGAGGCCCTCGTTGGGCTCCCGGGACTCACCTACGTCGGCAACCACGGGCTGGAGTGGCGCTCCGGGGACCGGGCAGAGGACCACCAGGCCGCCCGGCGGAGCGTGCCGGCGATGCGCGCGGCCCTCGCCGAGATCGCGAACGGGATCGCCGAGGCGGGGCTCGGCGAGGGCCTGATCGTCGAGGACAAGCGGCTGACGGGATCGCTCCACTACCGCCTCGCGCCGGACCGAGAACGGGCCCACGCGCTGTTGCTCCGCCTTGCCCGGGAGGCGGCCGACCGACATGGGCTGCGCTACACCGAGGGTCGGTTGGTCATCGAGCTTCGCCCCCTGGCCGTCGTCAACAAGGGCACCGCGACGGCGGACCTGATCGCTGAGCACCGCCTGCGAGCGGCGGTGTTCCTGGGCGACGACACGACCGACGTTGACGCCTTCCTCGCGATCCGGCAGTTGCGCGAGGCCGAGGTGATCGACGGGCTGCGGGTCGGTGTGGTCGGTCCCGAGGCGCCCCGTTTGGTGTACGAGGAGAGCGACGTCACGGTCCCGGGCGTCGCGGCCGCCGCCGCGCTCCTCGCGGCGATCGCCGACGAGATGGAACGCTAACCTTCGCCCTCTGAGTGGCGTCGAGACGGGATGCGCTCTCCCTCGAGGCGGAACTGCCCGGGCGACCGCCACCAAGGGCGGGCCGTTCGCCCTGGGCTGGCGCCCTGGTCGATGGGCGGCGCGCGGGCAGCGGCCCGCGGCGTTGACACCCTGGCCACGGGGCTGCTATCTTCCCTGTTCGTGCGGCGAATGAGCGGACCCCCTCCGGTGGTCCGCGAGGTCAGGCACGGATCGGGGGCAATCGCCCCTGGGCGATGACCGGGAGTAGTAGGCTCGGACCGCCAGAGAGTCGCCGGGGGTGCGAGGCGACACGACGAGCCGAACTCGCCCGTGAGCCGTCGGGTGATGCGGACAAGTCCGCGATAGTCCGACCGGCTGACCTCCGTTATCGGGTCGTCGAGTGGGCCGAGGATCGAGATCGATGCGAGTCGCAGGGGACGGCGCGGGGCTGTAGCTCAGCTGGAAGAGCGCAACACTGGCAGTGTTGAGGTCAGGGGTTCGAGCCCCCTCAGCTCCACCCAGACCGTGTCCCTCAGTCGCGATCGATGTCGAGCAACCGGTCAACCGGGGTGGTACCGCGGGTGCACCGCCGACTGAGGCAGCCCCCGTCCCTGGCCAGGGACGGGGGCTGTTGCCGTTTTCGGCGCCAGGCGGCGGTTCGCTCCGTGGTCAGCGCCGCGACTCGTGACGGGGTGGCGTGACGCCATCGCCCAGACCAATGGTGAGGAGAGAGTCCGTGGTCGACGTTGAGACCCCGCAGTCAGGCAGGTCGGGCGACCGGCAGCCGCCCGAGCGCGACGACCGGGCGCGGTACGACCCGATGGCGGTCGAGGCGAAGTGGCGGCAGCGATGGGAAGCCGACAGGCTCTACGCGGTCGACGACGCCTCGCCCCTGCCCAAGTGGTACTCGTTGACGATGTACCCCTACCCATCCGGCGTCCTCCACGTCGGCCACTGGTACGCGTTCGCCGTGCCCGACGTCTACGCGCGGCTGCAGCGGATGCGCGGGTACAACGTCCTCTTTCCGATGGGCTTCGACGCCTTCGGCCTTCCTGCCGAGAACGCCGCGATCCGCTCCGGCGTCCACCCCGCGCGGTCCACCTTCGACAACATCGCCCAGATGCGGGAGCAGTACCGCCAGATGGGGGCGATGATCGATTGGTCGCGGGAAGTGGTGACGTGCACCCCCGAGTACTACCGCTGGAACCAATGGCTGTTCCTGCGGATGCTTGAGCTGGGCCTGGCCTACCGTGCCAACGGGTCGGTCTGGTGGTGCCCCAACGACCAGACGGTCCTTGCCAACGAGCAAGTGCTCGAAGGCAACATCTGTGAGCGCTGCGGTGCCGACGTCTATAAGCGCGACCTCGAGCAGTGGTACTTCCGGATCACCCGCTATGTGGAAGAGCTGCTGCACGACACCGACGGGCTCGACTGGCCCGAGCGGGTCAAGACGATGCAGCGCAACTGGATCGGCCGGTCGGAGGGCGCCCGACTGACCTTCAAGCTGGAGACCGGCGACGCGTTGGAGGTCTTCACGACCCGACCGGATACGGTCTGGGGCGCCACCTTCATGGTCCTGGCTCCCGAACACCCGCTCGTGCCCAGCATCACCGTTCCGGAGCGACGGGAGGCGGTGGACGCTTACGCCGCCCAGGCGCGACGGGAGACGGAGATCGATCGCCAGTCGACGGATGAGGCCCGGCCAAAGACGGGCGTCTTCACCGGGACGTACGCCATCAATCCGGTGACCGACGAGCGGATCCCGATCTGGGTCGCCGACTACGTTCTGCTCGGCTACGGGACCGGCGCGATCATGGCGGTGCCGGCGCACGACGACCGCGACTTCGCGTTCGCGCGAGCGTTCGACCTTCCGGTGCGGGTGGTGATCCAGCCAGAGACGGGCGATCCGCTGGATGGCGCCACGATGACCACCGCCTACCACGGCCCCGGACGCCTCGTAAACTCGGGCCCGGTCGACGGGACCACCGTACCGGACGGCATTCCCGCCGTCGTGGCCTGGCTCGAGGGCCAGGGCCGGGGACGTCGGGAGGTCGGCTACCGGTTGCGGGACTGGCTGATCTCTCGCCAGCGGTACTGGGGGACCCCGATCCCCGTGGTGTACTGCGACGGGTGTGGGGTGGTGCCGATCCCCGACGATCAGCTGCCGGTGGTCCTGCCGCTGGATGCCGCCTTTACCCCGACGGGGCAGAGCCCGCTCGTCTCCCACGAGGCGTTCCTGCACACCACCTGTCCGTCGTGTGGGGGGCCGGCGCGACGCGAGACGGACACGATGGACACGTTCGTTGACTCGTCATGGTACTGGTTCCGTTACACGGATCCGAACAACCAGAATCTCCCCTTCGATCCCGGCAAGGCGGACCAGTGGACTCCGGTCGACCTGTACTGCGGGGGCATCGAGCACGCGATTCTGCACCTGCTCTACGCGCGGTTCTTCACGAAGGTCTGCCGCGATCTGGGGCTAACGGAGAGCGGCGAGCCGTTCCGACGCCTCCGTAGCCAGGGGATGATCCTCGGCAAGGAGGGCACCAAGATGAGCAAGAGCCGGGGCACCCAGGTCGCCCCGGACCCACTCGTCGCCCGCCACGGCGCCGACGCGCTCCGGCTCCACCTGATGTATCTCGGACCCTGGGAGCAGGGCGGCTCCTGGAACTCCCGCGGCATCACTGGGATGGAGCGGTTCCTCCGCCGGGCCGTGCAGCTCGTCGACGACGTGGCTGCGGCCGGGGAAGTTGTCGGGGTACCAGACAGTGACGGGATGGCGGTCCGACGCCTCACGCATCGGACCATCGCCCGGGTCACGAAGGACCTGGACGAGTTCCAGTTCAACACGATGGTGGCCGCGCTGATCGAGTTCGTGAACGAGCTGACCGGTCAGCGGGGCACCGGCGGTGTCGGTACCCCCGCCTGGCGGGAGGCGATCGAGACGCTGGTCCTGCTGATGGCGCCGAGCGCGCCGTTCCTGGCGGAGGAGCTCTGGGAGCGGCTCGGCAAGCCGTACTCGGTGCACCACCAGCCATGGCCTACGGCCGACGAGGCACTGCTCACGGACGACACCGTGGCGCTGGTCATTCAGGTGAACGGCAAGGTCCGGGACCGCCTGACCGTGCCGGTCGACGTCTCGGAGGCGGCGGCCCGCGAACTCGCGCTCGCCTCGGAACGCGTCCGCGAGACGGTGGGCGGCCGGGAGCCGACCCGGGTGATCTACGTGCCTGGCCGCCTGGTCAACATCGTCGTTCGCTGACCCCGGTCGCGGCCACCGACCCGTGCGCCCTTTCGTCGCGGTGGCACTGATAATTGTGCATTACCCGGGCGACCGGCGAGCGACGACGCGGGGGCGGCCAATGGCCGCCCCCGCTCCTGTGTCGCCCGTTCGAGAAGGTGCGCCGGCCGCGGTCAGTCCGCCGGTACGGCCTCGCGTGCCGGCTCTCCGACGACGGCCTCCTCCGGTGCCATCGGATGCCACCGCAGGTTGAGGCTCCGGTTAGCGCCGACCTCGTCGAGGCGCTTGAACTCGGTCTTGTGGGGAGCGCCGGTCACGACCTCCGGCGACTCGTCCACCTCGTCGGCCACCTGCAGCATCGCCGTGATGAAGTAGTCGAGCGACTCCTTCGACTCCGTCTCGGTCGGCTCGATCAGCATCGACTCGGGGACGATCAGGGGAAAGTAGGTCGTCGGCGGATGGATGCCGAAGTCGAGGAGCCGCTTGGCCATGTCGAGGGTGCGCACCCCCTTGGCCTTCTGCCGGCTGCCGGAGAGCACGAACTCGTGCATGCAGGTCCGGTCATACGCGACCTCGAAGCGGTCCCGAAGCCGGGCGAGCACGTAGTTCGCGTTGAGCACCGCGTCTTCGCTCACCAGGCGGAGACCGGCCGCGCCGTGCATCCGGATGTAGGTGTAGGCGCGGACGTGCATCCCGACGTTGCCATGGAACGTATGGAGCCGGCCGACGCTGTCGACCGGGTCGTGCCACTCGTAGCGGACGTCGCCGTCCTCTTCGACCTTGCGCACCATCGGGGCCGGGAGGAACGTCTCGAGGCCGTCCCGGACACCGACGGGACCCGAACCCGGACCGCCGCCGCCGTGGGGCGTCGAGAACGTCTTGTGGAGGTTGAAGTGCATCACGTCGATCCCGAAGTCGCCGGGACGGGCGATACCGAGGATCGCGTTGAAGTTCGCGCCGTCGTTGTAGACGAGGCCGCCAGCCTCGTGGACCAGACGCACGACCTCGACGATGTGCTCGTCAAAGAGCCCGAGCGTGTTCGGGTTGGTGATCATCAACCCGGCGGTGTCCGGCCCGACGGCCGCCCGGATCTTCTCCAGGTCGACATTGCCGCGCGCGTCCGACGGGATCGTCACCACGTCGAAGCCGGCCATCACGGCCGTCGCCGGGTTGGTGCCGTGGGCCGAGTCGGGCACGAGGATCTTCGTCCGCGCCGTATCGCCCCGGCTCTCGTGGTAGGCCCGGATGATCAGGACCCCCGTCAGCTCGCCGTGGGCCCCGGCCGCCGGCTGGAGGGTGACCGCCTTGAAGCCGGCGATCTCCGCCAGCATCTCCTGGAGCTCGTGCATCAGCTCGAGCACGCCCTGCGTCGTGCTCGGGTCCTGGTAGGGGTGGAGACCGGCGAACCCGGGGTAGCGGGCGACCGCCTCGTTGACCTTCGGGTTGTACTTCATCGTGCACGACCCGAGCGGGTACATGTTGATGTCGATCGCGTGGTTCTTCTGGCTTAGCCGGGTGTAGTGGCGAATCACGTCGATCTCGCTGACCTCGGGCCAGTCGAGGGTCTCCCGGCAGAGTTCGGGGGGGAGCGGGGTGGCCGGCACGTCCGGGGCGGGGACGCGCACCGCCCGTCGCTCCGACTTGGATAGCTCATGGATCAGTGGCTCGACCGCCATGGGTTCGGTTCCTCTCGTCGCGCGGAGCCGCGGCGGCGACCAGCCGGTCGAGACCCCGATGCTGCCATCGACTCGCGATGGTAGCACCGGGGGGAGAGGCCCAACAACGCCCGAAACCCGCGGCACTACCGCCGGTTGACCGGGAGCCGGCAGACCCATCGCACGGACGGCGATTCCCCGCTAGTGTCCCGCGAGGTCACCGGCGAGGGCACTGTCACCCGACGGCGCGGGGAGCGCCGCCGCGGCCGCGAGGTCGGATTCGTCCGGAGCCACCGGAGCCTTCCTTGCCGCGACCTGGGCGAGCAGAAGCGTGGGGACCAGGATCGCCGAGAGAACGGCGGCGACGGCCATGGGAGCCGCCGGGCGGATCGCGTAGAGCGGTCCGGCGACGATCGGCGCGAGCGAGAACGCGGTGCCGGCGCCCATCTCGCTCAGGGCGAAAGCGCGGGAGCGGATGCGAGCCGGGGCGGCCGCCCCCAGCGCCGCCGAGAAGAGCGCCCACGTCGCGAAGAGCCCACCCCGGCCGACCCAGGCGACGGCGAGGAGCACCGGGGCGGCGGTGGTCAGAAAGATCAGGAAGGCGACCCCGACCGCCGCCACGGCCAGCGCCGCGCTGATGAACGGCGCTCGCTGCAGGCGACCCACACGAGAGATGATCAGGCCGAACGCAGCCGAACCGACGGCGGCTCCCGCCCCCATCTGGGCGATGGCTGCCGGCGAGAAGCCGCGAACCTCGGCCAGGAAGTTTGGCGCGAGCGACGTGCCGAGCGCGAGCGAGAAGATGGCGACCGCCTGGAGGATCAGCAGCCGGCGGACGACGCCGTTGGCCACGGCCGTCCGGTAGGAGGCTCCCCCGTCGGTGGCGGCGGTGCCTCGCGGCGCCACCTCCCGCAACCGGGCGAAACACGCCACTGAGAGGGCGGTCAGGACGGCGGCGAAGACGAACGCCGCTCGGAGTCCCCAGGCCGCGATCAACCCGCCGGCGACGAGCGGCGAGATCCCGAGCGCTACCGAAGGTCCGACCGTGAAGACGAGGCTGAAGCTGCGGACCGGGGAGCCGTGAGCGCGGGCTGCGACGTGGGACTGCACCAGCGGGAAGGCCAACTCCCCGAAGGCGCTCAGAGCCACCATGATCAGGAGGTGAGACCAGTGACTGGCGAGCGCCGCGGAGAGGAGCCCGACGCCCGCCGAGACGCGGGCGGCGAGGATCAGACGGCGGGCACCCAGGCGCTCCGCGAGCGCGGCGGAGGGTCCGAGCGCGACCAGGCGGAGGAGGCCGGACGAGCCGAGGACGAGCCCGACAACGGTGACCGGGGCGCCGAGGCGCTCGATCCAGAGCGGCCAGACGCCCATGTACGCACCGAAGGCGCCTTCCAGGAAGAACATCGCCCAGAATACGGTGCCGACCTCGCGGCCGAGCCCGACGTCCCACGGGACGGACTTGAATGGGTTGCGGGGCACGGCGGAGGGGCGCATCGTGGCGGCG
>CADCWG010000023.1 GCA_902806335.1 uncultured Thermomicrobiales bacterium | reverse complement strand
GCCCGGGCGCCGCGTCAGCCGCTGCGTCAGCCGCCGCGTCAGCCGCCGCGTCAGCCGCCGCGTCAGCCGCCGGCACGGCGGCCACGGCCGGACCGGCCTTCGATCTCCGCGAGCACATGACCGAGCCGTTCGCCGTCCCGGAGACGGCGTCGGCGACCGACGTCCTGACGCAGCTGCGCGCGGCCCGGGCCCAGCTCGCGGTCGTCATCGACGAGTACGGCGGGACCGCCGGGATCGTCACGCTCGAGGACCTGGTCGAGAGCCTGGTCGGCGAGATCGAGGACGAGGACGACGCGGAGGCGGGCACCGAGCCGGAGATCGCCGCCGATGGGAGCATGGTGCTCGACGGGCTGACGACGCTGGTCGAGGCCCGCGAGTACCACGGGCTGGACCTGGCCGGCCAGGAGCTCGGCGTGGAGACCGTCGGTGGCTACGTCTTCGGCGCCCTGGGGCGCCCGGCGACGGAGGGCGACGCGGTGCGGGCGGCGTCCGGGCAGACGATCCGGGTCGAGGAGATGGACGGGCTGCGGGTGGCGCGGGTCCGGGTGCTGCCACCCGACACGGTGGCCGAGGGGGACCACCCGGCCGCCCTCCCGGCCACGGCGTAGCGCGGCGTCGCACCGTCCGCCGGCACCGCGGCCAGGAGCGTCCGCCGGGAGCGGCGACCCGCGCCGGTGGGGACGGGGACGGGGCCGCGCCAAGCGCGGCATCGGGCGGAGCGGCGGGGGTGGGCGGGATGACCGAGCGGTCGGACGCCATGACCGACGTGGAGCCGGCCGCGCCCGGCGCCCCGGAGCACGACCCCAAAGGTGCCGACGTCGGGAATGCGCCGTCCACGAGCGGCGGACCCGGGGCCGACGCACGGCGCCGGCGCGCCGGCGCGGGAGGCGGGGGAGTGGCCGAGCACGCGGTGCTCGGGCTGCTCGCGCTCGCGCCGAGCGCGGGGCACGGCTACGACCTGGCACGGCACTTCGCGTCCGGCCGCCCGCTCGGGGCGGTGATCCGGCTCGCGCCGGGGATGCTCTACCACCACCTGAAGAAGCTGGAAGGCGCCGGCTGGGCCAGCGCCGTGACGGAGGAGACCCCTGGCCGCCCGGGGCGCCCCGCCCGCCAGGTCTATGCCGTGACGCCGGCCGGGGAGGCCGAGCTGCGGCGGTGGCTGACCGAGCCGGTGGCCAGGACCCGCGAGGTACGGATCGACTTTTTGGTCAAGCTCTACCTCGCCCGCTGGGCGCCGGACGGCGCCGCGGTGGTGGCGCGCCTGGTCGCCGAGCAGCGGGCGACCCTGGTCGGGCTCGAAGAGTCGCTCCGCCGGCAGCTCGCGGCGCGACCGGCCGGGGCGGGCCCGGCTACGGAGGGGGCATCGCCGACCCCAGGCGCGAGGTTCGACGCGGACTTCGGCCGGCTCGTGCTGGAGCTCCGCCTCGCTCAGACCCATGCCGCGCTTGGTTGGTTGGACCGGGTGGAGATGGGCGCGGGATGGGGGTCCGCCGCGGAGGAGACCGGGAAGTAGCCGGCCGGGATCGATCCGGCGGCGCACCCGCGAGTGCTACCCGAACCGCGCCTCGACGTCGCGGATGTAGGCCCCGGTGTCGAAGGAGCGCTTCATCGCGGCGAGGCCCAGGGGGCGGACCAGCCCGAAGATCGGCTTGTTCGGGGGGAACGGGCGGTCGTGGCGGCCGCCGACCGACCAGGCGATGTTGGCGTAGCCGGCGGCGTCGCGCCCGCACAGGAAGTAGCGGTCGTTGAGCTCGAGCAGCGTCTCGAACGCGGCCTCCGGGGTCTCGCTCCAGCGGACGATCTGCTTGGCCCAGTACATCCGGAGCCGGTTGGGCATGAAGCCCTCGGCGACCATCTGCTTCTGGGAGGCGTCCCAGAGCCGGTCCCCGGTCTCGGCCCGCTCCATCTCGCCACGGGTAAAGACCACCGGGCGGGGGTCGGCGGCGTGCTCGGCGAGGGTCTTCCGTCCCCACTCGGGCAGCCCGGCGTAGCGGTCGTGGTCGGGGTTGCGGAGCGCGAAGTTGATCGATAGCTCGCGCACGACGACCAGCTCGTTCAAGAAGGCGTCGATGTCGGCCTGCCCGACGCCATCGTTACCCGCCGCGGCGCGGACGGCGAGGGCGACCTCGGTCGGGGCGATCTGGCCGTAGTGCAGGTAGGGGCCGAGGCGGCTCGAGAGGTCGCGGTCCGCGCGGTCCCGGTTCTCGGCGTAGCCGCCGAGCCGCTCCCCGACGAAGCGCTTCAGCACCGCCTGGGCGGTGACGGGTCCGCCCCGGGTCTCGGGCGCCGGCCCGACCGCCCGGTCGGCCAGGATCTCCCCCGCGTCGAGCAGCGCCAGGGGGTCCGGCCCCGCCCGGTGCGCCGACAGGTGGCGGGCGCGGGTGGTCGGGATCGGTCGGAGGTGGTCGTCGAAGACCCGCAGCAGCTTGGGACGGATCGTCCGCGGCGCGAACTCCTCGCGGGGGAAGAGCGCCGCCGGCACCGTCGTGTCGGTGTCGACGGCCACCAGTGGCACGGTGAGCGCCCGGGCGGCCTCCTCGCGCCAGGCGCGGCCGATCCGGAGCGGATTCTGGTCGGTCACCACCAGCGCGGCGTCGAGCTCGCGGGCGAGGGCGGGGATCTCCACCCCCGGCTCGCCGACGCGCAGCGCCCAGCCGATGCCGCGGGCGGCAAAGGCGTCGGGAAGCTCGACGAGCCCCTCGGCCATGAAGTGGTAGGCGCGCAGCGTCGCGCGGGGAAAGGAGCGGGCGAGGCAGAAGCCGGCGACGACCGGGAGGCCCAGCTGGTCCCCCAGCGCGACCGCCAGGTTGGCGGCGAGGTTACCCGTGGCGCGCTGGGCCCGCTGGACCCAGAGCAGAACGCAGCGCCCGCCCACAGCGGTGGGTCCGCCGCGGAACACCTCCAGGCGGGGGTCGGCGGCGGGCAGCAGGGCGGCGAGCTCGGGCACGGCGGCGGATCCCCTCGGTGTGGTCGATCGGCTCGGGGCACGGCGCGCCTTCGCACCGGGTTGGCCATCGGGCGGGGGTGCGGCGTGCGGACTACCGGCGACACGGACGACCGCGGTTGTCCGCGGGCGACCGGGGGCGCACAGCCGTGCGCCCCTACCGATCACCGGTCGGGGATGGGCGGGTCGAGGGCCTCGACGAAGACCTCGATGGTGCCGCCGCAGGCGAGGCCGACGTCCCAGGCCATGTCGTCGGTGATCCCGTAGCGCAGCAGCTTCGGGGCGCCCGTTCTGAGCACCTCCTCGGCCTCGGCGGCGACGGCCGACTCGACGCAGCCGCCGCTGACCGAGCCGGCCAGCTCGCCCTTGTCGGTCACCGCCATCGCCGCGCCGACCGGGCGCGGCGCCGAGCCTTCGACCTTGACCACCGTCGCCACCGCGACCCGGTCGCCAGCCGCCCGCCAGGCGTCGATCTCGTCAAACAGGTCGTTCACCCCGATCCTCCTCCGCACCCGCCGACCGGACCACCAATCCTCGGTGCCCGCCTGGGCCGACGCACGATACGTCCCAAAGCCGATCGCTGAGCCCCCGTCCCGCCCCGCATGGGCACCGCGGTCGGCTCGGCCACCGGGTCGGGACGATGGGTCGTCCCCCAGCCGGCGAGCCCCGGTCCTCCTCCAGCCGGCGAGCACCGGTTGACATGCCCGGCGGCGGGTCCTACGCTGCGGCCCGGCCGATAGTCAATGGTTGAGTATCAATAGTAGCCGGTCGCCCGCCGCCGGGCACCTGTCCTTCTGCCGTGGGGAGGTACCACGTGGACCGACGCCGACCATGCCGCTCGCTGCTCGCCCTTGCCGTGCTGGTCGCGACCATCGCGCTTCCGCTCGGCGGGCGCCCGCCCCGGTCGGCGGCCGGGCAGGCGGCCATCGACTGCGCCGCGACGGGCCCTCGAGCCGCGTCGCCGGCCACCTCCCCGGCCGCGTCTCCCGCCGCCACACCCGCCCCGGCGCCGTTCCCCGAGGGCGGCGGGGAGCTGACGGTCTTCGCCGCGGCGTCGCTGACCGACGCCTTCACCCAGATGGCGGCCGACATCGCGGCGGCCAACCCCGGGCTCGACGTCGGCTTCAACTTCGGCGGCTCGCAGACGCTGGTGACGCAACTCGCCGAGGGCGCCGAGGCCGACGTCTTCGCCTCGGCGAACGTCGCCCAGATGGCGGCGGCCGTCGCCAACGGCTCGATCTCCGGCGATCCGGCCACCTTCGTCCGTAATCGCCTGGTCGTCGTCGTGCCGGCCGACAACCCGGCCGGGATCGCCTCCCCCGCCGATCTCGCCGGGGACGGGCTCCAGCTCGTGCTCGCCCAGGCCGACGTGCCGGTCGGGCGCTACGCCCGGGAGTCGCTCTGCGCGATGGGCGCCGACCCGGCGACCTACGGTGAGGGGTTCGTCGACGCGGTGGCGGCCAACATCGTCTCGGAGGAGGAGGACGTCCGCGACGTGCTGACGCGGGTCCAGCTCGGCGAGGCCGACGCCGGGATCGTCTACGTCTCCGACGCGGCCGCGGCCGGCGATGCGGTCACGACCCTCCCGATCCCGGACCCGGTCAACGCGGTCGCCGAGTACCCGATCGCCGCCGTGACCGGGGGTGACGAGGCGCTCGCCGCGGCGTTCATCGGCTACGTCCTCTCGGCCGAGGGTCAGGCGACGCTCCGACGCTTCGGCTTCGTGCCCGTCACCTGAGGCCAGCGCGATCAGCGGCGTCGAAGGCCCTCCGGAGCGGGGAGCCAGCGAGCCCGCGCTCCGAGGCGAGATCGTGGTGAGTGGCGGCGTGCTGAAGGGACGGCCCGAAGCCACCTTTGTCCCCGAGCCGGGCCCCTCCCCGGGCGGGCGCGGTGCCGACCGGCCCTCCAATCACTGCTCAAGCGGTCCACCCATAGTCCGCATGAGGCGGCAACGAGTGCCGCTGGACGGGCACCGGGGTAGACAGGACCGGGTAAGGCGCGCCCCGTATGCTGGTGCCGACGGCACGCGCCTCGGGGATTTCGCCCGGCGGGCCGATGGTCGTCCGCGCTCCGCGTGAGGGGCTGACGTGCGTTCCGGATCTCGCGCTCCCACGGCCCCCGCGCTCGGTCCGTCTCCACCGGAGACGCGCGTCGGCGCGCGTCCGGCCGTGGACGGACCGGGCGTGTCCGTGGCCCATGACGCGCCACCGCGAGGCACCCCACCGACCGCCGCGAGCCGGCCGCCCCAGGAAGCCGCCCCGGTGGACCCGTCCGCGTCGCCGCCGCGAGGGCAAGCGCCGGGGCCCCCTGGGGCGGCCCTGGCGGACGTCGCCGCGGGGGTCAATGCCACGGCGTCGTCCGCACGCCCACGGCGACGGGAACGGCGCGGGGCCGGGCTGGGGGTGGGGGTCGGGGCGGCCGCGGCCGTCCTCGTCCTGTTCCTGGCGCTGCCGCTCGGGGCGCTCGTCTGGCGCGCGGCTCAGACCGGCGATCTCGCCCCGGAAACGTGGACGACGCTGCGCCAGGCCCTCGTCCTGACGCTCACGACGTCGTTGGCCGCGCTGGTGGCGATCGTGGCGCTCGGGACGCCGCTGGCGTATCTGCTGGCGCGACGACGCTTCCCCGGGGCGCGGGTCGTCGACACGCTCGTCGACCTGCCGATCGTGCTGCCGCCGGCCGTGGCCGGGATCGCGCTGCTGATGGCGTTCGGGCGGCGGGGCGTCGTCGGGGGCTGGCTGGCCGAGGCGGGGGTGACGATCCCGTTCACCCCCTTCGCGGTCGTGCTCGCCCAGGTCTTCGTCGCGGCGCCGTTCTTCGTGCGGGCGGCAAAGGGCGGCTTCGCCCGGGTCGACCGGGCGCTGGAAGAGGCCGCGGCCGACCTCGGGGCGCCGCCGGCGACCGTGTTCCGGACGGTGACGCTGCCGCTGGCGCGGCCCGGGCTGGCGGCGGGGGCGACGTTGGCCTGGGCGCGGGCACTCGGCGAGTTCGGGGCGACGATCCTGTTCGCCGGCAACCTCCCGGGCGAGACCCAGACGATGGCGCTGGCGATCTACGGCCGGTACGGGGCGGGCGATCTCCAGGCGGCGCTCATCCTGGCACTGGTGCTGCTGGCGGCGTCGCTGGCGATCCTGCTCGGGGTGCGGCTGCTCGGCAGCCGCCCCGACGACCGAACGGGGTAGACCCCGGCCCGTCGCGCGGCCCGTCGCGCGGCCCGTCGCGCGGCGACAATGCCGCCGGCGCATGGCCGCCAGGTCCCACCACCACGCCCCTGAGAGGCGGCGTCGCGCCGGCGGGAGATGAGCGAGCCAGCCCACCGACCGCCCGGGTTGGTCACGGCGCCCGGCACCCGGCGTCCATCGCCGTCGGGCACCGCCGACCTGGTTGGGTCGACGCGGCGACTCCTCGGCCGTAAGGCCAGGGACGGGAGCCGTCGCGAGGACCAGTCCGCGCGGCGGCCCCCCGGCCGGGCCGGCTGGGTCACGGGTACCAGGGTGACCGTGGGGCCGAGGGGTCGGCTGGGTCACGGGCACCGGGTTAGCCAGCGCCGCGGGGTTCGAGGAGGGCACGGATGCACGACGGGACCGCCGGACCGCCGATCCCAGAGGACTCCCCGGAGGCCCGACTCCTGGCGCTGCTCGTCGACGGGCGCCTAACGGTGGCGACGGCCGAGTCGCTCACCGGCGGCGGTGTCGCGGCGCGGCTGACGTCGGTGGCGGGGAGCTCGGCCTACGTGCTGGGCGGGATCGTCGCCTACGCGAACGGGGCGAAGCGGGACCTGCTGGGGGTGCCCCAGGCCGTCCTCGACGGGATCGGCGCCGTGAGCGAGGCCTGCGCGCGGGCGATGGCCGAGGGGGCGCGGCGCGCATTCGGCGCCGACGTGGCGGTGGCGACGACGGGGATCGCCGGCCCGGGCGGGGCGACGGCGCGCAAGCCGGTCGGCCTGGTCTACGTCGCCGCCGCCGGCCCGGCGGGGACGGCCTGCGAGGAGTTCCGGTTCGCGGGCGACCGGACGGCGGTGACGGCGGCGGCGACCGAGGCCGCGCTGACGATGCTGCTGGCCGCGGTCGAGGCGGCACTCGGCCGGGACAGCTAGGGCGGCGGGGCGGCGGGGCGGCAAGGAACCGTGTCCCGCGATCGGTGACCGTAGGGGCGCACGGCCGGGTCGTGGGACGAACCGCCGGGCGCCGCCGGGTCGTGGGGCACGCCGCCGGGCGGCCTTTCGGGCACCGGTGGGCGGCCCTTCGGGCACCGGTGGGGGCGTGGCGCTGCCCGTGGCGGTGCCCGCGGCGCGGCCGGAGGCGCTGCCGGCCTGCCCGAACGGGTGGCGGGGAACCGTGCGCCCCGGGGCGGGAAGCTCTAAGCTTCACCGTCGATAGTGACCACTGCTAGCCAGGAGACCCGCGTGCCGACCGCGACCAAGCTCTACGAGAAGACCACCCTCGCCAACGGCGTGCGGGTGGTGACCGGCGCGATGACCGGCGTCCGCTCCGCCAGCCTGATCTTCTACTACGGCGTCGGGTCCCGCTACGAGCGCCCCGAGACCGCCGGGGTCGCCCACTTCCTGGAGCACATGCTCTTCAAGGGGACCGAGCGCCGCCCCGACCCGATGCAGATCTCGCAGGAGATCGAGGGCGTCGGCGGGATCCTCAACGCCGCGACGGGGCGGGAGTCGACCAACTACTGGTGCAAGGTGCCCAGCACCCACTTCGCGCTCGCCTACGACGTGCTGGCCGACATCATCCGCAACTCGGTGATCGATAAGGCCGAACTCGACAAGGAGCGGTCGGTCATCGTCGAGGAGATCCGCAGCGTCAACGACGCGCCGGAGGACCTCGTCCACGACGTGATCGACGAGTTGGTCTGGGGCGACCAGGCGGTTGGGCGGTCGATCGCCGGCAGCGAGCAGACGGTCGGCGCGATCACCCGCGACGGGATGGTCGGCTTCTGGCGGCGCAACTATTCCCCCGAGCGGCTGGTCGTCGCCGCGGGCGGCGACGTGCGCCACGAGGAGGTCGTCGCGCTGACCGAGCGGCACTTCGGCGACCTCGCGGCGACCGAGCCGGACGCGTTCGACCCGACGGTGGACACGCAGGACGGGGCTCGCGTCCGCCTCGTCGAGCGGGAGACCGAGCAGGCCCACCTCTGCATCGCGATGCCGGCCCTGCCCTACACGACCGAGCGGCGCTACGCGCAGTCGACGATCGAGGCGATCCTCTCGTCGGGGATGAGCTCGCGCCTCTTCCAGGAGATCCGCGAGAAGCGGGGCCTGGTCTACTCGGTCTACGGCTACTTCCGGCCCTACGAGGACGTCGGCCAGGGCGTCGTCTACGCCGGCACCGACCTGGAGCGGGTCGAGGAGACGGTCGGGGCCGTGATCGGGGAGCTCCGCAAGCTGCGCGACGAGCCGGTGCCCGCGGACGAGCTGCAGCGGACCAAGGACCTGCGCAAGGGCCGGCTGCTGATGGGGCTGGAGGACAGCCGCTCGGTGGCGTCCTGGATCGGCAGCCAGGAGCTGACCTACGGCGAGATCAAGACGCCCGAAGAGGTGATGGAGAAGATCGAGGCCGTCACCGTGCCCGAGGTCCAGGAACTCTCCCAGGAGCTGTTCCGGACCGACCGCCTCAGCCTGGCGCTGGTCGGCCCCTACGGCGACCCGAAGCCGTTCAAGGACCTGCTCGCGTTCTAGGCGGCCAGGCCCCGGGCGCCGCGCACACCGTGCTTGGCGGCCGGGGCCGTGAGCACCGCCCGCCTTCGTCTCGGGTGCCGCGCGGCCCGAGGCGGCGCCCGCGGGCCCTGCTCTCCGCGCCCCAAGCGGTCCGAGCGGTCCCTGCAGCCCGAGTATCCCGCGTGTCCCGCGTCCGGAGCCGGCCTTGAGCGAGCGAACCCCATCCGCCGCGCTGTCCCTCGTGCCGGGCGGCGCCGTCTTCCACCCGCTCGCCGCCGAGCGGGACGAGGCCGCGGCGGCGATCCTGGCGGCGGCGACCGGCGCGGGAACGGTCGAGGAGGGGCGCCGCCGCCTCGCCGCGGCGCGGACCGACGACGGCAGCGCGGTCTACGGGCTGACGTCCGGCGGGGACCTGGTCGCGGTCTACATCCTGACCAAAGTCCACCTCGCGATGGAGCTGTCCGCCGTCGCGGTCGCCGAGGGGCACCGCCGTCGGGGTCACGGACGGGCGGCACTGGAGGATGCCCTGCGGCGCTCGGGGAACCGGCCGCTGGTGGCCGAGACCGACGACGACGGGGTCGGGTTCTACCGTGCCTGCGGCTTCAAGTTGGTCGGCAAGCGGCGAGGGCCGGGCGGCGTCACCCGCTACCGGCTCGGCTGGCACGCCCCGCGCCACCCGGCGGCGACCGGGTCCGCGGCGACAGGGCCGGCGACGACCTCTCCCACCGGCAGCGGGAGCGGTGAGGGAGGCCGGCGGTGAGCACGACGGACACGGCCCGCGTAGGGGCCCACGGCGGGGCGCCCTCGCCGGCCGACCCCGGCACCGACGACGCGCGGGCCGACGCGCCGACGGCGTCGGTGCCCGGGTTGGCGGGGGCGCCGGGCGGCCGCGCCGCCTGGGAGACGATCGTCGACCTCGCGCTGGCCGAGGAGATCGGCGGCGGCGACGTGACCACGGCCACCACCGTCCCCGCCGAAGCGATGGCGGCGTCGACACTCCTGGCAAAGGCGCCGGGGGTCGTCTCGGGGCTCGCCGTCGCGGCGGCCGTGTTCCGCCGGGTCGACCCGGCGGTAACGTTCCGGGCGCGCGTCGCCGACGGGGCGCGGGTCGCGCCGGGGAGCGCGATCGCGGAGGTGCGCGGGCGGGCGCGGAGCCTGCTCACGGCCGAGCGGGTCGCGCTCAACCTCCTGCAGCGGCTCTCGGGGGTGGCGACGCTGACGGCGGCCTACGTCGCCGCGGTCGACGGGACCGGGGCTCGGATCGTCGACACCCGGAAGACCACACCGGGCCTGCGGGCGCTCGAGCGGGCGGCGGTCCGGGACGGCGGCGGGCGCAATCACCGCTTCGGCCTCGGCGACGGCGTCCTGATCAAGGACAACCACCTGGCGGCGGTCGGCGGCGACGACCCGGTCGGGCGGGCGGTGCGCCAGGCCCGGGCGGGGGCGCCGCACACGCTGCGGGTGGAGGTCGAGGTCACCACCCTCGACCAGCTCGACCGGGCGGTCGCGGCCGGGGCGGAGGTGATCCTGCTCGACAACATGCCCGTGCCGATGATGGCCGAGGCGGTCGGCCGGGTCGCCGGGCGGGCGACGCTGGAGGCGTCGGGGGGGGTCTCGCTGGCGACGGTGCGAGCGATCGCCGAGACCGGCGTCGACCTGATCTCGGTCGGGGCGCTGACCCACTCGGCCCCGGCGCTCGACATCAGCCTCGAGTTCGCGCTGGCCGGGGCGGACGGGGCGGTGACACCGCCCGAGGCTTAACGGCGCGGCGACGTCCTCGGCGCGCCGTCGTTACGTCGCCTCGCGGCCTCGAGGGCGGTCGGTGGTGTACGATCGGAGCAGTACGAAACCGTCCCGCAATCCGATGCGTTGGTGGTGATGTCGAGGGCGGCGCGGGTGACCGGCGCCGCCGAAGCGGGCCAGGCCGGGTGCGGCCGGCGGCACTGGGGCGCGGGTCCCCACGGGCGGGCCCCGGGATCAGGTGGGGAGCGGGAACGGACGATGAACGGAATGGCACAGGTGGCGAACCGAACGCGCCGCCGGGGTTCGTGGCGCGCGGATGGGTACTGCCGGCGGTTGATCTGGTCGCTGCTGGTGGTCGCGGTGCTGCTTGGCGGTCCGACCGCGGCCGCGGCCCAGGAGGAGCCGACGCCGACGCCCGCGCCGGTGGTCGAGGACGGCTCAGTTCAGCCGCCGATCGTCGGCACCGACGAAGATGGCGTGGAGGACGGCGCGCCGGCACCGGGCGAGGCGGACGGGTCGCAGACCCCAGGACTGACCACGCCCGACTGGTCGCCGCCGCGGACGGTCTACATCCCGGAGACGGGGCAGTCGATCGACGGCTGGTTCCTCGACCTCTGGCGGGAGTCGGGGCAGGTCGACGCCTTCGGGTACCCGATCACGCCCGAGATCACGCTGGATAACGGGCACATCGTCCAGTACTACCAGTACGCGCGGTTCGAGTACTGGCCGGAGGGCGACGGCAACGGCAGCTACGTCGTCCTCGGCGACATCGGCGCCGAGCTGCGGCCGGTCGCG
>CADCWG010000022.1 GCA_902806335.1 uncultured Thermomicrobiales bacterium | reverse complement strand
TCGAGGAGCGCACGGAGGTCGACGACGGGCTGGAGGTCCTGGGCACGGACGAGGGGGAGACGCAAGGCACATTCGGCGGCGATCGCTGGGTGGCCGCCACCCTCGCCTACACGGGTCCCGGCCCCGGCGGCGAGGACGCTTCCCTGATCGAGTTCGTCGAGATCGGCGCGGTCGGGGCGGTCGGGAGCGACGAGCCCGGCATGGTCGCGATCAGCCTCGTCGCTCCCGAGGATGCCTTTGGGGACGTCTTCGCCGAGGTCGCGGAGACCTTCGTCCGCGACCAGGGGTGGGCGCTCTTCTTTGCCGGGGAACCGGCGACCGCTGGTGGCCAGGACGGCGGCGACACGGGAGGCGACGACGGGGCGGACACCGAGACCGACGGGTCGAGCGGCGGCGAGACTGACGGGGCCGGCGGCGACGAGGCGGAGACGGACGGCGACGAGGCGGAGACGGACGACGACGACCGCGAAGCCGCCGTGGCGTTGCCCCGCGGCGACGCTGGCCGGAGCGGCGCGATGCCAGACGCCGGACCGACGGAGGAGCCGACCGAGCTGTGGCGCTTCGACGCCCAGGCCTCCGTGGTGAGGAGCCCGGCGATCGTCGGCGACACGGCCTACGTGACGACCAAGAACGGCGGGCTCTTCGCGGTGGACACCGCCTCCGGCGAGGAGCGCTGGGCCCAGGACCTCGGCGAGGAGGCGACCGTCTTCCCGCCGGCAGTCGCGGACGGACTCCTCGTCGTTACCATCTGGGGCACCGACGACCCCGTGCTCGCCGGCTTCGACCGGGAGACGGGCGAGGAGACCTGGCGGCGCGAGCTCTCCGGGACCCCCACCGAGCCCGTGGCCGTCGACGGCGTGCTCTACGTGGCGGCCGGGGGGTGGGACGGCGACCCGAGCGCGCTCTACGCGCTCGAGCCCGACACGGGCGAGGAGGTCTGGCGCACCGAACTCCCCGACGCGATCCTCCTCAATGACGCCGTCGCGGTCGCCGACGGGCTGGTCTTCGCCACGGCGACCGCCGCGGACGGCACGGACGGCGTCGGCCTCTACGCGGTCGACGCAGCCACCGGGGAGATCCGGTGGACGTTCGCCGGTTCGGACCAAATCATCAGCAACGCAGCCGTCAGCGGCGGGGTCGTCGTCGTCGTGGACCTGCCGACGGTCTGGGGGCTGGACGCGGAGAGCGGGGAGGAACTCTGGCAGGTCCGCGGCGCGGGCGTCGGCGGCGGCAAGGCGGTGGTCGACGGGACCGTCTACCTCTCGTTCGAGGAGGAGGTCCGCGCCGTGGACGCGGAGACCGGCGAGGAGCTCTGGACGGCAGAGGTCGCCGGGATCCCGGGCGCCGCGGCCGTGGCGGACGGGGTGGTCTACGTCGGCGCCTGGCGGGGCAGCGACGAGCAACAGGAGAACCACTGGTTCTATGCGTTGGACGCTGTCTCCGGCGACGAGGTCTGGGCTATCGAGACGGATCTCACCCTGAGCGGCGTCCAACCGGTCGTCCTCGGCGGGGTGCTCTACGCCGATGCCTCCGGCTACCTGGTCGCCATTGGCAGTCCGGACGGGGCCGACACCGACGGCGACAGCACGGACGGCGACGGTACGGACGGCGACCGCGACGGCGAGGACCTGGGTCGGTACGAGAGCCCCCAGTACGGCTACGCGCTGGAGTACGACCCGGAGGAGTGGGAGGTCGACGCCGAGGACGAGGATCCCGACGACCCGTACGACACCATCCAGGTCTTCAACGGGACGAGCCTCGTCATGCTGGTCGGCGACCCCGACTACGACGCGGACGAGATGAACCGGTGCGTCCGGGAGTACGCCGCCGCCCTGGCGGGGGCCGAGGAGGTCGAGGACCTGGAGGCCCGCGAGGGCGGCGAGGTGGCGGACGCCGTTGAGGAGGAGGACGGGACGGCCTCGGTCGAGGTCGCCTTCACCTTCGACGGGCAGGACCTGATCCGCCACATCGCGTGCACGGACCTCGGCGAGGGGGTGACGCTGGTGGTGCTGCACACCGTCCGTGCCGCGGACTACGACGACGAGGTGGCCGCGCGCGAGGACCTCCTCGAGGGGCTGGAGCCGGCCGGGGGGCGGTAGGCCGGCGCGCATCCGGCGCCGTCCGCGCCGGACGGGAGTGGTCGTCAGCCCGCCGTCCACCGCGCCCCGCCCGAGGACACGGGCGGGGCGCGGTGGACGGCGTTGTGCAATGCGGGACGGAGTTGGACGAGCCGTCGCCCGCCCGGGATCACCGAAGCCGGCCCCGAGGTCGCGACGGGCGGGGGGCGCCGGCCCGCGAACCTCGGCGCGCGACGACAGGGGGCACCGAACCGCGATGGCCGACGACCGGGACCGCGACGCCTCGGGGCAACTGACCGACGACCTGGGCGGGCCACCGACGGCTTCGGCGAGCGGCGAGACGCCGGCGCCACCGCGCCCGAACCCGGGGACGACCGTGGCCGACCTGGCGCCGGAGGCGGGGGCGCGGGACACGCCGCCGGACGCCGCGCTGCCCCGCGAGGAGCCGGACCCGACCAACCGGACCGTCGGCACCGGCAGCGTCTTCGCGATCGGCTGCGTGGCGGCCGCCGTCGCGATCATCCTGATCGGCGTGCTCGTCGCGCTGGTCAGCCGCGTCTAGCGACCCGTCACCGCTGGCCCTGGGTCGTCGGCGCCCGTTGGATCAGACCCCAACGGTCGACCGGCGATCATGGCCCGGAGAGCTTGTCGCCGGCGGGCGTGTGGGCCGGCCCCGCCGCACCTCGGCGCCCCCCACCCCCCTCGATGGGAGCGGGGTGCCGGGATCCGGACGTCCGCGCCGACACTCCTCGGGCGGCACCGTCCCGGAAAGGACCGGGTGGGAACGGCCCCGTTCCGTCCGGTCCGTTGCCGCCTCGCTCGCACCCTGCCCTCGAGACGAATCGGCCACCTCCGCGACCGATGATCCGAGTGATTCGTTCTCTATCTCCGCTGTTCTGTTAGTCGGCCGCGAGGTCGGCCGGTGTCGGCACAGTCGCCGCGGGGCGAGACGGTTCGGGGAGACCGCGGGACCCAGCGGCCAGGCGGTCGCTGACGAGCAGGGCGACGCCGACACCGACCAGGCCGACCAAGGCGGCGACCGCGAAGGCGTCGCCGAAGGCCGCGACCGCGGCGCCGCTCGTCCGTGGGTCGCCGAGGCTGGCACCGCGGTCCGCGAGGCGGCCGCTGAGCACGGTGGCGAGGAGCGCGACGCCGAAGCTCCCGGCGACCTGGCGGGTCACCCCGAAGGCGGCGCTGGCGCGGCCGGTGGCGGCGGTGGAGATGCGGGCGAACGAGGCCGCCTGGAGCGGGACGAGGGTGAGCCCGAAGCCCCAGCCGATCGGGAGCATCAGGGCCCGGATCTCCCAGACCCCGGTATCGGGTCCGATCCGGCGCAGCGCCAGGGCGGCGAGCACGATCATCACCATCCCGGCGAACAGCAGCCGTCGCGGCCCGACGGCCGCGTAGAGTCGGGCGGTCAGCGGAGCGACCATGACCACCCCGAGCGCGGTCGGGAACGTGGCCAGACCGGCACCGAACGGGCTGAGGCCGCGCTCGGCCTGGAGAAGGATCGGCAGCAGGAAGATGAGGCCGACGAACACCGCCTGGTTGAAGAAGAGCACCGCGTTGCAGGCCGCGAAGAGCCTGTCGCGGAAGAGCCGGACGTCGATCAGCGGATCGGCCACCCGCAGTTCGACGGCGACAAAGGCGGCGAGCGCCGCGAGCCCGCCGAGCCCGGCGGTCATGACCCGTCCGTCGGTGAAGCCGCGGGGACCGGCCTCGGCGAGCGCATAGATGACCGCGGCGAGGCCGGTCGCGGAGAGGGCGAAGCCGGCCAGGTCGAGCCGGCCGGCCCCGGCCTCGCGGTGCTCGCGCAGACCGCGGGCGGCGATGACCAGGCCGAGCAAGCCGACCGGGACGTTGATCAGGAAGACCCAGTGCCAGGTCTGGTACTCGACCAGGTAGCCGCCGAGGACCGGACCGGAGGTCGGGCCGACGACGGTCGGGATGGTGACGATCGAGGAGACGCGGGCGCGCTGGTCGGGCGGGAACGCGCGGTAGACCATCGCCGCTCCGACGGGGGCCAGGAGTCCACCGCCCATGCCCTGAAGGATCCGGAACCCAA
The DNA here is from genome assembly GCA_902806335.1 of uncultured Thermomicrobiales bacterium. Taxonomy (GTDB): domain Bacteria; phylum Chloroflexota; class Chloroflexia; order Thermomicrobiales; family UBA6265; genus CADCWG01. The sequence goes on along the minus strand of CADCWG010000022.1, from coordinate 7,119 downwards.
CGAGGCTCTCGACGTTCCAGGCCAGGCCGCAGAGGGCCGACCCGAACGTGAAGAGCGCGAGGGCCACCACGAACGTGCGCTTGCTGCCGAAGCGGTCTCCCGCCCAACCGCTGACGGGGATGAAGACGGCGAGGCTGAGCAGATAGGCGGTGGTCACCCACTCGATGTCGGTCGGCGAGACGCCGAAGTCGGTGGCGATGGTCGGCAACGCGACGTTGATGATGGTGGCGTCGAGGAACTCCATGAAGAGGGCGAAGACGTAGACGATCACGACGACCCATCGGTACTCCAGGGGAGGCAGGGACCATCGCGCGCCGGGACGCGACGGGAGGCGCTGGCTCGAGGGCATGGGGTTCTCCTGGGCCGGCCGTGGGCATGGCTCGCGCCTCCCGCGGCGGTGCGGGCAACGACGATGCCTGGATCGACCGGGTGGCGCGCGAGGATCGGTGGCGCGCGAGGATCGGTGGCGCGGCAGTCGGGCACGTGGCGGGGCGCCCCGCGCCGTGCCCCAATACGGTATCCTTAGGATACTCAATGGTCAAGGGGGCGCCCGCGGAGCCGAAACACCGTTGGGTTGCGGAGACGACGCGCCGCGGGGAGCGAGGTGCACCAGTGCCGACGAACACCGACACGCGCCGCGGATACCGGCACTACTGCCCGTCGGCGCGAACGCTCGAGGTGGTGGGAGAGAAGTGGGCCCTGCTGATCGTGCGCGACCTGCTGCTCGGTCCGCAGCGGTTCAGCGACCTGCGTCAGGGGATGCCCGAGCTAACGCCCAAGTGGCTCTCGACCCGGCTGCGCGAACTGGAGGCGGCGGGACTCGTGGTACGCGACCAGCACCCCGGGCGGCGAGAAGTGCGGTACGCGCTCACGCCGAAGGGGCGCGACCTGGCGCCGATCATCGAGGCGCTGATGGCCTGGGGGGTCGAGCACGCCCTCTCGCCGCCGGAGCCGGGCCAGCCGATCCACCCGGGGCGGGCGATGCTCGGCTTGGCGGCGACCCTCAACCGCCGCGGCACTCGCCTGGACCGTCCGGCTACGTGGGGGGTCGACCTCGGCGAGGCCGAGCACTATGCCCTCCACTGGGACGGCGCCCGGTGGGCGGTCGACCGGGAGGGAGCCGACTCCGACCTCCGCATCGCGAGCACGCCCGAACAGTGGATGCGCTTCATCACGGCCGACCCCGAGGGGCGCCGGCGCGAGCGTGCGTCCCTCGAGCTGCACGGGTCACCGGGCCACGTCGCGGAGTTCGACGCGGTGTTTGGCCTGGCCGACGATCACCAGGCGGCGTGATGCCCCCGTGGCCAGGACCCTCGCGCCGGCGGCGTGCCGGCTGGGTGATCGGCATCCCGGCGTCGGACGTACCGCCGGGTGGCCGTCCGCGCCACGGACATCTCGCGGCGGTACCGACCGCGGGGCGGTGGCAGCGGCGACGGTCGATGGCGTCACTTGGGTCGCGCCGGCCTGCCTCACCGGTCATGACCCGGGCGAGACCAGGCCAACCGGCACCGGAGAGGGCGACCTCCGCCGTCGGGCCGTGCGGGTTCCTCGCGAAGGGCACCCGGTCCCGATCTCGGGTGACTGGTCCGACCCGATCGGCTGCCCTGGACCGCTATCCGGTCCGGCCACCGGCCGAGTCGCCGCTCACCGCTCCCGCCGCTCGCGACCCGCGGGGCGCCAGTCGGCGCGGATGGTGTCGCGGATCCGCTCGTAGGGCTCGCCCCGCTCGACGGCGGCACGGATCGCGGGGGCGAAGACGCGGTCGTAGAAGGCGGGGCCCATCCGCTCGACGATCTCGCGGTCGAACGTCTCGTCGGTCTGGAGCTCGTCGCCGGCGTGCTTGAACCTGGCCTCGGGGCGATCCCCGGCGGGGTGGTCGTCCCCGCCGTGGGCGTGCCCGCGCTCGGTGCCGTCGCCCTTCCGGCCGAAGCGACGCCCGGCGACCACCTTGGCGAGCCAGATCCCGTGGCCCTTCGCCTCGTCCTAGGGTCGGCCGTCGGCGAGCGCCTCGAGCCGCTTGACCTCGGCGAAGACGTCGAAGCGCCGGATCGCCTGGCGCGGCGTCGGCTCGTCCCCCTGCGTCCCCGCCATCGGCCCCTCACGTCGATCCCCGAGCGTCGATCCCCGTCCCCGCGCGCCGGCCGGGACAGCCGGCACGGAGAGACGGCGACGCCCGAGGATCGTACCGCGATCGCCGCCGGGTAGCCGCGAGGCGATCGGCGCCACCTGGTAGGCGCGGGGGATGCCATGTCCACGCCGGCCGTGACCCCGGGCGGACCGCCTCCGGGCCAGGCGCGGGCCATCGGGCCGGGCGCGGGGCGGGCCATTGGGACGATCTCGGCGCGGGGAGCGCCACCGGGAGGACCCCAACTGATGGCCGCGTTCGCGCACAGCCGGCCGGTCCAGCGTTCTCCCCACTGGGTCTCCGCCTTGATCGCCCGCGTCTCTAACCGGTGAGGCGTTTGGGTAGGAGCAGCCACCGGCGTCGGACAGCCGCCGAGACCACAGGACGGCCTACATCCGGCGTCCCCAAGAGCGGCACCGGTCCTGCCTTATGACCTCGCCGACCGGCGCTTCCGGCAGGGGGCACGAACCGGCCGGCCGAGGCACCGAGCGATGCCTAGACACGAAACCGCCCAGACGATCGCCGCACTCAGGACAACGCTTGCGGTCCCACTCAGGGGCCGACTCCCCCGGGGCAGTGGTCGCCCCACCGATCGGGCCGCCGACGAGCGTCGGCCCTGCTGCGACACCGATGGAGATGTCTCGTGCGACGTCCGCGACACACGACCCCGCTCCCCCTGAGCGGGGCGCCCTGGCCGCCTGACCGCCCGGAGACCGGCCGGCGGGCGACGCCGCCACCACCGGCGCTGCTCGCCGTCGTGGTCGAGGACGACGCCGCGCTCTGCGCCGCCGAGCGGGAGGTGCTCGAGGGGGCGGGCTTCTGGGTCTGGGCGCTTCCGGCGCCGCCGGACCCCGAGGATATCCGGCGTCTCCGTCCCGACCTGCTGGTGCTCGACCTCGTCCTCGACGGGTTGCCGGGCGGGTGGGACTACCTGCGGGCGCTGCGGACGGGCCCGCCGACCCACGAGTTCCCGATCCTGGTCTGCACCGGCCACGCGGATCTGGCACGGCGGGAAGGGGCGCGGCTGGCCGAGCTCGCCGAGGTCGTCCTCCTCAAGCCGTTCGGGGTCGACGACCTGCTGGCCGCGGTCGACGCCTGCCTCCGCCGGCCGGACGGCGGGGCGGATGGGGCCCGCCGGTCCCCCAAGTCCGATGGTGGCGAGTCGGTCGCGGGTGGGCTCTCGGTCCGAGCGGGCAGGATGGCGGCCGACGGCCGGCCGCGGCCGGTCGGTATCCCGTCCCGGCTCGCGACGGACCGGCTCAACAGGTCATCCCCGGATCGCCCCTGATCGCCGCGGTTCGCCACCGGCCCCGGCCACGCACGGGTAGCAGGGAGTATGGCGCTCGCGATGGCCGGGGTAGTGCACGGAGGCGGGGAGCGTGACGGCGCCGGCGATGGCCGCGGGGACGCCACGCATGTTCGGGCGACGCCCCGGATGGCGCCCCGTGCTCACGGCACGGCCGCGTCCAAGCACCGGCGGGGGCTCTGCCCCCTCGGCCGCCATGGGCCGGAAGGCCCCCAAGCCGCCCGGTCCGACGGCATGACCAACGCGAGGGCAATGTACCTAGCGGGGACGGGACCGGGCGTGCCGCGATCGGGAACATGCCTACCACCCGCTCGGCGCGCCTCCCAGGGCGCCGCTCTCCGCCACCTGTGGGTGTTCAAGGGGCCGGCGCGAGGCCACGGCGCGACGGCGGTGGCGGTGCCGGCCGTCGTCGGGACTATCTCGGGCTGGTGGGGGACGGCCCACGCCACCGGCGTCCCATCAGCTGGGTCCAGCTCACCGCGACACGAGCCGGCCTCCGGACGAGGCCGCCGAGGCGAGGGTGGTCACCGAATCCTTCCTGGCGTCCGTCCCAGCGGCGCCGGTGTCCTTCGCTGGGTTTCCCCGACGGTCATCGCCCCCTTATGCGGGAACGGGAGCGGAACGGCGACGAGCACGCCGAGCGAGGTCCCGCCGCTGACGGCGTCGCAGGGGGCGGCGACGAGGTGGGGTTCTTGCGTTTCCCATGTCAGGCGTCCCGCGGCGGGTCCGCTCGAACCGGCCGGCGGTTGGCACCGCGGGGAACCGACGCCGCCCACCGAGGGCCGCGGGCTCCGGGCGGACGGCGCCCCGGATCGACTCCCGCGGCGCGGACGCCACCGCCCGCCGGTCGACTCGCCGGCGCCGGCCGGTCGATTCGCCGGCGCCGGCCGAGCCGACCGGGGGCTTGGGCCTCGGGACGCGAGCTTCCGGACCGGCGGTGCTCGTCCGGGACGAGGGGAGCAGGGCACCCGCGAAGGAGGCGCTATGCCGACCACCATCATCGACGTCGTCGCCCACGACGTCCGCTTCCCGACGTCCAGGGCCCTTGACGGGTCCGACGCGATGAACCCCGACCCGGACTACTCCGCCGCCTACGTCGTCCTGCGCACGGACCACCCGCAGGGCCTGGAGGGCCACGGCCTCACCTTCACCATCGGCCGCGGCAACGAGCTGTGCGTCGCGGCGATCGCGGCCCTCGCCCCGCTCGTCCGGGGCCGGACCCTGGAGTCGCTCACCGAGGACATGGGCGCCTTCTGGCAGGCGATCACCGGGGACAGCCAGCTCCGCTGGGTCGGCCCGGAGAAGGGCGTCATCCACCTCGCCACCGGCGCCGTCGTCAACGCCGTCTGGGACCTGTGGGCGAAGGCCGAAGGCAAGCCGCTCTGGAAGCTGCTGGCCGACCTGTCGCCGGAGCAGCTCGTCGCCTGCGTCCCCTTCAGCTACATCTCCGACGCGATCACGCCCGAGGAGGCCCTCGCGATCCTCCGCGGGCACGCCGCGACGAGGGGCGATCGGGAGGCGGAACTCCTGCGGGATGGCTACCCGGCTTACACCACCTCGGCCGGCTGGCTCGGCTACCCGGACGAGAAACTGCGGCGCCTCTGCCGGGAGGGGGTCGCCGGCGGTTGGTCCCACTTCAAGATGAAGGTGGGGCGCGACGCAGAGGACAACGTGCGCCGGGCGGCGATCATCCGGGAGGAGATCGGCCCGAACCGCCGGCTGATGATGGACGCCAACCAGGTGTGGGACGTCGGCGAGGCCATCGCCCAGATGGGGCGACTGGCGCGGTTCGACCCGTGGTGGATCGAGGAGCCGACCAGCCCCGACGACGTGCTCGGCCACGCCGCCATCGCCCGGGCGGTGGCACCGGTCGGCGTCGCAACCGGGGAGCACTGCCACAACCGCGTGATGTTCAAGCAGCTCCTGCAGGCCGGGGCGATCCGCTTCTGCCAGCTCGACGCCTGCCGCCTGGGAGGGGTCAACGAGGTCCTCGCGGTGCTGCTGCTGGCGGCCAAGTACGGCGTCCCGGTCTGCCCCCACGCGGGCGGCGTTGGCCTCTGCGAGTACGTGCAGCACCTGTCGATCTTCGACTACATCGCCGTCAGCGCCTCGCTGGAGGACCGGCTGGTGGAGTACGTCGACCACCTGCACGAACACTTCGTCGACCCGGTGACCGTGCGCGACGGGCGCTACCTGCCGCCCACCGCACCCGGCTACAGCATCACCATGCGGCCGGAGTCTCTCGGGGACTACGCCTTCCCCGACGGGGCGGCCTGGGTCGGGGCGAGATAGGGGGCGGCGCGCCCGCGTCCCCCGAAACGTGCCCCTCCGGGGGCGTCCGCCACCCACACGTATCGCCGGCCCGGTCAGGATCCTGTCGGCCGACGCCGGGCGAACCGCCGCGGTTCCCCCTGGTCACCGGCCTCCCTCTCAGGTGGGCGGACCGAGATCTCGCTGCCCCTCCGGTCCGGTCACGCGGTCGCCCTCACCGCAGCCGCGGGTTGGGGTAGACCTGGCCGTCACCGCGGCGGCGCACAACGTTCAGGCGCCTATTCCAGGCCCGATCCGTGGCCGATCGCCATTTGCCATCACCGCGGTTGCTCCCCACACGGGCACCGCGGTCAGCTCCGCTGTCGCCGCCACTGGACGCGGAGAGGCGGCAATGGTGCGGGCCGGCCGCCCCGGAGCGTCCGATGGACCGGTGCCCGGCCAGAGCGGGGGGCAGCGCACGGAGACGGGGCGAGGGCGGATCGACGGCCGGGGCGATGGCCGGGGGAGTCGCCGGACCACCGCGGGTGGACCGCCGATGGGTAAGGGCTACAGACCATTGCGGCGTCCGTCGTTCGCGGCGGATCGCCCAGCGGCGTCGTCGAGTCACCCCAACGCGCTACACTAGGGGGGTGATGGGAGGGGACGGCGTTGCCGCCCCGGGCCAGACGCGGGCCCGCCGCGATCGCGCGTCACCGCGCCGACGCCGCTTCGGCCGCGTGGCCGCGGATAGCCCGCCGTGCGGATGGTCCAAGCGACGCCGCGATCGCCCGAGTTTGACGACCGCGGGACCGCCGCCGTCCGGCGCCAGTGACACCGGAGCTCCGGGCGGCGCGGGAAGCCAGCCGTCGACCGATCGGGCCATGCGCTGAGTCCAGACGACTACCCGCGATAAGCGCGCGCGAGAACGCACCCGGCATGGTGCGGGCCGCTCCCGTGCGATAGCCACCGTGCGATCGGTGTCCGGGACCAGTCCGCTGTGGATGGCTCCGGGCGACCTGGACAGGCTCTCCCCGTCCTGCTGAGCGGCCGGGCGGCGCGAGCCCAGCGCCGTAGACCGTGGTCATACCGCGCCGCGCCGATAGCCGCTGGCCGCCGACCCCACCCGAAACGACGAGGCCGTGGCCGACCCGCATGGGTCGCCCCCGGTCGACACCACCCGACGACGACGCGTCCCGGCACCGTGCATCCGCGGCCTGTCACCGACCAGCACCGACGGTCCCGGTCGCCCCGGGGCCACTAGCGTGAAGGACCTACGACGTGACCGACGATTTCGACAGCCAGAACCAGGACCAGGACCAAGGCCAGAACCAGGACCGCCCGTCCGCGCGCGGCGACGCGAGCGGGCCGAGCGCCGGCGGCGACCGCCCCGGGCCAGGGACAACCGGGCAGGGCGGTCGACGCCGCCGATCGCGGCGGC
>CADCWG010000021.1 GCA_902806335.1 uncultured Thermomicrobiales bacterium | reverse complement strand
GGCGCGGCCATCCGGCGGGTGCGCGGCGGCTAAGCCGCGGCGGCTGAGCCGCCCGGGCCAAGCCGCCCGGGTTCCTCAGGGGGCGTCCGTGAACGCGTCCCAGACGGCGCGGGAGAGGTCGGCCAAGGATCTGACGGCGGCGGCCTCGTCGGCGAGGCGCTTGGCGAAGATCGCGACGACGTAGGGGCCGTTCGGGGCGGTCACGATCCCGACGTCGTTGCGGATCCCGCGCAGCGAGCCGGTCTTGTGGGCGATCGGGGTCTCCTCGGGGAGGCGGGCCGGCAGGATCGTCGTGTTCTTCTGCCGGCCAAGGGTGTCGAGGACGGCGGCGTGGGCGGCGGGGCTCAGGCCGTCGCCGCGCTGGATCGCCCCCAGGAGGGTCACCATGTCGTCGGGGGTGCTGGTGTCGTTGCGGGCATCGTCGGCGTAGGCCACGGACGCCGGGTCGCGGACCGGGCCGCGCAGGGCCTCGCGCAGCGCGTCGTAGGTGGTCGCGGGGTCGGCGGGGTCGAGCCCCGTCGCGGCGCAGAAGATCTCGCGCACGCTCAGGGGGACGGTCGTCGCGCCGAGGCCGAGCCGGGCGTTCTCGGCGGCGAGGCGGTCCTTGCCGACCAGGCCGAGCACGAGGTCGGTCGCCGTGTTGTCCGAGACGACGGTCATCAGCACCGCCAGGTCGCCGATGGTCGGCGCGAGGCCGGGCGCGAGGTCCTGCAGGACGCCCGACCCGGGGACGCGGTCGGCCGCCGTCAGGGTGACCCGGCGCCCGAGGTCGACCGCGGCGGCGTCGGCGAGGCGGTGGAGGGCGTAGAGCAGGGGGACCTTGAAGACCGACGCGGTCGGGAAGACCTCGTCGGCGCGGAGGCGCAGCGTCCGGCCGGTGCCCAGGTCGCGCGCCGCCAGCCCGACGACGCCCTCGATCCCCGCCACCGCCGCCAGGACGGCGTCCCGCGTCCGGTCGGCCGCGGCCCCCTCCCAGGGACCGGCGACCTCGACAGCCGACCATCCGAGCGTGCCGGGAATGCCGGCCGAGCCGGGGGGCCCGTCCGGCGTCCCCCTGTCCCCGGGCGACCGATCGTCCCGCGTCGCGATGCCCACCTTCTCGCCTCCCTCCGGTCCGCCCAGCTATCTCCGGTCACGCCGGTCCCGGCGGCGGTGCCGTGGCCGGGACGCGGTGGAGCCCGGACTACTGGGCTATACTGATCCGACGCCGGAGCCGACACGGGCCGCCCACGGTCCTGTCGGCGGACGGCGCTTTAGGCCCCAACGGTACGGTGCCTCGGCGCCGCCGGTCGGTTGGGGCGGAGAGGTCACACGATGGGCCGCGAGCGACGCCCGCTCCTCGTCGAGGAGCCGTCGGCGGAGCCGGGGCATTTCGGGTGTCCGATGCTGATGCGCAGCCACATCGAGCCCGCGGCGGGCGAACTGCCGCTGATGCGGTGCGCGCTCGCTTGGGCGCTGCACAACCCGAGCGAGGTGGCGCGGTGCGCGGCGACGGTCGCCGTCACCGACTGCTGGAAGGTCCACCCGGAGCGACTGGTGGTCGTCGAACCACCGATCTTCCCGGGGGCGACCGCGGTTGACCGGACGGCGCCGCGAGGCGACGAGCCGGAGGCGCGAAGCGCCGACGACTGACCGGCACTCGACGACACGAGATGCCCCGATCCAACTCCCGCCCCGGCCACCCGGCCGGGGCGGGCGACGTTTTCGGCGCCGAAGCCGTCAACGCGCACGGCGACGGGCCCCACTCCGCGATCGGCGCCCGCCCGCCCGGGCGGAACGGTCGCGTCCCGCCCCCGCGCCCCCGAGAGGGTCGCGAGGTCGCCGGGTGCCGTCCCGGACCGCGCGCTGGCTGCCACTCCGAGCTGGGCGGCGCCTGCCGCGTCGGGCCCGGCGCGCCCTACCCCCCCGGCGGACCCGCCACGGCCCGCGTAGGCCCAATGGCCGGGCGGATCGCCCGCGTCGTCCGCGGCCCGTGGCGTCAGCGACGGGGCGATGCCACCGCCAGCGGCGCGGGCTCGTACGGCGCGTTGGCGCGGATGAAGGCCTCGACCTCGGCCGGGGTGTGCTGGCGGAGGTCGAGCGCCGGGTACTTGAGGTCGCTCGGCAGGTAGAGGTGGAAGGTGACGTTGATCGGCTCGACCCGCTCGGACTCGGCCCACCACTCGTAGAGCCGCGGCAGCCAGTCGAACCCCTCGCAGCGGACCCGCCAGAGGGCCACCCCGGCCCCCCGCTCGTAGGTCAGCGCCTCGCCGAAGTAGACCGTGCCGCCGCCCGCGTGGATGATGTTCCGCACGTCGTCGTAGTGGCGCGGCGAGCCCTTCATGGTGAACCGGTAGCCGGACCCGCGGCCGGCGTCGCTGGTGTCGGTGCTGTTCCGGACCTTCTCGTCCCGGTTCTTCCGTCGCCCGAGGAAAGAGACCATCCGCCCCGCTCTCCGCCACCCGTGGCCGATCACCGCCCGCCGCCCGCCGGACCCCCGGTGGACCACCGCGGATTGTACCCGGGCCGGGCCGTCCCCTTCGCTCAGCCAGGGTCGGCGGTCGGCTCAGGGACTCCGGTTGGCCAGCGGCGGAGGGCCGCCAGCGCCCCGGTCAGGACCAGCGCGAGCGGTCCGCCGACCCCGACGATCACGCCGGCGAGGGTGATCGCCAGCGGCGCGCCGAGGGCGGGCAGGGCCCAGCCGGCGACGGCGTACCAGGCGGCGCCGCCGAGGGTGATCGCCGCCGACCAGCTGGCGTACATCCGTCCCCGGATCGCGTCCGGCACCGCCTCGGCCAGGTACGCCTGGAGCCCGATCACCGCCCAGGCGTCGGCGAAGCCGAGCCCGAACCAGCAGGCGAACGCGACCGGCAGGGGCGGGTCGAGGCCGAACGGGAGCAGGAAGAGCGGCCCGAGGTAGCCGACCGCGAGCAGGCGCCGCCGCCCGATCCGCCGCTCGAGGGGACCGCCGACCAGGGCGCCGAGCGCCGCGCCGCCGCTGAAAGTGGCCGTCAGCAGCGCGTAGACCACGCCCGCCCGGTCGCCGAGGTCGAGCGTCTCCTCCGTGTAGACGACGAGCCCGACGGTGAGGGCGGTTCCCACCACCTGCCAGAGCACCTCCGCGGCGGTGATCCCGCGGACGACCCGGTTCACCCAGAGCACTCGCAGGCCCTCCCAGACGTCCCGCCGGGCCGTGACGAGGGCCGCCCGCCGGGGGTTGGCGACGGTGACGATCGGGGCGCCGGGATCGGGGCGCGACGCCCGGGGGAGGACCATCCCCCAGACGCAGACGGCCGAGACGGTGAAGCAGATCGTCTGGACCCAGAAGCCCGGCGCCGGGCCGAACGCGCCGATGATCGCCGCTCCGGCCGCCGGGCCGGCGACGCGGACGACCGAGCCGCTGACCTGGACCAGCGAGAGCGACGGCACGAGCAGCCCGGGCGTGGCCACCATTGGCACCGACGCCAGCTCGGCGGGCCGGGACAGTGCCGACCCGACCGCGACCAGGATGGCCAGGGCCGCGACCTGCCAGGCCGTGTCGGCGAACGGCAGAAAGGTGACCAGAACCGCGCGGCCGGCGTCGGTGGCGAGCATCAGCCGGCGGCGGTCGACGCGGTCGGCGAGCAGCCCGGCGATGGGCGAGAGGACGACCTCGGGCAGCAGCGAGAACACGAAGATCAGGCTGAGGAGGCGGGCGGAGCCGGTGAGGTCGTAGACGAGCAGCGGGAGCGCGATCTGAGCGACGGCCCGCCCGAGCGAGGCGGTCAGCTGGGCGACCCAGAGGAGCCGGAAGTTCCGGTTCGCGAGCGCTTCCCGGTAGCCGCCGCGGGACGCCGGGCCCGGGCCTGGTGGCGCGGCGTCGGGGGCGTCGCCGCCCGCCCGCGCGGCGTGGCCCGGCTGGACCGGCTCGCCGCTGTCGGGCGCCACGGTGCCCACCGGTTGGGTGTCGATCGCCACGGGGACCTCAGGACGGAAGACGGGACGTGACCGGGAGTGGGGAGGGGCGCGGCGTTCACCATAGCACCGGGGTTCATCCGGGTCACGGCGGGCGCCGACCGTTCGGGCTCCCGAAGGCGTGCCATGACGCCCTCGCGCGGATCCCACCGGCGCTCCCCCCCGCCGTTGCGCTCGTCGACGCTCCGGCCTAGAGTGGGCCGCCGCCGCCGCCGCGCCGGCGTCCGCCGTGGGTGGACTCGTCCCGGCTGTGCCGGGTGCCCCCCCGGTGCCGCGCCGAACGGCCGCCGGAGAACGCCCGGGCGGTGGCAAGGGAGCCGGGCGGCCGTGTCCGCCGGCGGCGATCTCGGAGCCGGCGGGCGGTCGCAGGGCCGATGGGCGGTCGCAGGGCCGATGGGCGGTCAGGTCCGCCGCGACGTTGGCGATCGATCACGGGCGACGGGCGACGGGCGACGGGCGACGGGCGGGACGGGGGTGACGGGTGAAGGTCGGGTTTGTGCTGCCGATGGCCGAGGATGCCGCCCGCGGGGCGCCGCCGCCGTGGCGGGAGATCCGGGGGCTGGCGGTCGACGCGGAGGCGGCCGGGTTCGACAGCGTCTGGGTCTTCGACCACCTGCTCTTCCGCCGCGGTGACACCCCCGAGACCCGGGAGACGGCGGGCATCTGGGAAGCGTGGACCCTGATGGCGGCGCTGGCCGAGGCGACCACGCGGGTCGAGCTCGGGGCGGTCGTCCTCGCCACGCCGTTCCGCAACCCCGCCGTGCTGGCGAAGATGGCGGCGACCCTGGACGAGGTCAGCGACGGCCGCCTGATCCTCGGCCTCGGCGCCGGGTGGCACGAGCCCGAGTTCGCGGCCTTCGGCATCCCGTTCGACCACCTCGCCTCCCGCTTCGAGGAGGCCCTGGCGATCATCGCCCCCCTGCTGCGCGAGGGGCGGGTCGACTTCCGCGGCACCTTCTACGCGGCGCCGGACTGCGAGCTGCGGCCGCGCGGACCGCGACCCGCGGGGCCGCCGATCATGGTCGGTGCCAGCAAGCCGCGGATGCTCCGCCTGACGGCCGCCCACGCCGACAGCTGGAATACCGCCTGGCTGGGCACGCCCGCGAAGCTGGCCGAGCGGCGCGCCGGCCTGGAGGCCGCCTGCGCGGAGGTCGGCCGGGACCCGGCGTCGCTGGAGGTCACCGTCGGGGTGACGGTCGGCTACCCCGACCTGTGGCCAGAGGAGCGGCGGGCGGACGAGATCGACCCGGAGCGGGTGCTGGTCGGCTCGCCCGCGGAGATCGCCGCCGGCCTCCGCTCCTACGCGGAGGCCGGGGTCGGCCACGCGATCTGCATGGCCGACCCGCCGAGTGCCACCTCGCTGGGGCGGCTGGCTGATGCGCTGGCGCTCTACCGTGGGCAGGACGCGGGGTAGGGACTGGGCCGGGACCAGGACGGCCCGCCTCGCCTCGTCGCCGTGCCAGGTGGCGGCCTCCACGGCAGTGGGTGACGAGCGATCGGGCCCGAGTCGCATCCTCCGGGATCCGTCAGTTCGGTGGTGATATCAGGGGCGCGCCGGCGGTCGGGCCCGCCCGGGGCTTGCCCCGGGCTCAGGCATGAAGCCGGCTCGAGCCGGCTGCGGACTTGCCGGGTGGTGCCGCCGGCGATCATCCGGATTCCGTATCAGAGGCGGGAGCCGGCCGGGGCAAGCCCCGAGGTCAGCGGCCCAGGGCGAAGCCGGCTGGGGGCCGGCCGGGCCTCGCGGGATCGGGCCGTCGCCGATCGGCCAGCATCCGTCGAGGACGCCGTCTGGCGCGGACGGGGCGCCCCCGCGGGGTCGCACCGTGGGACTGGGCGTTGGCCCATGAGACGGATGAGAGCGGAGGTCGTCGGTCGGCGTTGGCGCCGGCCGCGGTCGTCCTGGGTGGGGACGAGGGGCAGCGGTGTCCTGGACCGTTGGCTCCGCCCGCCGGGCCGGTGGCTGTTCTCGGTGGATGGGGCGCCAGGGGAGAGACGGGGTTCCCCCAGCCGCTCAGGGGGTGGTCAGGCCACTCGCCTGGTCCGCCGACCGGGCCCACCGCTATCCTTGGGTCCGATCTCCCGGTCGGGCCGCGTGCCCGGCATCGCCCCGCCGCCGCGGCACCCGAGGAGTGGAGCCCCGATGACCTCGAGCGACGCCGTCGCCACCGCGCCCGACCCCGCCGCGATCCCCACCCCGCTCGCGGGCGCGGGAAGTCCGCGGTCTTCGGCGCGGCTCGCCCCGACCGAAGGCACCGTGCCCACGAACGGGATCACCCTCCGCTACCTGGAGTGGGCCGGGCCGGTCGGCGCCGGCGGGCCACCGGTGGTGCTGCTCCACGGCGTCCTCCAGGGCGCCGAGGGGATGGCGAACCTGGCCGCCCACCTCGCCCGGCACCGGCGGGTGGTCGCCCCGGACCTCCGCGGACGCGGCGGGTCCGACCGGCCGGACGACGGCTACGACCCGGGGACGATGGCCGTCGACGTCGCGGGCCTGATCGAGGCCCTGAGGCTCGACCGCCCGGTCGTGGTCGGCCGGCTCCACGGCGGGCTGGTGGCCTACTACCTCGCGGCGCGGCGGCCGGACCTGGTCCGGGGCGTGGTCCTCGGCGACACGGCGCCGGAAGTCGACCCGGAGCGGGCGGCGCGGTCGCTGGCGCGGATCCGCGCGCTGCCGGCCCGCTTCGCCGACGAGGACGAGGCGGTCGCCTTCTACCTCGACCGGCTGCGGGTCTCCGAGGCGCGCGCCCGGCACGACATCCCCTTCGACCTCGAGCCGGAGCCCGGCGCCAACGGGGCGGGCGGGCTGCGCTGGCGGCACGACCGCGTCCTCGTCGAGCGGATCGAGGCCGCCGCGCTGCCGCGTGCCGACTGGTCGGTCGTCGCCGGGGTCACCTGCCCGACGCTGCTCCTGCGCGGGCAGCGAGGCGAGGTCCCGCCGGCGATGGCCGACCGCTTCTGCGAGGTGATCGGCGGCTGCCAGGTCCAGACGGTGCTCGGCGCGGGGCACGATGTCTTCATCGGCCCCGGGGCCGAGCAGAGCTTCGGCGCGATCGACCTCTTCCTGATGCGGCTCCACGGCACCGCCCGGCAGGTGCAGGCCAACCTCGCGGGCGCCCCCAACGGGAGCGCCCAACCGGACGCCCAACTGCCGCTTCCGGGCGCCGAGGTGGCGATGGACACCCCCGAGGGCGAGGGCGGCACGGCGGCCGCGCTGCTCGAGCGGGTGGCACGGGCGGTCAACAGCCGCGACGCCGACGCGATCGGTGCCCTCTTCGCCCCCGACGGGCGGATCGTCCAGTACGGCGAGGGCGGGCGCGTCCGCGATGGCGGGCTGGACCAGGCACGGGCCGCCTTCGGACGGGTGCTGGCCGCGGCCTCGGACGTGACGATGGGGGTGCGCGACGTGGTCGCCGACGGCGAGCGGGCGGCGGGCGTCTTCGTCGTCCAGACCGCGACGGCGACGGCCGATGGGGGCGCTGGTGGGGAGCAAGACGGCGTCGCGCCGGACCTCGCCGACGGGGCGACCCTGGCGCCGGCCTTCCTCCGCGCCCGGGGCGGTCGGATCGCCGAGCTGGTGACGTACAACCTCCACGTCCCGGCCTCCCAGGTCTGACCGCGGGCGGTCCGCGCCGTCATCCGGTGCGCGGGCTGGCGTCGAACTGGAGACCTCACGTCGTCCGCGGCCGGTCGGGCGCCAGCCAGCCGTGCTCTACGATGGACGGTGATCTGGGACCGTTGCCGGGTGTGGTCCGCCGCGCTCCAAGGGCCGCTCAGGGCGGGTGCTGGCGGCCGCGCGGTCAGCGTTGCCGGTTTCCCGGGATAGGGCGACGTCACTCGTGGCGTCGGGCCCAGGCGGTCATGGCGACAGGGAGACGGGGCGCGGCGCGGGGACGCGCTGCCGGCGTCGTCCAATCAGTGGTGGTATCGCGGCCGCGTCGGCGACCGGGTCCGCCGATGGCAAGCTCTGGGCTCAGGAACGAAGCCGGCCCAGGCCGGCTGTCGACCCGCCGCGTGGAAGCCTCGGGTAACCGTTCGAAACCCGCTGTGGCAGGGTGGCCGCGCTCGACCTCGTGGCAGGTACGTCTCACGCGCGATCGGGAGCCGCCTCCGCCAGGAGTGTCCGCGCCCGCTCGGCGAGGCGGGCGGCGATCGTCTCGAGCAGCGCGCGGCCCCGCTCCGCGCTCGCGGTCGTCTCGGGGTCGTTCGAGCCGTCGTCGGCGCCGGTGAAGAGCCCGATGTACTTGTGCGGCGTCGCCCGGCGTCGCGCGAGGTGCGCTGGCTCGTTGGCGTACCACGCGCGGAGCGAGCGGTCGGTCTCCAGGGTCATGGTGAGGTCGACCAGGTCGGGGCGGACGGCCATCAGGAGCGAGGTCTCGCCGCCGGCCGCGTGCTCCTCGGGGTAGTGGAGGTCGGGGACCAGTTCCCGGTCGGTGAGCAGCAGCAGCCGCGTCTCGGGGTGCTGGGTCTGGAACGCGTCCCCGGCGGCGCGAACGGTGGGCAGGTAGACCTTCGGCGACCAGTGCCCGGCGACGACGACGATGACCCGGAACCCGCGCCGGCGCATCGCCTCGTAGATGTCGAGCAGCAGCGCCCCGAACGTCTCGGGCCGGACCCAGAACATCGAGCCGGGAACGTGGTAGCGCTCGCCGTGCCCGCCCCCGGCCTCGATCCCGCCGGTCAGGTAGGACCCGTCCGGCAGGTCCTCGCGCTCGTCGGCGCCCCACCAGAGGGGCGGCACGACGACGCCGCCCGACCGCCGGGCGGCGGCCTCGCAGACCGCGTGGGCCTTGATGCCGTCCAGGCCGACCGCGCTGTGCTCGCCGTGCCACTCGAGCACGCCGAGCGGCAGGTAGCAGATCGGCGCGTCCGCCAGCGCCCGGGCGATCTCCCAGGGGAACATCTCCTCGAACCGAACCTTGGCCAGCGTGGCACCTCCCGGGTCGGCGGCGTGGTCGGCGCGGGGCGCCGCGGTCGTGCCATCGGGCGTGGCCCCGTCCGCGGCGCGGGGAGGTCGGCCGCCCGGGAGCGGTCGGCCGGGGTGCCACGGCGGACCGGGGACAGCGATCGGCGTGGTCAGCGCTCCGGCTCGCGCGCGAGGGCAAGCATCGCCTCGCGGAGCCGCGCGCGGCGCGCGGCGTCCGGCGCGGCGATGCCGAAGAGGTCGGCGAACACCAGGCCGTCGATCGCCAGCCGGATCAGCGTCGCCCGCGTCGGGTCGATGCCGTCGGCCTCCAGCCGCGCCTGCTCCTCGGTCGCCCGGGCGCGGATGGGGTCGAGGAGGGCCGGGTTGGCGGCGACCGCGGCCAGGAGCCCGACGCTCTCGTTCGGCCCCACGTCGACGACGTCGTCCGCGAAGCTGGCCTCGATGTAGGCCCGCAGCCACCGACCCGGGGTGACGTCCTCAGGGTCGAGGTGACGGGTGAGGGACGTGTCGAAGCGGGCGAGGTAGTGGTCGATCAGGCCGGCGATCAGGGCGTCCTTGCTCGGGAAGTGGTAGAGCAGGCCGCCCTTGGAGACGCCGGCCTCGCGGGCGACGGCGTCGAGGGTGAGGCCGCCCGCGCCGTCGCGGCGGACCACGCGGGCGGTGGCCTCGATCATCGCGCCGCGGGTGTCGGCGGAGCGGGCGGTCCTGGGCATCGGCTCCCTCCTGGGCCGGCGGGGTGGCTGACCAGCGGAGCATAGGGTACCGTCCGGACGGTTGACTTATACCGTCTGGACGGTATAGTAACGCCAGGCGGCGGAGTCTCGTCCGGGTCAGAGCCGC
Source organism: uncultured Thermomicrobiales bacterium (assembly GCA_902806335.1). Classification (GTDB taxonomy): domain Bacteria; phylum Chloroflexota; class Chloroflexia; order Thermomicrobiales; family UBA6265; genus CADCWG01. The sequence continues at coordinate 33,002 of CADCWG010000021.1, read as the reverse complement.
GACACCCGCCGACCGCGATCGCCACCGGTCGGCCGCGGCCCGCCGCCAGTCGTCACGTCGAGCCACCGTCAGGGCTGAGCCGCCGCGAACGACACGTCGCGCTGTCCCACGCCGGCTCACGCCCTCGCTCCCGATCAACCCTCCGGTCATGCCCGTGGGCCCCGAGCCCGCCGGGGAGGACATGTCGTGCCCGATCTCCGCCCGACCGGCCCCACGCCGCCACCGGCAGCCCCGTCCCGACGGGCGGGTCGCCCCCATCCCGGGCGCCTGGGCAGGGGCCGTGGGCCGCCCGCCGGGGGCTCGGTCGTCGGTTCGTCAGGTCGCGGAGCGGGCGCCGGACGCCGCCTCGCGGCCGACGGCCGTCAGATGCCGTGCAGGAAGGCGTCGACGATCACCCCGGCGTGCGTCGCCCGGTCGACGGTCGGGGAGCGTCCATCGGGGGCGTGCAGGGTCTCCATCAGGGCCAGCTCGACCTGGCCCATCGTCGTCGCGACAAAGAGTTCGGCGGCAACGTCGGGGGGCACGCGCCGGAACGTGCCGGCGGCGGCGGCGGCCTCGAAGGCCGGGCGGACCGCCGCCACGAACAGGACGCTCGGTTGGCAGGTCTCGAGGATGGCGTGCTTTCGGTCCGCGCCGACGTACCGCTCGAGGTCGCCGACGATCCGACCGAAGTCGGCGCTGACCGTTCCCAGCATGTACGTGAGCGCGACCTCCAGCTTCCGGTGCAGGGGAGCTTCGGTGGCCAGGGCCGCTTCCAGACCCACCTGGAGACGACCGATCTCCCGGATGACGACCTCGGTGAAGAGGTCCTCCTTGCTCCGGAAGTGGTAGTAGGGGGCGCCCTTGGTCATCCCGGCGGCCTCCGCGATCTCCTGCATGGAGACGTCGGCGAAGCCGCGGGCGATGAAGAGCCCGTGCGCCGCGTCGACCAGCAGCTCGCGGCCGGAGACCGCCCTCGCGGCGTTCTCGGTGCCCCGTGTCGTCCCGGTGCCCATCGCGGCTGCCCCCGTCTCGAACTGGACCCGAGGGTCCGTCTCGTCTGGCTGATGGTGCGGCGCATTGTCCCAGATCCTTCGGCCGGTCTCGTGATCCGCCTGGGGGGTTGACATTCCCGCCCGCCCACGATACCACTGAGTAACCGTTTAGTCTAAGTGACTGATTAGTTATCACCACGACAGGAAAGGAGCCGCCAGATGGCCACGAACGAGCCGCGCCGCCGACGGGGTGTGGGCCGCGAAGGGCCGCTCGCCCGGTGGACCCACGTCGTCGCCCACCACCCCTGGCGCGTCGTCGCCGGCTGGGTCGTCGCGATCGCCGCCGTCGCCGTGATCGCCACGGCGGCCGGCGGCCGCTACATCGACGCCTTCACGATCCCCGACGCGGAGTCCCAGGCCGCGGTCGACCTCCTCGAGGAGCGCTTCCCGAGCCAGGCCGGCGACAGCGCCACGCTGGTCGTCGAGACCGACAGCCAGGCGGGCGTCACCGACCCGGCGATCCGCGCCCGCGTCGAGGCGCTGGTGGCCGAGGCCGCGACCCTGCCCGAGGTCGTCGGCGTCGCCTCGCCCTACGAGACTCCCGGCGCGGTCTCGGCCGACGGCCGGATCGCCTACGCCACCGTCCAGTACGCCGTCGGCGCCGATGAGGTCGAGGACGGCAGCGTCGACGCGCTGACCGCCCTGGTCGACCGGTCGGAGGTAGCGGGCCTCCGGGTCGAGGTCGGCGGCCAGGTGATCTCGAGCTCCGAGCAGGCGGTCCCCGCCTCGTCCGAGCTCGTCGGCCTGGCCGCGGCCGTCGTGATCATGCTCGTCGCCTTCGGCTCGGTGGTGGCGATGGGGATGCCGATCGTCAGCGCGCTCGCCGGCCTCGGGATCGGACTGCTCTCGATCACCCTCGCCGCCCGCGTCTTCGACATGAGCTCGTTCACCCCCGCCTTCGCGGCGATGATCGGGCTCGGCGTCGGCATCGACTACGCGCTGCTCGTGGTGACCCGCTTCCGCGAGGACCTGCGCGGCGGGCTCACGGTCGAGGGCGCGGCGGTGCGCGCCGTCGAGACCGCCGGCCGGTCGGTCATCTTCGCCGGCTCGATCGTGGTGATCGCGCTGCTGGGGCTGTTCTCCGTCGGGCTCCCGTTCGTCGCCGCGATCGGCGTCGCCGGCGCGCTGGTCGTCGCCGCGAGCGTGCTGGTCGCGGTCGGGCTGCTCCCGGCGCTGCTCGTCCTGGTCGGGCGGAACATCGAGCGCTGGAGCGTCCCCGGGCCGGGCCGGCGCGCGGCCGCGGTCGAGACCACCGTCGGCTACCGCCTCGTGCGTCGCATCCAGCGGCGACCGCTGGCCGGGCTCGGCGCGGGCGTGCTCTTCATGCTGGTCCTCGCCGCCCCGATCCTCGACCTGCGGCTCGGCTTCGGTGACAACGGCAACAACCCCGAGTCCTTCCGCAGCCGCCAAGCCTACGACCTGCTCGCGGAGGGCTTCGGGCCGGGCTTCAACGGGCCGCTGCTGCTCGCCGTCGAGCAGCCCGGCGGCCTCGACCCGGCGACCCTCGACGGCCTGACCGCCGCGATCGGCGCCGCCGAGGGCGTCGCGGCCGTCTCGCCGGCGATGCCCAACCCCGAGAACGACACCGCGGTCATCACCGTCGTCCCGACCACCTCGCCCCAGGACGCGGAGACCGACGCCTTGATCGGGCGGCTGCGCGACGAGGTGATCCCGGCCAGCCTCGGTGGGTCGCCGATGGACGCCTACGTCGGCGGCGCGACGGCGACGTTCGTCGACATCGGCGACCGGATCACGGAGCGGCTGCCGCTCTTCATCGGGGTCGTGCTCGGGCTCAGCATCCTCGTGCTGATGGCGGTCTTCCGCTCGGTGGTGATCCCGCTCAAGGCCGCGGTGATGAACCTGCTCTCGGTCGGCGCCGCCTACGGGGTGCTGGTCGCGGTCTTCCAGTGGGGGTGGGCCGGGGACCTGCTCGGCATCGACAAGACCGGGCCGATCGAGTCCTTCCTGCCGATGATGCTCTTCGCGATCCTCTTCGGCCTCTCGATGGACTACGAGGTGTTCCTCGTCACCCGGATCCGGGAGGCCTACCTCAAGGACGGCAACACCCACGACGCGCTCGCCCACGGGCTCGGCGCGACGGGCAGGGTGATCCTGGCCGCCGGGGCGATCATGGCCGCCGTCTTCCTCGCCTTCTTCCTCGATCCGACCCGGGTGATCAAGGAGTTCGGCCTCGGCCTGGCGACGGCGATCGTCGTCGACGTCGCGGTCGTCCGCATGATCCTGGTCCCGGCGGCGATGGAGCTGCTGGGTGAGCGGAACTGGTGGTTCCCCTCCTGGCTCGACCGCCGCATCCCCCGCCTCGACGTCGAAGGGGAACGCCGGCCCGCGCCGGCCTTCGCCGAAGCCGACTGACCGTGGCGCGATCGGCGTCCGGGGGATCCCCGCGGGCGCCGATCCGACGCGCCGACCGTGCGGCCAACGGGCTCAACCGCGAGCCCAGGGGGCGACGGCGCCCCCGCCACCCGTCCCAGCGCGGGGACCACCCCTGGGGGCGGCGTCGCCCCCGCCAACCCTCCCGGAGAGGAGTCCGCCGATGGAGGAGACCCCGCAGACGCCCGTGACCCCCTCGGGTCGTCCCGTCCGCTCCCCACACACGACCACGACCCTGTCGGCGTCCGTGCTCCCGCGGGACACGGTCGGCGGTGTTGGCGGTGGGGTGATCCTCGCCCCCATCGCCGGCTCACGCCCGTGCGACGCCACGACGCCGGTGGTGGACGTCGCCGGTGAGGCGAGCCGAACGGCCGCCCGGCACCGGGGTCCCACCGGGGGTCACGTACCGCCGCCGTGCGGACCGATGGTCCGTCGCGCGAGGCGCTGGCTCGGGGTGATGCCGCCGACCGGGCGGATGTCACGTGCGGGCCGGCCCACCGTCTTACATGTACAGGGCTCCGTATCCGGGAGACGACGTGGGCCGAGCGCGCCCGGGCACCGGCGTCGGGGCGACGGGCGCCCCAATCGCCGCCGACTCGCGACAGTTTCGTCATCGATGGGCGAATCGATCGCCACACCCGGTGCCTACCCTGGGACGCAACCAGGCCGGGCGAGCTGGTGGGGCGGCACGGCGGGGGATGCGGTGAGCCGATTCCGCGCGGGCCGGTGCGAGGCCCCTCCCTAGGTCAATCTACGCATCCGCGTAGGGGAAGGCGCACCGCGATTCGGTAGATCTGCCGATGTTCCCACGGCCGCCGTGTCCCATCATAGGTACACGAGAGGTCGCGTCAACGGAGGGCAATCTGGGGTCGGGTGGGGTGGCACGGGCGGCCGGAAGGCGCGGGCAAGGTTCGCGCAAGGTCGGCCCGGTAACCTGCAAACACACCCGGACCCAGCCCCCCTCGCGCCCCGGACACCGGTGCCGACGGCGGCGCCGGACGACCGACACGAGGGTCTTGACCGATGTACTTACGAGGCGTAAGCTGAGGTTCACCTAACGCTGTTCAGGTGTCTCGGGAACGCCGGGGGCATCGGTCGCGACCGCCGCGGCGGCGAGAGACGGACGGGTGGGCTCAGCCCATGCCGCCCACGCCGCCCGCGGACACAACCCAGAACCGGCGAGTCGGCGTGACGGGATCGTCACGGCCTTGGGCGGCGTCTGCCTCCTTCGGTGCTCCGATCGCGGCACGTCAGGGACGCCCCGTGGGGGCCCCGGCTCCGGCGGAACCGGAGGAGCGCAGAGGAGCGCCGCGATGGCCCTCACCGTCCGTCACATCGCCGCCGGGCACGGCCTGAAGGCGCTCGCCCTGCCGACCGTCCCGCGCCCGGGACTGCGGGGCGTCGCGATCGCGTCCGCGGCGCTGTTCGTGGTCATCCTCCTCGACGCGCTGATCAACCCGCGGGCGTTCTTCGACCTGTGGCTGATGCGCCAGGTCCAGGGTGTCGACGGGCCGGGGCTCCGAGAGGGGCTGCGGGCGGTCAACCACCTGACCGGCTCGACCGGCGCGATCCTGGCCTGGGCAGCCGCGCTGCTCGGGTTCTCCGTGGCGCGGCGCTGGCTGCCGGCCTTCGGTCTGCTCCTGATCCCGGCCGGTGGGGTCGTCAACGAGGTGATCAGCCGGGTGCTGGTCGCGCGGACCCGGCCGCACCTGGCCGAACTCGAGCGCAGCAGCCAGAACTTCGAGGAGCGGTCGTTCCCGAGCGGCCACGTCATCGGCGCGGTCATGCTCTACGGCTTCCTCTTCGCCCTCGCCGCCGGCATCCCGCACCGCGGGCTGCGGCTGGCGGCCCAGTCCGCGTCCGTCGGCGTCATCGGCAGCGTCGGCTTCGCCCGGATCTGGACGGGCGCCCACTGGCCGACCGACGTGCTCGGGGCCTACGCCCTCGGCGCGGTGCTGGTCGCCGGGCTCGTCGCCACCTACCGCCGGATCGACGCGGTGGCGGGCGGGCTGCCGCTGGTGCGTGCCGCCGCGCTGCCGCACGACGAGGCCGCCGAGCACGCCCACGCGCTGACCAGCCTCGTCGTCTTCGACCGCGCGGCCGGGACGGTGACCAAGGTCTACGTGCCGGGCTTCGTGCCCCGGGCGATCTACTGGCTGGCCTTCCAGGCCCCGTTCGCCTACGACGGCAACCCGGAGGCGCTGCGGGCCGCAACCCACCGGCGCAACCTGGCCCGGCTGCTGACCCGCGCCTGGTACGGCGAGGATCGGGTCGCGGCCGCCCTCGGGGTCGCCCCCGTCGCCGCGGCCGACGGCCGCCTCGGGCTGGTCAGCGAGCTGGTCGACGGCGGCGAGCCGCGGGACCGCGCTTCGGCCCGGGCCTTCCTGCGGGACCTGCGGGACCGCTTCGACGAGGTCGGGCTGCCAACCTGGCAGATCGACCCCCGCCAGCCGCGGGCGATCGACAACGTCCTGGAAGCGTCCGACGGCACCTACCGGATCGTCGACCTCGAGTCGGGCCTGGTGGCGCCGCTCGCCTCACGGCGGGCCTGGCGGCGGGCGCTGGCGCGCGACCTGGTGCCGTTCTACGACGAGGTCTACTTCGACGTGACCCGCGCCTACGTCGACCGCGAGGCGGCCATGCTCGCCGCCGCGCTCGGCGCCGACGGCCTGGCGGCGCTGCGGGCGGAACTGGACGCGGCCGAGGCGGCGACCGCCGCCTGGCACGCGACCGAGCCGCGGCTGTGGGGGCGGCTCCTGGGCGGCCTCCGGATCGGCTTCGACGTCCGGTCCTGGCGCGGCCGGGCGTCGGCGCGGCTCGCCGACGGGCAGCAGCGTGGCCTCGCCTGGCTCGACGGCGAGATCGCCGGCTGGGAGGCCGAGGGGAGGATCGACGCCGCCGAGGCGGCCGGGCTCCGGGCTCAGCTGGCGACGCCGGGTTTCCAGGCCATGCTTCCCTACCTGGGGGCCCACGTCGCGATCAGCGTTCCGCTCCGCTTCCCGTTCGGCAGCGTCGCCCGGGCGATGATGGTCCTCGCGGCGCTGGGCGTTGAGACCGGGCGGTTCCTGACCGGCCGGAGCGACCGCGCGGCGTTGCGGCTGGCCTGGGGGCTCCACTCGCCGCTGGTGCTCCTGCTCTCGGCCGTGCCCGGCTTCGGCAGCTTCGCCTACCTCGCCGCCAGGCCGGTTCAGGCCGACCGGCTGCTGATCCGCCTGATCGCGGACGCGTCGCTCAAGAAGGTGCCGTGGGACCTCTACGGGCGGACCGGCACCCGCCGCTTTGTGGCCCGGCCGGCCGGCGCGGCCGTGAGTGGCGCCGAGTCGGCGGCGGTCACCGAGACCGTAGCGGTCACCGAGGCCGCGGCGATTGCCGGGCCGACGGTAGTTGAGACCGCACCGGCGATCCACGTCGGCGACGTGGTCGTCGCGGCCCAGGCCCGAGAAGTGACGACGGCCAACGCATCCGGGGCCGCGAGCGCGGCGGTCGCCGCCTCGCCAGGCGACCACCCGTCGTGGCCGGTCCCGGCGGTCGTCGGGCCACTGATGCCACGGACCCGGTGGCCGCTGGCCATGACCGTCTCGGGCGTCGGCGCGCCGGTCGCCCTGGCGGCCGGTCGGCTCCGCGGTGGGGATGGCGTGGCGCGGGCCGGCGACGCCCTCACCCGTGCCGTCGACCGGGCGACGAGGGTGGTGCCGGCACTGGCGGACGGCGCGGGCGCCGCGTTGCCCTCCGGGTTCTCGGCCCTGGTCGGGGTTCCGGCCGACCGGCCGATCTGGGTGGCGCTGCGGTCCCGCGGGACGGTGGGAGCGGCGTCGGCGGTCGGCGCGTCCGGACACCGGGCCTCGACACGCCAGGACAGCAAGCGCTCCCGGCCGGATCCGGCGGTGGGCCAACTCGGGGCCGGACGCCTCCCGGCCCCGGGCGGCAGGGAAGGTGACGACGGGAGCGGTGACGGCCGTTCGAACGGCGTCCCGCCCTCCGGGGCGGAGGCGGCGCGTGGGGTAGGGCCGCCCGGCGAGCCCCCCGGGGAGCCCCGCTCACCGCCTCCACGGGACGGCTGGCGACGGCCACCGTGACGACGCCCCGGGGAGTCATCCCTCGGGGCGTCGCCGCGTCCTGCCCCGGCGCCGACCGGGACTTCGGGGGCCCGGGAGACCGCACGGGATCTGTCGCGCGGTGGTGGACCGCGGAGCTCGTCGACGATCGGGACCGGTGGGGGATCGTCTCCGGTCGGGAGGACGACTGCTCCCTGGGCCGGATCCGGCTGATCGCTGGAGGACTCGGGGGGGCGGTCGTTCCCGCACCCGCCCGGGGGCAAGCCCCGGGCTCAGGGACGAAGCCGGCTGGAGCCGGCCGGGGGCGGCACGCGTGGGGGCCAGAGCAGCTACCCGGAGTCCGTCAGAGACCCGGACATCAAGCCGGCTGGGGGCGGCCGCGGACCCGCCGGAGGAAACTCCGATGATCACCTGGGTTCCGTATTGGGGCGACGGGGCGGCCCGTGCGTCGCGCCGCCCGGGAGACGGTCCCCGGGGATGTGGCGCGACAGAGCCCTAGTAGGTCGCGCGGCCGCCGGAGAGGTCGAAGACGGCGCCGGTCGAGAAGCTGAGGCGGTCGGAGCACAGGAACGCGACGAGCTCGGCGACCTCCTCGGGCTGGCCGACCCGGCCCATCGGGATCCGCGAGGTCATGTAGGCGATGTGCTCGTCGGAGACCTGATCGAGGATGCCGGTCGCGATCACCGCCGGGGTGACGCAGTTGACGAGGACACCGCCGGTGGCGACCTCCTTGGCCAGGGCCTTCGTCAGGCCGATCACGCCCGCCTTGGCGGCCGAGTAGGGCGCCGCGTTGGGGTTGCCCTCTTTGCCGGCGATGGAGGCGATGTTCACGATCCGACCCCAGCCGGCCGCGAGCATCCCGGGCACGGCGGCTCGGCAGCCGAGGAAGACCCCCGTGAGGTCGATCGCCAGCAGCCGGTCCCACTCGTCCGGGGTGTATTCCCAGAGCGGCGCGGAGCGGCCGGCGATCCCGGCGTTGTTGACCAGGATGTCGAGCCTGCCCCAGGCGTCGGTGGCGCGGTCGATCACGCCCTGCCAGGACGTGGCCGAGGTGACGTCGAGGGGGTAGGCGATCGCGCCCCGGCTCACCTCGGCGGCGGCGGCCTCGGCGGCGGGCTCGTCGATGTCGGCGATCAGGACGCGGACGCCGTCGTCGGCGAGGCGGGCGGCCACGGCCCGCCCGATCCCGCGCGCCGCGCCGGTCACCAGCGCCGTCCGTGCCTCGGTCATCGTCCCCCCGTCCTCCACCGCGGCGGGCCGCCCGGCGCTCCATCCCGCGCGCCGCCCGCCGGCCCTGGCCACCGCGCTCGCGGGGCGAGGTCGTCTGGCCTGGTGGCGTCGGCGGGGCGGCATCATGCCACAGGGCGCCGGCCGCCGCCCGGCCAGGCACGCCCCGCTCCGGGGGAACCCGCGACGGGGCGCACGGTCGGCGGCGCTGCGGTCGCGCGGCCACGCGCCGTGTGGGCCTGGAAACGTCGGCGTCGTCCCCGACAGCAACCCGTCGCGGCCCGGTCCGACGGCGGGTGACCCCAACCGGGATCGCCCGCCGCCCGACCGGTGCCCGGCGAGCGCCGGGGTGACGGCCGGACCGAGCCGGACCTATTCGATCCGAGTCGGAGTCGGAGTCGAGCGGGCGACCGCCGTGCGGCGGTGCGGCCCGCGGTTAGGCCCGGCGGAAGACCGCGCAGGCGTTCTGACCGCCGAAGCCGAAGCCGTTGGCGAGCGCGTTGTCGACCCGCATCGCCCGCTTCTCGTTCGGCACGTAGTCGAGGTCGCACTCGGGGTCGGGCGTCTCGAGGTTGATCGTCGGCGGCACGACGCCGTCGCGGATGGCGAGGACGCAGGCGAGGGAGGAGACCGCCCCGGCCGCGCCGAGGAGGTGGCCGAGCATCGACTTGTTGGCGGAGATCGCCAGCCGCGGCGCGTGCTCGCCGAAGATCGCCTTAATCGCCGAGGTCTCGGCCCTGTCGCCGATCGGGGTCGCGGTCGCGTGCGCCGCGACGTAGTCGATGTCGGACGGCAGGATGTCCGCGCGGGCGAGCGCCCGGCGCATCGCCAGGGCCGCCCCGGCGCCGGCCGGGTCGGGGGCGGTGAGGTGGTAGGCGTCGGAGGTATAGGCCCCGCCCGACGCCACGCAGAGGACGTTCGCGCCGCGGCGGACGGCGTGCTCCTCCGTCTCGAGCACCATCACCGCGGCGCCCTCGCCGAAGACGAAGCCGTCGCGCCCGGCGTCGAAGGGGCGGCTGGCCCTGGTCGGGTCTTCCTGGTTGCGCGAGAGGGCACCCATGTGGGCGAGGCTGGTGATCGCGACCGGGGTCAGCGCCGCCTCCGTGCCGCCGACGATCGCGGCGTCGACCTCGCCGCGCTCCAGCATGTGGACCGCGTCGACGAAGGCCTGGGTGCCCGCGGCGCAGGCGGCGCAGGCGGTGGTGGCGGGGCCGCGGATGCCGAGCTGGATCGAGACCTGGCAGCTGGCCATGTTCGGGGAGAAAATCGGGACCAGGAACGGGCCCACTCCGCGCACGCCGCGGGCGGCCATGTTGCGGACCTCGGTCTCGATCGTCGCGATCCCGCCGCCGCCCGTGTTGACCACGACGCCGATCCGCTCCCGGTTCGCGTCGGTGATCTCGAGGCCGGCGTCCTCGACCGCCTCGCGGGCGGCGGCAACGCCGAACTGGGCGAAGCGGTCCATCCGCTTGGCCGCCTTGGCGTCCATGTGGTCCTTCGGCACGAAGCCCGGGACCTCGCCCGCGATCTTGACCTCGAGGCCGTCGACGTCGAAGCGCTCGATCCGGCGGACGCCCGAGCGCCCGGCGGTCAACCCCTCCCAGAACGCCGCCGCGCCGATCCCGAGCGGCGTGACCGCCCCGACCCCCGTCACCACCACCCGCGTCACCGTCGGCCCTCCGTCCCGTCGCCGCACCGCGGGCCTTGCCGCACGGTCCCGGCGAAATCCCCGACCCGGGCAGCCGCGTCGCGCCGACGCGGCTGCCCCGTCAGCGGGCTCGAACCGGGCGCATGCTGAAGCATCCCTTAGACGCGCGAAGTGTACGCGCCCTCCACCCGGCCGCCCAACGGGGAACCTGACCCACGCGCCCCGCTGGGTGGCCGTCAGCCTTCCGGCTGTGGCGTGGCCGGGGGCAGGCCAAGACCCAGGTCGGCGCTGCCGAGGGTGGTCACGTCGCGGCTGATCCGGCGGATCAACCCGGAGAGCACCTGACCGGGTCCGACCTCGACGAAGGTGCCGGCACCGGCGTTGACCATCTCGACGACGGAGCGGGTCCAGTTCACGGGCCGTTCGACCTGGTGGGCCAGCTCGTGGCGGAGGTCATCGACGGTGGTCACCACCTGGCCGGTGATGTTGGCGACGATCGGCACCTGGGGCGGGCGCAGCGGCGCTTTCGCGACCAACTCGCCGAGCTGGGACGAGGCCCGGGCCATCAGCGGGGAGTGGGAGGCGATGCTGACGCCGAGGCGGGCGACCCGCCGCGCGCCGCGGGCGGTCGCCAGTTCCATCGCCCGCGCCAGCGCCCGGAGCTCGCCCGAGATCACCGTCTGGCCCGGACAGTTGGCGTTGGCGACCGTGACGATCCCCTCGCTCCCGGCTTCGGCGCAGACCGCCTCCAGCGTCGCCTCGTCGAGGCCGATCACGGCCGCCATGCCCCCGGGGTGCTCCTCGCCGGCCTCCTTCATCAGCCGGCCGCGCTCCCGGACCAGGCGCAGCGCCTCCGGGAAATCGAGCGCCCCGGCCGCGACGAGGGCGGTGAACTCCCCGAGGGAGTGGCCGGCGACGACGACCGGGGTGATCGTGACGCCGTGGGCGCCCGCGCGCTCGCGGATGGCCGCGAGGGCGGCGGTGCTGACGGTCAGGATCGCCGGCTGGGCGTTGACGGTGTCCTCCAGCACGTCGGCCGGACCGTCGAAGCAGAGGCGGCGCAGCGGGACGTCGAGCACGCGCTCGGCGACCTCGAAGACCTCACGGGCCGCTTCGGAGCTGGCGTGGAGCTCGCGACCCATCCCGACGAACTGGCTGCCCTGCCCGGGAAAGACCAGGGCAAGGCCGGGGCCGAGCTTGTGCTCCGCCAGTGCTCCCGACCCGATCGCCATTCCCTCGCCCATCGTCTCGCCCTCGTCGATCCAACCCTGTAGCCCACCGAACATGACGCACCTCTCGCGCCGCGGGTCGCGCCACGGGCAACCGGACGGGACCGGGGGCGAGTCCGACGGGCGAACGTCGTGGGGTACACCGATCATACACGGCGGGAGGACGCGGTAACGACCGGCTCGACGCCGGCCGCCAACTGGCCGCCGGGCAGGTCGCCCGAGCGAATGGCGACGCCGGAAACGCGCGACCGGGGCCATCCAGAGCACGACGAAGTTGGAGCCTCGCCCCGCCGTCGCCTGTCCGGGGCACCGTCGAGCGCGGGGCTCGACGGCAGCAGGCCCTAATCGGCCGGGACGGCTGCCCGGACGCGCGGAGCGGGCAAGGGCGACATCTCCGCGGCGAGCGCCGGGTCGATCCGGGCCAGCAGGTCGAGCCCGATCCTGGCGCGTCGCACCCGCTCCCGGGTCAGGGCGACGGCGGTGGCCTCCAGGTGGGAGCCGCTGGGGTAGATGTTCGGCGCATTACGGAGCCCGAACTTGAGGTAGACCGGGGCCGCGACGCGGACCAGGTCGGCGATCTCGTAGTGGCGGATGAAGCCGCCGATGTCGTCGGGGACCTCCACGTAGATGTCGAGCGGCATGCTCGTCGCCTGGCGGATCGCCGCGAGCTGGCCGAGCGAGAGGTCGGTCGGCACGTTGAAGGTCGTCAACCCGAACCGTTCGAGCAGCCGGATCGAGGCGGGGTTGCTCGCGCCGAGCATGACCGAGCCCTTGAGGATCAGCTCCGCCGGCAGCTCCCCGGCGGCGCGCATCTCGCCGAGCACCCAGAGCAGCCCCTCGTCGGTGACGAGCACGCTCGGCAGCCCGTGGGCGCAGGCCCGGCGGACGTCCTCGACGGCGTGGACGAGCTGGTCGGCGCCGCGGACCTTCGGCGCGACGACCCGGCCGGCCGCGGTGTAGGCCATCGCGCCGGTGTCCCAGCCGGACCGGGGCCCGACGAAGAGGGACACCTCGATCCCGCGCTCGTCGGCCAGCGCGGCGAGCTCGTCGAGCTCGGCGTCGGTCAGCAGCACGATGCCGCTGCCCTGGCTGGCGCGGTGGATCGGGACGCCCAGGGCGTCGGCGGTCTCGTAGACGGCGCGCAGCGCCGCCGGACCCTCGACGGAGGGGATCTCGATCCGATAGCGCCCGCCGTCCGCGAACCGGGCCGTGCTCTCGGGCAGGTCGCGGGCGTCCCCCCGCGGCAGGCCCATCCCCGCCAAGAAGTCCCGCGTCCGCTCCACGGTCCTGCCCCCCTGCCGGCGCTGGCCGCCGGTCACCTCGATCGGCCCGCGCCGGCCCACGCCTCGCGTCCGAGCACCTGCTCGGCAGCATAGCGCAGCCTGGCCGGGGCAACGCCGGCCCGCCGCGCGAGCGCCGCGGCGCCCGGAACGCGGGGCACCGTCCGCCGGCGGTGAACCGGCCCCATCGCACCGCGTCGCCGGGGAGGGGGGCGTGGACCGGAGCGGACAGCGGTGGCTGGCCCCGGAAGCGGGACCGGGGGGCACGGCCGACATCCTCCACCGGACTACCGACGGAGCAGCCAGCGGACGCGCTCCCAGTTGAGCAGGTAGTGGAACCCGGCCGCGGTGAGCAGGGTCTCGGCGGCGGCGCGGCCGCCCGACGTCCAGACGCCGTAGGCGGCGAGTCCGACCAGCACGCCTTCGAGGCCGAGCCGGACCAGCCCGGGGACGGGGACCACGACCCGGCTGCGGCGGCTCGGGTCGCCGGGCACGGCGGGAATACCCCACGCGACGCCCGCGCCGATCGCGAACGCGGCGGCGAGCGCCGCCCCGCCGACGTTCCCCCCGCCGAGGCGCCACCCCCACCAGCCGAACCCGCCGAGCACCGACCCGACCAGCGCGAGCCGGTAGACGACATCGATCGCCGGTCGTGGCGGCGGTGGCTGCGGATCTGGCGCGGGACGGGCCATCGGGGGCGACCTCGGCGCTCAACGGCGTGGAGGTGTCCGGCGGGTCGGACACCTCCGGGCGGTCCCTCCCCGGACGGGACGACGGGCGACCGTCGCCCACCAGACGCCGGGCGCACGCTCGGTGCCGGCTGCCCGCCCCGGTCCTCGCCCTGGGAAGGCCACGCGGCGAGAGCGACACGGCGTCGGCATCAGTGACGTATTGACACATGAAGTACTTTGGTCATAGCACGGTGGTGTCCGTGGCCGGCTCGCGCTGCGCTATCCTTGCCAGGATCTCGGAGCGACGGCGTCGGGGGGCGCCACCGGTTCGGGGAGTAGGCCGCTACGGAACGGGTGACAACCGCTTCCTGATGCTGTCGACGGACGCGCGTCTGGCTGGGACGCTGTCCGCCCACGGGTGCGTGCTTCCGGGAGAGAGTCAGAACGGGTCCCGGGTACTGGAGCGACGGGCGAGCAAAGAGGACCGGGAGTACTAGCCCAGCGCCCCGACGTTTCGTACCATCCCGACGATGGGGTACGCGCGGTCCCACCCCGCGTGCGCCCCGACAGCGTGCCGGTGACTCCTGGGATGATCTGGTGTCCGCGCACCGGCGCGTCGCCAGGTATCTGGACCACGACGGCTGGGTCGTGGCACGAGGGCCCCGCCGCGGGGCCGATTTCCGGGGGATCGCCGCCATGCGACGACGTACCGACCTGCTGACGACACGGGGTGCCTTCCGCGTCGCGTTCGCGCTCCTGGTCACGCTTACCCTGGTGCTCGGTGTCGGTCGGCGGGATGCCTCGGCCGTCCTCGAGTGGTGTAAGACCGACCCGATCGTCACCATCGGTGATGCCACGGTCAGTATTTTTGTCTCTGCAACGACCGATATCCTGGGCAACGCCACGGGACCGACGGAAGTCGTGGTGACGGTCCCCACCGGCGTGTCGTACAGCCTGGTCGCGACCGACAACGGGTTTGGGTATGGAGAGACCGTCACCTTCGTCGAGTCGGATAATCTCCGAGCGACCCCGAAGAAGACCCAGATAACCGTCGACGTCTACGTTCCCGCCACTGGCCCGTACGCCGTCCAGGTCGAGGTTGTCCCGGCCATCGCTGGCGTGGTGACCTCGAGCACGACAGGGGAGACCAACGCCTGGTTGAGGCTCGGCACTCGGGTCTGACAGCGGCGACGGGCGGCACGCGACGGCGAGCACCCGCGGTGGGGAACGCGATGCTTGGTTCGGCGGATCTGCCCACCCCGTTGCGTGGTTACCTCACGTTGGTAGCCCTCGGGGGACCGACCGCCGCGCTCGCGGCCGCTGCCACCTCCCCAGATGCGTTCGGCGACCTCGGCGTTGCCGCGGTCATGCTGGTCGTGCTGGCGGCTATTGCCAACCGCTTCCCGCTTCAGGTGCGCCACCAGACCCACATCCAGGTCCATGGCGTTGCCCTGACGGCGCTGATTCTTGCGGCCCCTGGGCCGACCGTTGGGGCCCTCGTGCTGGTCGCCTGTGCCCTCCGGTTCGCCCTCCAACGCCGCGACTTGGACGAGGTGCTGTTCAACACTGGGCAGACCGCGCTCTACACGACGGTGGGGGCGCTCACCTTGGCGGCGACCCGCGATGCCGACTCGCTCGGCCCATGGGTAGGGCACCTGGGTCCGGTCGGTGCGATCGTCCTCGTCGGCGTGGTGACGCACGCCGCCAACTTTACCCTCGTCTCAGTCGCCGCGGGACTCCAGGTTGGGGTAAGCCCGATCCGCGTCTGGCGCCAGAACCTCCTCTCGGAGGTGGGTACCGAGGCGATGCTGTTTGCCGTTGGCGTGGTGGCCGCCCTGCTGGCCGACGAGCACCCCTGGGCACTGCCGATCGTCTTCCTGCCGACAGTCGTCCTCCACCGGGCGATGCGGCAGGGGGCCCGGCTGCGGGCCGACACGCGGGACGCGCTCGCCCAGATGGTGGCGCTGCTCGAGGTGCGCGACCCCTACACCGCGGGCCACTCCCACCGCGTCGCCGCCACCGCGAGGGCGGTGGCCGTTCGGCTCGGTCTGACGGCGGAGGAGGCCGATCTCGTGGAGAGCGCTGGCCGCGTCCACGACATCGGCAAGGCGGTCCTGGACCCGTCGATCCTTACCAAGTCGGAACCCCTCGAAGACGACGAGATGGCCCAGATGCGCCTCCACCCGGTGCATGGGGCCGGCGTCGTCTCCCACTTCGCCAGCTACGGGGACGGCCATCGGTTGGTCCGCCACCACCACGAGCGGTGGGACGGTGCCGGCTACCCGGATGGCCTAAGAGGGGACGTGATTCCGCTCGGCGCACGGATCCTGGCCGTGGCCGACGCCTACGACGCGATGACGAGCGCCCGACCCTACCGGCCGGCGATGACACCCGCGGCGGCGGCGCGGGTCCTCGCCGGGGGCGCCGGCACGCAGTGGGACCCGCGGGTCGTCACCGCGATGCTCGAGCACCTCGCGGAGAACACGGACCGGGGGATCCCACCGGCCCCCGCGGACCGTTCCCCGAAGCCCGACCGCGCGTTGGCCGGCGCTCGGGTAGGCCCGACCGTCCCCGGGGCGTTGGCCAAGCCGGCCCGGACGCGCCCCTGACCTGACCACGGCCACGACCGGCCCTCGTCTCGCGCCCGTCCGTCCGGCGCCATGGCGCGGCGCGGCCCGGCGCGGCGGTCGTCAGGCGGTGACACGCCCCAGCGCGAGGCAGGCGTTCTGGCCGCCGAGCCCGAACGAGTTGGTGGTCGCGACGTCGATCGTGAGCGGCCGTGGCGCGCCGTGGACGACGTCCAGGCCGACCGCGGGGTCGGGCGTCCGGTAGTTGAGCGTCGGGGGGACGCAGCCCTCGTGGATGGTCAGGGCCGTGATTACGGCCTCGATCGCCCCGGCGGCACCCATGCAGTGGCCGAACGCCCCCTTGGGGGCGGTGACCGGGAGCGACGCGGCGCGCTCGCCGAAGACTGCCCGGATGGCCTCGGCCTCGGCCAGGTCGCCGGCCGGTGTCGAGGTCGCGTGGGCGTTGACGTGGTCGACGCGGACCGGGTCGATGCCGCCGTCGGCGAGGGCGGCCCGGATCGCGCGGGCCGCGCCCGACCCGTCGGGGAGCGGCGCGATCGGGTGGTAGGCGTCGTTGGAGGTCCCGTAGCCGAGCACCTCGGCGTAGACCCGTGCCCCCCGCGCCTGGGCCAGCGCGAGGTCCTCGAGGACGAGCACGGCCGCCCCCTCGCCCAGCACGAAGCCGGCGCGGGAGGCGTCGAAGGGACGGCTCGCGGCGGGCGGGTCGTCGTTGGCGTCCGTCGCCAGGGCGCGCATCGCCGCGAAGCCGGCGATGAAGAACGGGTGGATGTCCGACTCGACCGCGCCGCAGACCATCAGCGGCGCCCGCCCGTAGCGGATCGCGTGGAACGCGTCGCCGACCGCCTGGGCACCGGTCGCGCAGGCCGTCACCACCGTCGAACTGGGCCCGCCAAGCCCGAACCGCGCCTGGACGGCGTAGGCGGCGAGGTTGTGCGGGAACATCACGTGGAGGTGGGGCGGGACGCGCCCGGGACCGCGCGCGGTGAAGGTGTCGTAGGCGGGGAGGAGGTCGTCGTAGGTGCCGCCGACGCAGGTCCCGAAGACGGCGCCCCCCGCGACCCAGTCCCCGCCCGGCCAGGCCGCACCGTCCGGCGTGAGGTCGTCCCCGAGCAGCCCCGCGTCGACGAGGGCCTCACCGGCGGCCTCGACCGCGAGGCGGGCGAAGCGGGAGGTGGTGCGAGCGGTCTTGCCGGTGAGGAAGCGCGGCGTCGGCGCCTCGGGGGCCAGGGAGCCGGCGACGAGGCACGGGTGCTGGGCGGGGTCGAGCCCGCTCGTCCGCCGCAGCCCGCTCGCGCCGGCCAGGAGTTGCCGCCAGGTCTCCGGCGCGGACTCCCCGAGCGAGGTGATCGCGCCGAGGCCGGTGATCGCCACGCGGCGTGGGCCGCCCGGGCTGTGCGCCGCCCCGCGGCGCTCGGAAACGACGTGGTCCAATGGTCCCTCCGGCCGACCCGCGGCGCCGCCGCGGGCGGATGCCCCCGCGCGGGGGCGACGGGCGAGGCCCGGCTCGTCCAGCAATTCCCGGGCGGGGCACGACGCCGTGTCGGTCGCGGTGACGCCAGCGACCCCGGCCGACCACGCGGCCCCGTGCCGCCGGAGATCCGGTGGGAGACGCCCGAGGTGAGCGGGGAGTATAGCGAGGCCCGGCGACCGGTGACGCCGAGGCTACGCCGATCGGCGGAGGGGCGGGCGCTCGGGGTCGCCCGGGCCCGCCCGAGCCAGGGGCCGAGGCTGGGGGCACGGGGCCGAAGCCGGCCCAGGCTGGCTGGGATGGGCCGGCGCCGGGACCCCAGCAGCCAGCCGTGCCCCGTGTGATGCCGAGGCTACGCTGATCGGCGACGAGTGGCCCGCCGCGCCGGTCGGGGGACTACCGGTCGGGCCCGGGTGGCCCGACGAGCCCGGACCTTTGGCCTAGCGGCGCCGTTTCCCCGTTGGCACACCCGTACTAGGATGCGCTCCCGATCGGGCACCCGCATTGGCCACGGTCGGCCGGAGAAAGGCGGAACGAAGGAGCCCCGCGGTGTACAGGCGCCGGATCATGGTCGTCGATGACCACCCGTTCTTCCGCAGCGGACTCATCAAGGTGCTCGAGCAGGACACCCGGCTGCGGGTGGTCGCCGAGGCGGCGACCGGCCACGAGGCGGTGCAGCGGGCGGCGATTCATCGCCCGGACCTGGTGGTCATGGACGTCCAGCTTCCCGGGGTGACCGGGCTCCAGGTCGCCCCTGTGCTGCGACGGCAGCGGCCCAGCCTGGCGGTCGTGTTCCTCTCGATGTACGCCGACGACGAGCGTCTCTTCGCCGCGATCCGCGCCGGGGCGGTCGGGTTCCTGACGAAAGACTCCAACCCGAGCGCGATCGTCGAGGCCATCCACGCCGTCCTCAACGGGCAGAACCTGCTCCAGGAGGCGATGCTCGGGCGGCCCGGCCTGGCCCAGCGCGTCCTCCGCGAGGTCCGCGCGCTCGGCGACCACCGTGCGTCGGCCGGGGACGGTGATCCGACGCTCGGCCGGGGCACCGGCCTGTCGGCGCGGGAGCTGGAGGTGCTCGACTGCCTGGTGATGGGGCGCTCCAACAAGGAGATCGGCGACGCGCTCTTCATCACCGAGCAGACGGTGAAGAACCACATGACGTCGGTGCTGCGCAAGCTGCAGGTGGACGACCGGGTGTCGGCGCTGCGCTGCGCCGTGATCCGGGGCTGGGCCGAGATCGGCCCGCAGCCCTACGCCGGTGGGCCGCGACCGCTGGCCGGCGCCGAACTCGGCCTCGAGTAGTTGGCGCGGTCCCAGGGTCATCCCTGCACGGGCCGCGGGCGGGCCGGCGGGCGCGCGGTCCCCGCCGCCGACCTCCCGATCCCTGCCGGTGCCAAGGACCGGGCGGACCGTCCGAGGGCGTGCCGAGGGGATGCGGGCACGGGCGCGTCCCATGTCGAGTCCGGACAATCGCCGGCGGGATCCGGGATCTGGTCGTCTCCGCGCCCGCCCGGGGCAAGCCCCGAGGTGAGAGGCTCGGGGACAACGTCGGCTGAAGCCGGCCGCGGACCCGCCGGGCGAAGCCCCGGCGATCGCCCGGGCCCCGTATCAGACCCTCGTCCACGGGGCCAGCCCAGGTCGGCCCCCTGGCGGCCGGCCGGGGCGGCGGCGATGGCCCGGATGCCGCACCATCGGGAGCGAAACGGCCGCGCCCCCGGCGACGGCGGTGGGGCCGCCGCGTCGCCGGGGGTGTCGGGGGTCAGCCGGTCGCGCGGTGCTCGCCGAAGACCCGGCGCAGGGCGCCCGCGACCTGGCCGACGGTCGCGCCCGCGGCGAGGGCCGTCTTCATCGGGGGCAGGAGGTTCGCGTCGCCGCGGGCCGCGCCTTCCACCTCGCCGAGCACGTCCGCGATGCGGGCACAGTCCTGGGACGCCTTAAAGGTGGCGACGCGCTCGACCTGACGGGCGACCGCGACGCGATCGATCCGCTGGATCGGGACCCGCGCCCCCTGCCCGTCGCCGTCGTCGGCGTAGCGGTTCACCCCGACGACGACCTCGTCGCCCTGCTCGCGCGCCAGCTCCTTCCGGTAGGCGGTCTCGGCGATCGCCGCCTGGACGAAGTTGCGCTCGACGGCGGCGACCGCCCCGCCCTGGGCCTCGACCCGCTCCAGCCACTCACGCGCCGCCGCCTCGACGGCGTCGGTCAGCGCCTCGACCGCGTAGGCCCCGGCCAGGGGGTCGGCCGTGGCGGCGACCCCGGTCTCGTCGGCGAGGATCTGCTGGGTCCGCAGCGCCAGGGTGGCCGCCTCTTCCGTCGGCAGGGCGAGGGCCTCGTCGTAGCCGTTGGCGTGGAGGCTCTGGGTCCCACCGAGCACCGCGGCCAGGGCCTGGTAGGCGACCCGGACCACGTTGTTCAGCGGCTGCTGGGCCGTCAGCGTCACGCCGCCGGTCTGGCTGTGGAAGCGCAGCATCTCCGACCGCGGGTCACGGGGGGCGAACCGCTCGCGCACCAACCGGGCCCAGAGGCGGCGGGCCGCGCGCAGCTTGGCGACCTCTTCCAGCAGGTTGGAGTGGATCGCGAAGAAGAAGCTCATCCGCGGCGCGACGTCGTCGACCGCGAGCCCGGCGGCGGTGGCGGCCTCGAGGTAGGCGAGCCCGTTGGCGACGGTGAAGCCCACCTCCTGGGCGGCCGACGACCCCGCCTCCCGGATGTGGTAGCCGGAGACGGAGATCGTGTTCCAGGCCGGCAGCTCGTCCCGGCAGTAGGCGAAGGTGTCGACCACCAGTCGCATCGAGGGCCGGGGGGGATAGATGTAGGTCCCCCGCGCGGCGTACTCCTTGAGGATGTCGTTCTGGATCGTGCCACCGAGCCTGGCCGGGTCGACGCCCTGCTCCTCGGCGACGAGCTGGTAGAGCAGGAGCAGGATCGCCGCCGGCGCGTTGATCGTCATCGAGGTCGTCACCGCCGCCAGGTCGATCCCCGCGAAGAGGCGGCGCATGTCGGCCAGGGTGCTGATGGAGACGCCGACCCGGCCGACCTCGCCGACGGCGCGGGGGTCGTCGGCGTCGAGGCCGAGCTGGGTGGGCAGGTCGAAGGCGACGCTGAGGCCGGTCTGGCCACGGGCGAGCAAGAGGCGGAAGCGGCGGTTGCTCTCGTCGGCCGAGGCGAAGCCGGCGTACTGGCGCATGGTCCAGCGCCGACCACGGTACATCGTGGGGTAGACGCCGCGCGTGTAGGGGAACCGCCCCGGGTCAGGCTCGGCCGGAGGGGCGTCGTCGGCCCGGTAGACCGGCTTGACCTCGACCCCGGAGTCGGTCACGACGCGATCCCCACGGCGGGGTTCCGTCGCGACCGGCGGCGTCTCCGGGGCGGCGGCGCCCAGGGTGGTCGGCTCCGCGGCGGACGGGGAGAGGTCGGGCATGGGGCGCTCCTGGGGCGGACCGACGGGCGAGACCTGGGGCCGGGCCCGGCCGGGTGGCGACGGCGATGCCGCCGAGTGTACGCGAGGCAGCCGTGTGCCCGTCCCGTGGCGCCACCCGAGAGCGGCAGCCACCGTCCCCTGAGTCGGCCGGGATCCGGGTGGTCGCCGGCGCTCCGCCCGCCGACCTCGGTCGGCCTGGCCGGCTTGGCCGGCTTCGCCCGCGCGTCTCCGCCCCCGGGGCTTGCCCCGCGTCAGCCCGGCCGTCCCCCGCGTCCCGCATCCCCCCACCGATCCTTCGGGTTCGGTAAGACCCGGGCCACGCCCGCTCGCCGCCGCGGCGCCAGCCCACGACGTCCCGTTGAGACGACCCGGCCAGCGGACGTCCGCCCGCTGGCGTCGACCCGTCCGACGGTCCAGTCGCGCGAGGATGGTGGACCCGAGCGCACCGGGGAACGGCCCGACGTCCGCTCACTCCTCCGGTCTGGCCATCGGCCCGCGGCGAATAAGTTCACCTGCCCGCTCGTCGGGGCGGGCCAAAGGGAGACGGACAACTCCGCGGTACCGGCGGGCCACGAGGACGTCCCGACGCCGGCGGTCACGGCACCTACCCCCGGGCGGACCCCGGGCGGACCCCGGGCGGAACCAGGCATCGCCACGCCGCGGGGAGTCCGACGAGCGAGGCGGGTTGGGAAGCGGCCGGTCGGCCCTACGGTACTTCCACGAGCTCGGTGAGGACGCCGGCGCAGGACTCCGGGTGGACGAACGCGATCCGCCAGCCGTGGAGGCCATCGCGCGGCGCGGGGTCGATCAGGCGGACGCCGGCCGCGGCGAGGTCGGCCAGGGCCGCGACGAGGTTTGGGACGCGGTAGGCGACGTGGTGCAGGCCGTCGCCGCGCCTGGCGTGGAACCGGCCGATGGCGCCCTCCGGGTCGGTCGGCCGGAGCAGCTCGACCCAGCCCTCGCCGGCCCGGAGGGCGACGACCTCCACTCCCTGGGCGGGAACCGCGATGGGGTCGGACGGTCGGAACCCGAGCGCGGCGTATCGAGCGGTCGCCGCCCGGAGATCGCCGACCACCATCGCCACGTGGTGGAGCGCCGGCGCCGGACCGGTGGGCAGGGGAGGGACTCCCGGGGCAGGCGGTCTGGTCATCGTGTCCCCGCGGAACGTCGTCCGGCCGCTGGCGTCCCCGCCGGCCCGGTCGGACCAGGCATCCGATACCGAATCCGGGTGATCGCCGGCGCTTCGCCCGGCGGGATTGGGGCCGGCTCGAGCCGGCCCCAATCCCGCCGGGCCTCTCACCTCGGCGGCTCGGCCCCGGGCGGAGACGGCCGGGCCCTCATCCTCGATCCTACCGCCGACCAGCCGCATTCGGTCTGAGCACCGCGCGACGGGGGAGGCAGGGCCGGACGCGGGACGCGCTTGCCCCCGGCGTCCCCGTCGCGCCTAGTCCTCGACGGCGCTGTGGGTCGAGCCGGGCTTCGGCAGCCAGCCCTTCGGGTCCGGATCGGTGTCGGAGACCGGGGTCTTGTCCTTTCGCAGGACGGTCCCTCGGGGACGCTTGCCGGTGGTCTCGAAGTAGGCGCGCAGCACCGCGTCGGCGATCGGCACGGCGAAGTTGGCACCCTCGCCGCCGAACTCGAGCAGGGCGGTGACGACGATCTCGGGCTCGTCGTAGGGAGCGAAGCAGGTGAACCAGGCGTGCTGGTTGTCGTACTTGCCGTCCTGGTTCGGCTGCCCGACCTCGGCGGTGCCGGTCTTGCCGGCGACGAGGATCGTGTCCTCGGTCCCGTCGGGGTTGGTCAGCGGCCACTTCGTGATGGACTCGTTCGTGTCGTTCCGCAGCGCGTGGTTGGCCGAGCCGTTGGGGTCGTTGACCACCCGGAAGGCGGCGTCCCGGACGACGTCGAGGTGCTCCCGCTTGATCTTCAGCTTCCGCAGATGGTCCGCCTTGGTGGCCTCGCCGACGAGCTCACGGGGCGCCCCGTCGGCGGCGGACGCCGGCGTGGCGTCCGCCGCGGCCGACGGCGGCACGACCTCCTTGACCAGCCGGGGCCTGAAGATGGTCCCGCCGTTGGCCAGGGCGGCGGTGTTGACCGCCAGCTGGAGCGGCGTCGTCTCGAAGAACCCCTGGCCGATCGCGGTGTTGATCGTGGTCCCGGCGGACCAGTACTCGCCCCGCTCCTGGAACAGCCAGTCCGGGTTCGGCGCGACGCCCGGCTCCTCGCCGGGGAGATCCAGCTCGGTGCGCTGTCCGAACCAGAACTGGTCCGTCAGCTGCTTGTGCAGCTTCTTGATGCCGAGACCCTTGAAGTAGTGCTTGTCGATGGAGACCACCTTGCCGGCGGTCTTGTCGTAGTCGAAGTAGTAAAGGTTCTCCTTGGACCCCTCCAGCGGCGTCCCCGGGGTGCAGAGGTTGTAGAAGAAGATGTCGCACGACTTCATCATCGCTTCGTAGACGTTCAGGTCCTTGTGGCCGCCCGGGGTCTCGATCCAGCAGGGCCACTCGTCGCCCTTCGAGATGTCCTCGGTGAGCGGAATGCTGATGGCCCCCTTGCAGGAGAACGTCGACTCCGGGGTGATCGTCCCCTCCTCGAGCGCGACGGCGGCGTTGAAGAGCTTGAGCGTCGAGCCGGGCGGCTGGGAGCTGGCGATCGCACGGTTGAAGTACGGGCGCTCGCCGCCGTCCGCGTTGAGCTCTTCCCACTTGGCCTGCGAGACGCCGTCGATGAAGAGCCGGTTGTCGTAGCTGGGGTAGCTGACCAGCGCCAGCACCTCGCCGCTGCGCGGGTCGAGCGCGACCACGGCCCCCGACTTCGGCCAGATCTTGTTCTTGGTGTTCTTGTTCTCCTCGCGGTCCAGCTTGGAGAAGCGGGCCGCCCCACGCAGCGCACGGCTGGCGGCCGCCTGGAGCTCGAGGTCGACCGTCAGCTTCAGGCTCTGGCCGGGGACCGGCGGCACCTCGTCGGTGCCGGGGACCAGCCCCAGTTCGACGCCATGGGCGTCCTGCATCACGGTGCGGAGACCTTTCCGGCCGCGGAGGTCGTCGTCCCGCGTCAGCTCGAGCCCGTCCTTGCCGACGATGTCGTCGATGACGTACTTCCGCTCGCCGGACGCCTCCTTCTCCTCCTCGAGCTTGGTCGGGTCGACGAGCCCGACGTAGCCGAGCAGGTGGGAGACGACAGGCCCGGCGGGGTACTCGCGGACCAGCACGCTGTTGTCGATCTCGACCCCGGGGAGGTAGAGCCGGTTCGCCTCGATCTTGAGCGCGATCTCGCGCGGCACGTCGGTCTTGACGACGACCCGCTCCCGCTGGCTGGCGTTGCCCAGCTGGTAGTCGAGGATGTTCATGACCAGGAGACCGGGCAGCCGGCGCGTCTCCTCGCGGTACTTGGCGGCGGCGTCGATGCTCAGCGCGTCCTCGAGCAGGACGAGGTAGTTGGCGTTCGCCGCCACCTTGGTGGCTTCGACGGAGGTCTTGATCTGGTCGCCGACGCGGCCGCGCAGCTCGGCGACGCGAGCGTAGGTGGCCTCGCGCTCGGCGGCGGGGATCGCGTTGGGGTCGAGGACCAGGGCGTCGGGCAGGCCGAGCTCGGAGATGAGGGCGTTGCGGACGCGCTGTCGCTCCGGGGTGCCCTCATCGGGCAACGCCTCGACCACGATCCGGACCTGGTAGGCGGTCTTGTTCGTCGCCAGCGGCCGACCCGCCCGGTCGTAGATCAGGCCCCGCGGCGCGGCGATCCGCTGGGTCACGTTGGTGTTCTGGCGCGCCACGGCCTGGAACTCGTCGCGCTGGATCACCTGCATGTGGCCGAGCTTGGCGGCCAGCGCGGTGAAGGCGGCGGTGACCGCGCCCTTGACGAGGAACATCCGGCGCGAGAGGAAGAGCTGGTCGGCGCCCAGCGGCAGGCGGGAACGGCGACCGCGCTTGCGGTTCGCCGGGGGGTCGTAGGGGATACGCCTGCGCCGCGCCATCAGGGTCGAGCCTCCACGAGCCGGTCGTCGAGCCAGCCGGCGATCAGGTAGAGCGGCGGCACGCAGAGCGCGCACAGCAGCGCCTGGGGCAGGATCACCCGGAACGCGGCCGCCAGCGGGAGGCCGGCGCGCCCGGTTGCCCCGTCGATTAGGAGCAGGATCAGCGGCTGCACGAGCGCCGCCACCGCGGTCAGGACGAAGGGGAGCACCAGGCGGCTCTGGAGGACCTGGCGCCGGGCGAGACCGGCGAGCAGCACCACCACCAGGAGCGCCAGGCCATTGGATCCGAGCCGGTCGAGCGCGAGCAGGTCAAGCAGGAGACCGACCGCGGCGGCCCACAGGAGGCCCTCCACGACGCCGCGCGCGGCCGTCCAGACCAGCACCAGGACGAGGACCAGGTTCGGTTGGACCTCGAGCGGGCCCCACGCCGGGAGCAGCGTCGCCTGGGCGAACGCGGTGGCGCCGAGGATCAGGCCAAAGAGGATGCGAGCCATGGGCGGACCGTCAGCCGTCGGCCATCAGGTGCCAGCGCGGGGGCTAGGCACGCGGACGGACGGAACGGACGTCATGCTCGTACCCCTCCCCAAAACGTCGGGCGCATGGCCAGGCAGTCCCAACCCCCGGCCAGACGTCGAATCCCGCGGCGCCCCAGTTTACCACGGGCCCCCGCGCCGGTGTCCGTACAGGTCCGTCGGGGGCGTCGGGTCGGGGCCGGGACGCGCGAGCCGCGCCCGTCAGCGCGTCCGGACGGCGCGGTCGACGGCCGTGGCGTGGGCGGCGAGCTCGGCCGTGTCATCGAGCGGCGGCAGGGCGACGTCGCCGTGCCGGCGGCGCAGCCCCGCGAGGAGCAACCAGTCGGCCAGGGCCGGGTTCTTCGGGAGCAGCGCGCCGTGCAGGTAGCAGCCGATCGCGTTGCCGAGCACGGCCCCCTCGGTCCCGTCCTGGCCGTTGTTGCCGCGGCCGACGCGGACCCGCCCGAGCGGCGTCGCGGTCGGACCGAGGTGGGTGAGACCGCTGTGGTTCTCGAAGCCGACGAGTTCGCCGAAGGGGAGGTCGGTCTCGACGACGACGTTGCCGATAAACCGTTCGGCGCCCGCCTCGGTGACCAGGTCGAAGAGGCCGATCCCCGGCAGCGGCGCGGCGTCGTGGGGCCGGTACTCCTGGCCCAGGAGCTGGTAGCCCCCGCAGACCGCGAGCATCCCGGCGCCATCGGCGATGGCCTGCTTGAGCGCGTCCCCCTTGGCGCCCTGGAGGTCGCGGGAGACGGCGACCTGCTCCTGGTCCTGGCCGCCGCCGAAGAAGAAGACATCACTCTCGGGCGGGAGCGGCTCGCCCAGTCCCACCTCGACGGTGCGGACGGCGATGCCGCGCCAGCGAGCCCGCTGGGCGAGCGCGAGCACGTTGCCGCGGTCGCCGTAGATGTTCATCTTGGTGCCGTACAGCCAGGAGATGGTCAGATCCACGTCGGTTCCCTTCGATCGCGGGGCGGCTAGCCGATCGGGCCGGGGACGGTGAGGCGACACGACAGCGCGACGCCGTGACGTGCCCAGTCTACCGGTGTCGACGCCGCCGTCGGGACCCGGGAACGTCGCCGGAGCGCCGCCTCGTCCCCGGGCGGCGCGTCACTGCCGCCAGAACGTCTCGACGGCGCCCAGGTCGGCGAGGGCGCGGCGCAGCTCGAGGAGCGCGGTGTAGGTCGGCAGCACGTAGGCGGTGGCGCCCTCGGGGACGGTGGCGACGAACGCCTCGAGCGCCGCCCTGGGGTCGGCCGGGAGCGGACGGATCCGATCCGTCGCCACCCCGGCGTACTTGAGACGGTTCGCCATGTCCGCCCCTCGCAGCCCGGCCGTGGCCAGGGGGACGTCGCCGTCGGCGAGCAGCTCGAAGTCGACATCCCAGAGCCACGAGACGTCCCGGCCGTCGGCGGCCAGGTCGTTGATCGCCAGGAGGGTCGGCACGGTCAGGGTCCCGTCGGCGGCGGTCAGCATCCGCAGGACCTCGTTGAACCCGGTCGGGTTCTTGACCAGCGCCAGGGTCAGCGTCCGGCCGCGGAAGGCGACGCGCTCGATCCTCCCGAAGGGGGCCTGGAACGCGCCCAAGGCCCCCGCGACCGTGGCGTCGGGCACACCGAGGGAGGCGGCGGCGGCGGCTGTGGCGAGCGCGTTGTAGGCGTTGTAGAGGCCGGGCACGCCGACTTCCAGCCGCACGCCCCCGCCCGCCGACCCGTCCCCACCCCTTGGGACGGCGCCGGGCCCGGGGGCGACGGTCAGCGCCAGGGCTTCGACCCCGCGGAGGTCGACGTCGCGACCGACAACGTCGAGCGTCGGCCGCGCCGCGCCGCAGTTGGGACAACGCCAGGCGCCGAGGTGGGAGACGTAGAGGGCGTCGTAGGCGAGATCGTGGCCGCAGCGGCGGCAGGTCGCCGCGTCGGCCGCGTGGGGGAGGGTCGCCAGGCGGTAGCGGGCGTCGATGTTGTCCAGGCCGAACGTCACCCGGCGGGCGGCGATGCCCTCGGTGACCGCCGCCAGGGTCGGGTCGTCGGCATTGACGACGACGGTCGCCTCCGGCGGCAGGGCGGCGAGGGCGCCGCGCCAGTGGCCGGCGATGGCGTTGAGCTCGCCGTAGCGGTCGAGCTGGTCGCGGAACAGGTTGTTGAGCAGGACGAGCCGGGGGGCCACCCGGCGGACGATCTCGGGGAAGGCGGCCTCGTCGGTCTCGATCACCCCGACGTCGCCGCGCGGGTCGCCGGCCAGCGAGGCCCGGTCGGCGAAGGCGGCGGCGACGCCGCGGACGAGGTTCGAGCCCGAGCGGTTGTGGACGACGCGGCTGCCGTCGGCCTCCAAGACGTCGGCCAGCATCCTCGACACGGTGGTCTTGCCGTTCGTCCCGGCGACGACGACGGCGCCCCGGTCGAGGCGGGCGGCGAGCTTGCCGAGCAGGGCGGGGTCGATCCGGTCGGCGACGAAGCCCGGCGCGGCGGTGCCGCCGCCGCGGCCGAGGCGGCGGATCCCGACCGAGGTCAGCTTGGCGGCGGCGAGGGCGGCGCCGAGCCGGAGATCGGGGCGGGCGGCCAGGCGGGACATCGGGGCGGTGGTCACCTGGGCCTGCTCCTGCGGCGAGGGGGGGCGACCGGCGCGAGCCGGCGAGGGGGTGCGGCCGGCGCGGTCCGGGGCGTGGTCAGGGCGGTCCGGGTCACCCCGGCGGGGGAGTCCCTGGCGTCTCCGGCGTCGCCCGGGCTCCTGCTACTGCCCGGCGACGGGCGTCTCGACCGCGCCGCCGGCCGGCGGCGCGGGGCCGAGGATCACCGTCACGACCTTGAGGTCGTCGAACTGGCAGTAGGGTACGACCGGGACGACCAGCGTGTCGCTCTGCTCGTCGAGCACGACGCCCTCGCCGACCACCCCGATCGGCAGCCGGCCGGGGATCCCGACCGACTGCGCCCCGCCGTCGGCGGTGAGGACCTCAGCGCCCGGCTGGGGGGCGGCGTCGATCGGGACGTCGCGCAGCTCGGCGCGCCCGCCCTCCTGCCACATCCCGACGAGGACGCCGTCGCCGCCGTCGAGCAGGCGGGCCGCCACGGTCTGCGAGCGGTCGACCAGCAGCGTGACGCGGGCGGTGGTCGGCTCGACCTCGGTGACCTGGCCGACGTAGTGGTTGGGGTCGACGACCGCCATCCCCATGCGGACACCGTCGTCGGCGCCCTTGTCGATGACCAGGAACTTCCGGGTGTTCGACGGGTCGGGGTTGACCACCCCGGCCGCGAGCACCTCGTGGTCGGGGTACTTCTCCTCGATGCCCAGCTGCTCCCGGAGCTGCTCGTTCACCTTCTCCGCGTCCTGGAGGGCGATGTTCTCGGCCCGCAGGGCGTCGCGCTCGGCGGTGACCCGCGCCAGTTCCTCCGCCACCGAGGAGCCACCGCCCGGGCCGTCGGCGAGCCGGTCGAACGCCCCGGTCACCGGGTCGACCAGGCCGTGGAGACCGGCCTGGACCGGGTCGAGGGCGTGCCGACTGTCGAGCCCGATCAGGGTCCCGCTGGTGAGCACGAAGACCGCGACGAGCAGGCAGGTCTGACGAGCAGAGAGGGTGATCACGCGCGCCTCGCGGGTGCTGATAGTCGACCGGCGCAGCCGGCCGCGGCAGGAGGTCCCAGGGTGCGTGGCTCAGGATAGCATGGCGCCCCGTGCTCGACCGTCCCGGGTAGCGTTCGTACGCACGTTGGCCGGGCGACCGGGGCGACCTGGCGGTCGACCCGCGACGCCGCCCGCCTGTCCGGACGCCGGGCAATGGACCTGTCCGGACAGCCAGCCGAGGACGGATCCGGCCGAGGACGGATCCAGCCGGCGTCGAGCGGCGGTCAGGCCGCGGTCGTCTCGGCGCGCAGGCGGGGCAGCAGGTCGGCGGCGACCCGCTCCATGACGGCGAACTGGCGCGGCTCCGGGCCGTCGACGATGAACTCCTCGATGCCGACCGCGCGGTACTGGCCCACCATCTCCGCGAAGGCGTCGACCGAGTCCCAGGGGTCCCGCTCCAGCCGGCCCGACATCGTCGCCCGCGGGGCCATGCCGAAGAACGAGCGGAGGATCGCCTGGGGGTCCCGTCCGATCGCCACGCACTGCTCATCGAGCCGGGCGTTGCGGTCGCGGATCTCCGCCACGGTCCCGAACGAGTTCCAGCGGTCGGCGTACTCGGCCACGATCCGCAGCATCCGCGGCCCGTGGGCGCCGAGGGTCAGCGGGGGGCGCGGGCGCTGGATGGGTCCGGGCCGGAACAGCGCCTCGTCGAGCCGGTAGTAGTCCCCGGCGTAGGAGGTGACCTCGTTGCGGAGCAGGTGGTCGACAACCTCGACCGCTTCCCGGAAGCGACCCACCAGTTCGGGCGCGGGCGGGAAGGCCAGACCGAAGCGGTCGTGCTCCCCGGCGTACCACCCCGTGCCGATCCCCAGCTCCAGCCGTCCCTCGCTGACGTGGTCGACCGTCATCGCCTGCTTCGCCAGCAGCGCGGGGTGGCGGAACGTGTTGCTCGTGACCAGCACCCCGACCCGGATCGTCGTCGTCTGGGTGGCCAGGGCGGCGAGCAGGGTCCACCCCTCGTAGTAGGGGGCGTCCGGCTCGCTCGGCCGCTGGAAGTGGTCGCAGTCCCAGGCGCTGTCGAACCCGAGCTCCTCGTAGAGCCGCCACTGCCGGGCCAGCTCCGGCCAGGGCAGCGTCTGATTGCGGCAGATTCCGAACTGGAGCGTTCTCGGCACCTGGTCGCCTCCTGCGTTGCCTCCTGCGCCGCGCGGCGGCCCGGTCGTGGGGCGGGCGCCGGACCCGAACCGGTCCGTCCCCGAGAGGAGCGGTCCGGCGAGGTGGGATCATACCGGCGACCGGTTGGTGCCGCGCGCGAGCCCGGGCGGTCGACCACACCGCCGGCAGGGCGTCCGGGGCCGGCGGGGGCGGCCGGCCGCGGACGGGGAACGGCAGGAGCGGACCATGGGATTCGATCGCAGCAGGACGGCCTGGTTCGCGGCGGCGGACTCGGCACGGTGGTCGCTGCCGCCCCGCGGGGGGCGGCGGCTGATGGTGCTGCTGGGTCGTGCCCTGACGCGCCGGTGTCCCTACAGCGGCGCGCGGGGGGTGTACCGGAACTGGTGGTCCCTGCGGGAACGGTGCCCGCAGTGCGGGGTCCTGTTCGAGCGCGAGGAGGGGTATCTGGTCGGGGTCTACGCGGTGAACCTGATCGGGGCCGAGTTCCTCGGGTTCGGGATCGTCCTGGCGCTGCTGCTGGCGAGCGACCTCTCCACCCTGGCCATCCAGATCGCCGCGATCGCCCTCGGCATCGCGCTGCCGGTGATCGGCTATCCGTTCGCGGCGGCGCTCTGGATCACGATCGACCTGATGCTGGACCCGCCGGAGCCGGCGCTTGCCCTCGCCCGGGCCGAGGCCGCGGCGCCCTCCCCCAGAACGGTCCGGTCGACGCCCGCGGCGTCCCGTCCCGCGCCCGCGGCGATCCCGCCGGCGCCCGCGGCGGACGGCGCGGGCGCGACTTCGGCGCCCACAGCGCCGCCGGCACCCGACCCCAGGGTGCCCGAGCCGTAGCCCGTATCGGCGCCGTGAGGCGGTCGTCGGACGCCCAGCGGAGGGCGATGCGTCCATAATGGTGACCACGGGTCGGACGGGACCGCTCGGCCCGGCCGTGGTGGCGATCGGCCATCGGGAGACGATCGCGTCGGCCGGGGCAAACGACGTGGGCAACAGCATGGGCCAGGACGCGAGCGGGGAGCGGGACGCGGTGCCGCGCGGTCTGTCGGCGGAGACGGCTGACCTCGGCGGCGAGGCCGATCCCCAACCTGCCGACGGCGCGGCGAGCGTCGACGTCCTGCTCCTGGCCGAGGGCGGTCCCGACCGGGCCGAGGACGTCGCCGACTTCGCGCGTCGCCTCCGCGAGGAGTCGGGGATGCCGGCGGAGGTGGCCGAGGCCCTGGCGGAGCGGTACGCCGCGATCGGGGGCTCGCCCCTGCTCAGGCTGACCCGCGTCCAGGCGGCGGCCCTCGAGGCGCGGCTTAACGCGGACGCCCGGACGACCGACGGCACGACCTGGCGGCTGCACATCGCGATGCGCCATTGGCACCCGCTGATCGAGGACGTCGTGGGGGCCCTGGCGGCGGAGGGCGTGACGCGGGTGGTCGGGCTCCCGATGACGCCGCACTACTCCCCGCTGGGCTCCGGCTCCTACCACGCGCGCGCCGCGGCGGGGCCGTCGTCGCTCCAGGTGGTGCCGATCGAGCGCTGGCACCTGCTGGGGGGCTACCTCGACGCGCTCGCGGATCGGGTGCGCGTGGGGCTCGCGCGGTTCCCCGAGGCGGCGCGGGCCCAGGTCCCGGTCGTCTTCGCCGTCTCGGGGCCACAGGGGATGATCGCCGCGGGGGACGACGCGTTCCGGCGCGACCTCCAGGAGACGGTCTTCCACGTCGCCCGACGGATCGCGCCCCAGCCGTACACCGTCGCCTTTCCGGGCTCGGCCGGGCCGGCGCTGCCCGACGTCCTCCAGCGCCTGGCCGACGAGGGGGCACGGCACGCGCTGGTGGTGCCGATCGGGTCGGTGACCGAGCACGTCGACACGCTCTACGACGTCGACATCGAGGCCCGGCGGCACGCCGAGCCGCTGGCGGTCCGGCTGGAGCGGATCGAGATGCTCAACGACCACCCGATCCTGGTCGGTGGGCTGGCCGACCTGGTGCGGGCGCGGGCCGCCGAGGCGGGGCTGGTCCCGATCCCGGCCGCCAAGCCCCCCACCGCCACCACCCCGGCCGGCGACGGGTGAGCGCGGTCGCTGGCCATCCCGCCGGGACGGCGCCGGGTCGGGCGGAGGCCGCCGGACGGCGGGTCGTGGTTATCGGCGGGGGCATCGCCGGGCTCGCGGCCGCCCACCGGCTGCTCGCCGAGCCGGGTGTCGTCGTCACCCTTGTCGAAGGGTCGCCGCGCCTCGGCGGCAAGGTGCTGACCGACCGGGTCGACGGGTTCACGGTCGAGGGTGGTCCGGACTCGTTTCTGGCCGCGAAACCGCGCGGCCCGGGACTCTGCCGGGAGCTCGGGCTCGGCGACGCCCTCCAGACGCCGGTCGCGGTCAACCGGCGGACGTTCGTGCTGCGGGGCGGGCGGCTCCACGATCTGCCCGAAGGGCTGACCGGGCTGGTCCCGACCCGGCTCGGTCCGATCGCCCGGTCGGGCCTCCTCTCGCCGTGGGGCAAGGCGCGGTTCGCGCTCGACTTCGTGCTGCCGCCGCGCCGGGCGCGGGCGGGCGACGACGACGAGAGTC
This sequence comes from uncultured Thermomicrobiales bacterium, assembly GCA_902806335.1. Taxonomy (GTDB): domain Bacteria; phylum Chloroflexota; class Chloroflexia; order Thermomicrobiales; family UBA6265; genus CADCWG01. Next base: position 220 of record CADCWG010000021.1, on the reverse strand, counting down.
TCGCCTCGCTCGTCGGCCGGCGCCTCGGTTGGGAGGCGTACGACCGGCTGGTCGAGCCGCTGATGGCCGGGATCTACGCCGGCGACGGGCGCGAGCTGAGCGTCGCGGCGACCTTTCCCCAACTCCGCCGTGGCGAACTGGAGCACGGCGGGCTGATCAGGGGCGTGCTCGCCGGGCGGCGGGCGGCCCCGGCCGCCGCCCCCGGCGCCCAGCCGGCCGC
>CADCWG010000020.1 GCA_902806335.1 uncultured Thermomicrobiales bacterium | reverse complement strand
GGCGTCGCGATTGCGGGGAGCCCGCCGATCCACCGGAGGACCGACCATGTGGCATGGCGCCCCGGCCTCGGCGGGGCCGCCGGGAACGCCCCACGCGGGTCGGCCCGCCGGGCTGGACCCATGCCATGCCGGTCGGCCCGCCGCCCCGGAGGGCCAGCGCCGCGTCGGTCCCCCCGGGAGGCGGAGGTGATGCGCCGGTCGCCGTGTGGTGTCGGCGACCGGATGCCCCCGCTGGGGGAGCCCGGCGCGCCGCCCGCCCGGGCGGCGACGTCGACGATCGTGGCCGAATCGTCCCCATTCTGGGCGATTCGGGGCGTTCGGCCGTGGTCCTAGCCGGTCGGGCGGTGGGTGGGGGGGCAAGCGCCGGGTATCATTGGGGGAACACGCACCAGCTGCCCCCACGGGGCCACCAAGAAAGCAGAGGCACCACGACGATGGAGATCCCCCGGATCGAGAACCTCGTGCCGATGGTCGTCGAGAGCACCAACCGCGGCGAGCGCGCCTTCGACATCTACTCGCGCCTGCTCAAGGACCGGATCGTCTTCCTCGGCACCCCGGTCGACGACCAGATCGCCAACCTGATCATCGCCCAGATGCTGTTCCTGGCCCACGAGGACCCGGACCAGGACATCCGCCTCTACATCAACTCCCCGGGCGGGGTTGTCTACTCCGGACTGGCCATCTACGATACGATGCAGATGATCAAGCCCGACGTGGCGACCTTCTGCATGGGCATGGGCGCCAGCATGGCGGCCGTGCTGCTCGCGGGTGGGACGAAGGGGAAGCGGTTCGCCCTCCCCAACGCCCGGGTGATGATCCACCAGGGGTCGGCCGGGTTCCGGGGCGCCGTCCCGGACATCGAGGTCGTGGCCCGCGAGACCCTCAACCTGACCACCAAGCTGACCGAGATCCTGGCCTCCCACTCGGGGCAGAGCTACGACAAGGTCAAGCGCGACACCGAGCGCGACTACTACATGACCGCCCAGGAGGCCAAGGAGTACGGCCTCGTCGACGAGGTGCTCGAGCCGGCCCACGTGGTCGGCGCGGCCACGACGGCGACCAACGGCCGGTCGTAGCCGCGAGGCACGGCGGGGGAGATCGGGATCCCGAGGCTCGCCGCGGGCGGCGGGACACGGCCAGACACGCGAGGTGGGCGGGTGCATTACCGGTGTTCGTTCTGTAACAAGGGCCAGGAAGAGGTCCGGCGGCTGATCGCCGGACCCAACCAGGTCTACATCTGCGACGAGTGCGTTCAGCTCTGTCGCGAGATCATCGAGGAAGAGGAGCCGGCCGCCCCGCGGGTGGAGCCCGGTCTCACCCGAATCCCCACCCCGCGCAAGCTCTACGACCAGCTGAACCAGTACGTCGTCGGCCAGGACCGCGCCAAGAAGATCCTCTCGGTCGCGGTCTACAACCACTACAAGCGGATCAGCGCCGGGGTCGAGAGCGACGACGAGGTCGAACTCCAGAAGAGCAACATCCTCCTCGTCGGCCCGACCGGCTGCGGCAAGACGCTGCTGGCCCAGACGCTGGCGAAGCTGCTCGACGTCCCGTTCTCGATCGCCGACGCGACCGCGCTGACCGAGGCCGGCTACGTCGGCGAGGACGTCGAGAACATCCTCCTCCGGCTGATCCAGAACGCGGGCGACGTGACCCGGGCCCAGACCGGGATCATCTACATCGACGAGATCGACAAGATTGCCCGCAAGGCGGACAACCCGAGCATCACCCGGGACGTCTCGGGCGAGGGGGTCCAGCAGGCGCTGCTCAAGATCGTCGAGGGGACCGTCGCCAACGTGCCGCCCCAGAGCGGCCGCAAGCACCCCCACCAGGAATACATCCAGATCGACACCCGCAACATCCTCTTCATCTGCGGCGGGGCGTTCGAGGGGTTGGAAGAGATCGTCGCCAAGCGGACCGGCAAGCAGGCCCTGATGGGCTTCGGCGCCGCGGCCGAGGAGGATCGGGCCGACGAGCCGAACCCGCTCCACAACCTCAACCACGACGACCTGCTCAAGTACGGCCTGATCCCCGAGTTCGTCGGCCGGCTGCCGGTCAGCGTCGCGCTCGATCACCTGACCGAGCCGGAGCTGATGCGGATCCTGACCGAGCCGAAGAACGCGGTCGTCAAGCAGTACCAGAAGTTCTTCGCCCTCGACAACGTCGAGCTGGTCTTCACCGACGACGCCCTGGTCGCGGCGGCCCGCCAGGCCGAGGAGCGGAAGACCGGCGCCCGGGGGCTGCGGTCGACGATCGAGGAGGTGCTCCTCGACGTGATGTACGAGATCCCGTCGCTCGACAACGTCCGCAAGTGCATCGTCGACGCGAACGTGATCAACAACCGCACCCGGCCGCTGCTGATGGCGGTCAACGACCACCCGATCCCCTACGCCGAGACCGCCTAGCGACCCGCTGGTCCCGTTCTTCGCACCGTCACCAAAGGCCCCCCTCCCGGATCGGGGAGGGGGGCCTTCGCGTCTGGTTCTCACCCGGCGCGTCGGGGCACGCCCATCGCGGCCCGGCGAGACCGGTAGCAGCGAGACGTGGCCTCCCCTCGCTTCCCCGGTCCGCACACCGGAGCCGAGTCTGAGCGATCGCCGCCAAGCGCCGTGAGGCGGCGGGGTGGGGGACACAAGGGAGCTCGGCCGGCCCATCGCGCCCCGACAGAATGGCGACGGCCTGCGGTCCAATAGGACCGCGGGCCGTCGCGCTGAAAGGGGGGGAGGGCCCGCACTCCCGGGGGAGCGCGGGCGGGAGCGTGGGGCCCCGCCCGGACCGAGTGGCCCGGGCGGGGCGGGGGATCAGGCGGCCCGGCGGCGGGCGGTGGCGGTGACCGTGACGGCGGCGATCGCCGCGACGATCAGGGCCAGGGCCAGACCGGTCGAGCCGGTATCACTTCCCGAGGCCCCCGCTCCGGTACTGGGAAGGGTGGTGACGGCGCCGGGGCGTCGGGTCGACGTCGCCTTCGGCGTGGTGCCGGCCTTCGGGGTCTCGGTCGCCTTGGCCGGCGCAGTGGCCGTCTCCTTGGCCGGCGCGGTGGCCGTCTCCTTGGCGGGTGCGGTCGCCTTCGGGGTCTCGGTCGCCTTCGGGGTCTCGACCGCCTTGGTCGCGGTCGGGGTGATCTCGCCCTGGGCGTTGGCGGGGATGACGTAGAACCGGCAGCCCACACCTTCGGACTCGCCGAGGTCGAGCTCGATGACGTTCGTCCCCTCGCCGGTGAACGGCGTGTCGAAGCAGGTCACCTCGAAGTCCGCGAAGTCGCCGGGGATCCCGAGCTCGATCCGGTAGCGGCCGGCGCTGAGGCCAGGGAAGACGACCGTGCCGTCCTGGCCGGTCTCGGCCTGGTCCTGGAACTCCGAGCCGACGAGGGCGAGGAAGACCGTGATGTCCTCCAGCGGGTCGGCGCAGTCGCGGGCGACGTTGTCGCCGGTGTACCCCGTCGGGCAGGCGAGGGCATCGACGGTGATCGTGCTGCCTTCGCCTTGACCGTTCCCCTGGTCGACGGGGACGTTGTAGACGCTGCAGCTCACCCCGTCGCCCTCGGCCAGGGAGACCGGGAAGGAGGTCACGCTGAGCGGGGTCACGGCGCCCGCCTCGGCGTCGTCGTCGGCGGCGCAGAAGACCGCGGTGCGCTCGATGAAGTCGCCCGGGATGTCCTCGGCGACCACGTACTCGCCGCCCGAGAGCGGAAAGAAGGCGACCCGACCGTTCGCGTCGGTCGACTGCGTGTCGAAGAACTCGGACGCGGCCAGACCGATCGAGACGGGAACGCCCGCGGTCGGCGCGCAGTCGGCGTCGTAGTTGGTGCCGGCGTAGCCGGCCGGGCAGGTGTTGACGAAGACCCGCACGATGCCGCCGGCCTCCTGCGGCCCGCCCTGGTCCACGGGGACGTTGTAGACGGTGCAGGTCAGGCCCTCGCCTTCGAGCAACTCGACCTGGAACGACGTGACGCTGGAGATGGTCACGGGGCGCGGCTCGGTCGCGTCATCGGCGGCGCAGAAGACCTCGGACCGGTCGATGAAGTCGCCGGGGATGTCCTCGGTCACCACATACTCGGCGCCCGAGAGCGGGAAGAAGGCGGCCCGACCGTCGCCGTTGGTCACCTCCTGGGTGGCGGGGATCTCCGAACCGGGCCCATCCAGGATCACCGGGACGCCCGCGGTCGCCGGGCAGTCGGCGGCGAAGTTGTTGCCGGTGTAGCCGGCCGGGCAGGTGTTGACGTCGACGCGCAGGACGCCGCCGGCCTCCTGGGGCGCGGGGAAGCTCGCGGGGTCGGCCGGGTCGGCGTCCGCCTGGATCTCCGCGCCGTCGTAGAACCCGTCGCCGTCGGTGTCGGGGTTGAGTGGATCGGTGCCGGTCGAGGAGCCGGGTTCGAATCCAACCTCCGCGAGGTCGGTCAGGCCGTCGCCGTCGGTGTCGGAGAGGTTCGGATCGGTTCCGAGATCGGCCTCCTGCGCGTCGCTGAGAAGGTCGCCGTCGGAATCGATACCGGACGGGCCTTCGGGGGAGCTGGCGGGATCGAGCGGGTCGGTACCGCTGACGACTTCCTGGTTGTCGCCAAACCCATCGCCGTCGGTGTCGTACACGAGCGGGTCGGTACCGAGCGCAACCTCGTCCTCGTCGAACAGCCCATCGCCGTCGGTGTCGGGATCGACGTCGGCGGCGCTGACCGGCTCGTCCGCGGCCGGGGTCGTGTCGTCCTGCGACGCCGCGACCGTGTTGCCGGTCGCACCAACCCGGGCAGGACCGAGCACCATCGCGCCCATCAGGACCACCAGCAGCGCGGCACTGGCGAACCGTCCCACGATCGGTAGTAGGGTTGAACTCGCGTGCTTGGTCAACATCGAGGGTCTCCGTGCGATCCCGATCCGGCAGGCACCGGCCCGGCTGCTCCTCCCGCTTCCCTACGGGTCGTGGCCCCTGCCACGATCCCTAGTCTGGTCGCTGGCGAGCCGGCGGCCATCGGCAGAACGGCCGACTCGCGGTACCTAACCGGTGAGCGCGGGGTGCTTAAGCATGGACACGCGGGGTCGGCCGCTGCCGTGTCCCGGTAGGCACACCGTGTCACCGCCTCGCTCGCCGCGGACGGTTCGGACACGATGAACGCCGCCGGCCCTGGAGGCCGGCGGCGTTGCCATGAGGCGATAGGTTTGGCAGCCGGGGCGCGGCGCCTTACGCGGGGTGCGTCACGCGGTGACCGACGCTCGGTCGCCTCCCGCCGGCGCGGCGTGCTCGGCGCCATCAACCATGTCGTCGTCGTGGATCTCACGCTCGATCGCCGGAGGGACCTCGTCCGACGGTTCGCCATCGACCGTCGCGCGGTCGAGCACCTCGGAGGACTTCGAGGGTTCGTGGTGCCGCTGGCCGACGATGGCCGCGAGCCACTGCCGGAGCTGGTCGCCGCGGCGAAGCGCGACGATCAGGGTGATCACCGCGCCGACCGCCGCGCCGAGGGCAAACCCACCGCGGAAGCCGTCGCCCTCGGCGCCTCCACGCCCCCGCCGTCGCCACGAGTCAGTCACAGAACCCCCACGGCCGTCGCGCCGTCCTCCGCGAGGAACGCCGGGGCGGTGATCGCTACGGCGCGTGCCCGGGCTCGCCGGACGATAGCCCCGCGCTAGACCTTCGGCGGCTTCTTGCTCTTGCCGGTCACCGTCTTGGTCATCGCGCGCATCCGGGCGTAGGTCCCGGCGACAGTGACGATCGGCTTGACCGCCTCTTCGGTCATGAAGTTGGCGGTGCCGCGGAGGCGACGGGCGGTGCCGGTGAACTCTTCCAGGAGCGGGATCACGCGGTCGCGGATCTGGAGGACCAGGAAGCCGAGCGCGGCGGCGATCGCCGCCAGGAGCACGACCGTAAGCAGGAAGAGGAGCACGACGAAGATCACCGCGATGTCGCGGAGGCGCTCGAGGGCCGACTGCCCGTCGTCGCCGAGCTGGTAGAGCCCAAAGATGATCAGGAGGAGCACCAGGAGCGAGCCGACGGCCCCCCCGATCGCGTACAGCTTGACCCGCCCCATCGTCCCCCGTCCGTCACTCCGCGCTGCCAACGCCACCGACCGCGCCAGGGCGTGCCCACCATCCTACCGCGAATGGCCCGGCGGGATCCGCCGTCCGGACGCAATTCCTGAGCCAGCTCCACGGTGAAGGGGCCTGGCGTCGCCGCGCCGCCATCGTCCCGACGCCAGCACGGGCGGCTGGAAGACCCATCTTCTGGAGGACGCGCGGTGCGACCGGCTCGGCTTCCCGACCGGCTAGGCGCCCGCCGAAGCCAGGGGTCCGGCGCCCGCCGCGCCGGCCACCCGGGTGACACCGGCGATGGTGCCGCCGCCGAGCACCTCGTCCCCGCGGTAGAAGACGATCGCCTGGCCGGGCGAGCAGATCGGCCCCTCGCCGGCGAACGCGACCTCGGCAGCGCCCCGGGCGCCCAGCGTCACCGTCGCCGGGTGCGGGCGACCACGGTAGCGGACGACGACGTCGGCCGGGAAGGGCGCGGCCGGTGGCCGACCACCGGTGAGGGTGACCTCCGCGGCGGTCACGACCCGCGCGGCCGCCTCGGTCCGGGCGCCGACCACGAGGCGATTCGCGGCCGGGTCGAGCCCGAGCACATAGAGCGGCTCCGGCCGGGGGATGCCGATGCCGCGGCGCTGCCCGACCGTGTGGTGGACCAGCCCGCGGTGGGCGCCGATCACGGTGCCGGCGGCGTCGACGATCTCGCCGGGGCGGGTGGCGTCCGGGCGACGGGCGGCGACGAAGTCGGCGTAGGAGCCGTTGCCGACGAAGCAGATCTCCTGGCTCTCGGCCTTGTCGGCCACCGGCAGGCCGAAGGCGCGGGCGAGCGTTCGGACCTCCGGCTTGGTCAGGCCGCCGAGGGGGAACCGGACGTAGCCGAGTTCGTCCTGGCCCATCGTGTGGAGCACGTAGCTCTGGTCCTTGCGGCCGTCGACCGCCCGCAGCAGGCGGTGGGGGACGCCGCCCGCCGGGTCGCCCGGCACGACCCGCGCGTAGTGGCCGGTCGCCAGGCAGTCGGCGCCGAGCGCCCGCGCCCGCCCGACGAGGTGGCGGAACTTGACGTGGCGGTTGCACTCCAGGCAGGGGTTGGGGGTGCGTCCGGCCGCGTACTCGTCGACGAAGCGACGGACGACCGCCTCCGCGAACTCGTGCTCCATGTCGACGGCGTAGAAGGGCACACCGAGCCGGGCGCAGGTGGCGCGGGCGTCGTCCATCGCCGGGATGCCGCAGCAGGGGTTGGCCCGGTGCTCCGGGTCGTCGGCGCTGTAGAGCCGCAGGTTCATGCCGACGACGCGGTAGCCGCGCTCGCGCATCACGAGGGCGGTGACCGCGCTGTCGACGCCGCCGCTCATCGCGACGACGACGGTCTTGCCCGCACCGTCCCGTGGCCCGACCTTCTCCTCGCCGAGGAGCGCCGCGGCCTCGGCGGGCAGCGGCGCGGGCAACGCGGCGGGCGCCTCCGCCTCGACGGGTGCGGCCTCCGGCGCGGAGCGGAGCGTACAGGTCGCCCAGGGCTGTGTGGTCGGCGATTCGACGGGCACGCGGTCACTCCGAGGGGATCGGCCGATCGGGGAAAGACATAAGAATGCGCGTCGCAGAGTCTAGCACGCGACCTCGCGCCCACTCCGGGCCGGGCCTACCCGGCGCGCTCCGGCAGCCAGCCGACGACGTCCAGCCGCTCCGCGAGGTGGAGGACGGGTCGGTCCGGCGGCAGGGCGATCCCGTGGGCGTCGGCGACGCCATTGGCGTCGAACTCGGCCTCGGCCGGCCGGAGGGGCCAGGGTCGGTGGTGGACGTCGGTCCGCAGCACCCGCTCGTGCCCCGGGACCGCATACAGGCAGTAGCGCTCGGTGAGGAAGTGGGCCAGGTCGCCCGGAACGGCCAGACGCGGCGGCCCGATCGCGCGGTACCGGGCGTCGAGGGCCCCGGGGCCGATCCGGCGGTCGGTCCGCGTGCTGGAGAACGCGACGCCGCCGGGTCCGGTCTCCGCCGCCATCCGTGCCCGGAAGTAGGGGAGCCGGAAGATCGCCCGCGCGCCGGCCACCGCGAGCGGGCTGTCCGCGTCGAGGCTGAAGAAGAACACCCCCGGCCGGCCGCGGTACGTCACGTAGGTGCGGACGTTGAGCTCGAGGAACGCGGCCACCCCGGGAGGACGGACCGCGCCGCGCAGGGCGAAGCCGTCCATCCGGAACGGGACGATCCCCACCCAGGCGGCGCCGTCGAAGGTGTCCAGTTCGAGCACCGGGGGCACCAGGGGTCGCACCGAGGCCGCGGGTAGCGGCCAGTGCGCGAAGAGGAGGTCGCGCCAGACCATGCCGACCGCCCAGGGGCGCCGCGACAGCGGCCACGGACGGTGGTCGACCACGCCGAGGACCGCGCCCCAGTCGGGTCGGCGCCCCGGGTCGGTGGTCGGCCGGTCTGGCTCGGTGGGGGCGGTGGCGTCCGGTGAGATCACGAGTCCAGTCCGGGCGGTCGCGCGTAGCGTCTGAGACGACCTGTCATGACGCGATCCTACGCCGGACCGGTGCCGCGTCGCAGGTTAGTGGGTTTCTTGCGATACTCCGCGCCACCGCGCCCAGGCACGCCGGTCCCCACCCGGGGCCGGGGCCGGTGCGTCCACAACCGGCCCACGACGGCGTGGGTCGCCCGGCCACCCGCCACTCGACATGGAGGAGACGGATGGGATCTCGACGCCGAACGACGCCCGGCATCGTCGCGCTGCTGGCGCTGCTGCTTGCCACCGCCCTACCCCTCACCGCCCTGGCGCAGGGCGGGACGCCGGCCGCCTCGCCGGCCGCGGTGGAGGTCCCGAGCGAACCGAGCGAGCCGCTCGTCGCCCCGCCGGCCGGCAAGACCGAGCTGGTCATCGCCCAGTCGGCCGACGTCTCGACCCTCGACCCCCAGAAGAGCACCCAGGTCAACGACATCTCGGTGACCTTCAACCTCTACGACAACCTGCTCACCCGCGGCCGTGACCTCTCGATCCAGCCGATGCTGGCGACGGAGTTCAACCAGGTCGACGACCTGACCTGGGAGTTCCAGCTCCGCGAGGGCGTCACCTTCCACAACGGCGAAGAGTTCGGCGCCGACGACGTCGAGTTCACGATCGAGCGGACCTACAGCGGCGAGGAGGGCCTGACGGTCGCGAGCACCTTCTCGACCGTGCAGGACGTCGTGGTCGTCGACCCGCTGACGGTCCAGTTCGTGACCAAGGCGCCGGACCCGCTGCTGCCGGCCCGGCTCGCCTTCTACGGCGGCCAGATCCTGCCCAAGGACTACTTCACCCAGGTCGGTCCGGACGGCTTCAACCAGGCCCCGGTCGGCAGCGGCCCAGTCAGCTTCGTCGAGTACGTGGTCGACGACCACCTGACCCTGGCCCGCTACGACAACTACTGGGGCGACCCGATCGCCTTCCAGACGGTGACCTTCCGCCCGATCCCGGAGACCTCGACCCGGATCGCCGCGCTCCAGGCCGGCGAGGTTGACATCATCACCAAGGTGCCGTCGGACCAGGTCCAGGACGTGGCCGATCTCGAGAACGCCCGGATCGAGCAGGTCCTCTACAACGGCCTCTACGTGCTCGGCGTCAACTCGACGGTGCCGCCGCTCGACAACCCGCTGGTCAAGCAGGCGCTCTCGCTGGCCATCGACCGCCAGGCGATCGTCGAGGAGCTCTACGGCGGCCAGGGCGTGGTTCCGAGCCAGCCGGCGGTCCCCGGCGACTTCGCCTACGACCCGAGCCTGCCGGCCTACCCCTACGACCCCGAGCGGGCCGAGGCGCTGCTGGCCGAGGCCGGCTACAACGGCGAAGAGATCGTGATCGAGACGACCGACGGCTACCTGTCCAACGACCTGGCGATGGCCGAGATCATCGCCCAGGGCTGGGAGGACATCGGGGTCAACGTCAACCTCTCCCAGATCGAGACTTCGGTCCGCGCCGAGAAGAACCGGACGAAGACCTTCCTCGGCATGTGGTGGTCGGACCCGACCAGCGCGCTGAGCGATCCGGACGGAATGATGTGGCGGCTGCTCGCGCCGGAGGGCGCGCAGCCCTACTTCCGCAACGAGGAGTTCGACCGGCTCGGGACCGAGGCCCGGACCAGCCTCGACCCGGCGCTGCGGGAGCGCAACTACCGCCGGATGTTCGAGATCTTCAACGAGAACTTCCCGTGGCTGCCGATCATCCAGCCGCAGGAGTCCTACGGCGTCGCCAACTACATCAGCTGGTTCCCCTACGCGAACCAGTACTTCAACCTCCGCGCCGAGAACCTGACGCTGGGCGGGTAACCGCGCGAGGATCGCCCGGCGCCCCACCTCGGGCGCCGGGTCGGCGGGGGACGGAACGACGGCGCGTCTTGCGCCGTCCCCCCGTCCCCCGCCGTTGCGGTCCCGCGCCTCGCCCGCCTTCGGTCCGGCGTCTTCGGGAGGTTGCCTTTGGCCCGATTCCTGATCCGGCGGCTCCTCCGCACCGTCATCGTGGTCTGGGGCGTGATCACGGTGGTCTTCGTGGTCCTCCGCCTCTCGGGGGACCCGATCGCGCTGCTGGTGCCGGCCGAGGCGACGACCGAGGAGGTCGACCGGCTGCGGGAGCAGCGGGGGCTGAACGAGCCGCTGATCGTCCAGTACGGCATCTTCCTGCGGGACGCCGCCCGGCTCGACTTCGGCGACTCCATTCGCTACGGCCAGGATGCCCTCGACGTCGTGATCGACCGGATCCCGGCCACGCTCCAGATCGCGACGGCGGCCTTCGCGGTCGCGGTCCTGGTTGGGTTGCCGATCGGGATCCTCTCGGCGCTGCGACCGAACACGCTGCTCGACAACGTCGCGGTGCTGGTCGCCCTGGTCGGGCAGGCGGTGCCAACGTTCTTCCTGGGGATCGTGCTGATCCTCGTCTTCGCCGTTCGCCTCGGCTGGTTCCCCACCTCCGGCCTCGACAGCCCGCGGGGGCTGGTGCTGCCGGCGATCACCCTTGGCGCCTTCGCGATGGCGAGCATCACCCGCCTCACCCGCTCGGCGATGCTCGAGGTCCTCGGTCAGGACTACGTGCGGACTGCCCGCGCCAAGGGCCTCGGCGAGGCACGGGTGGTCCGTGGGCACGCGCTGCGGAACACGCTGGTGCCGGTCGTCACGATCATGGGGCTCCAGTTCGGCACCCTGCTCGGCGGCTCGGTGGTGACCGAGACCGTCTTCTCGCTGCCGGGGATCGGACGGCTGATCATCCAGGCGATTGAGAATCGGGACTACCCGATCGTCCAGGCGGGGGTCTTCCTGATCGCGATCGGCTTCGTGGGGGTGAACCTGGTGGTCGACATCCTCTACGCCGTGCTCGACCCGCGGATCCGGCTCGGGTGAGCGAGTCCGGCCCCCGCGTCGACACCGGCGCCCGCGTCGCCCCACCGACCGCGGGGCAGGGGCGTGAGACGGGTACCCCGTCCGGCGGCGATTCAGAGCGGACGCTGCCCGCCGTCGCGACCGACGCGGCGCGCGACGCCGCGGGCACCACGCTCAGCGGGGCGACCAGGAAGCGCCCCCGGTTCCGGCCGAGCAGGGTCCCGATCTTCGTCTGGGTCTTCGGGGTCATCCTGCTCGGGATCGTGATGGCGGCAATCCTCGCGCCGCTGATCGCGCCCTTCGAGCCGTTCCGGGGCGACCTGCGGGCCCGCCTCGCGCCGCCGATGTGGATCGACGGCGGCAGCTCCGAGCACCCGCTGGGCACCGACTCGCGGGGCTACGACATCCTCAGCCAGCTCGTCTACGGGGCGCGGACCTCGCTCACGATCGGCCTCGTCGCGCTGCTGATCGGCGCCACGATCGGGACGGCGCTGGGTCTGGTCGCCGGCTACTTCGGGAGCCGGGTCGACGAGGTCGTGATGACCGTCGTCGACATCCAGCTTGCCTTCCCGTTCGTGCTGCTGGCGATCGCCGTGATCGCGGTGGTCGGCCCCGGCTTCGGGGTGCTGATCGTGGTCGTCGGCCTCAGCGGCTGGGTCACCTACGCCCGGATCGCGCGGGCGCGGGTGCTTTCGCTGAAGGAGATCGGGTTCGTCGAGGCGATCCGCAGCGTCGGGGCGACCGACCGCCGGGTGATCCTGCGGCACATCCTGCCCAACGCGCTCTCGCCGCTGATCGTGGTCTCGACGCTCGAGCTCGCCCGCCTGATCATCCTCGAGGCGACGCTGTCGTTCCTGGGGCTGGGCATCCCGCCACGGACCCGCGCGAGCTGGGGCGCGATGATCGGCGGCGGCCGCGAGTACCTCGGGTCGGACGAGGGGTGGTGGATCTCCGTGATCCCGGGGATCATGCTCTTTCTGACCGCGCTCGGCGTCTCGCGGATCGGCGACTGGGTCCGCGACGCCCTCGATCCGACCCTCCGGCACGATTGACCGGGCGCGTCGCGCGGGGACCGGGGCGGGCGCGATGAATCGCGCCCCTACGCATGGTCCGGAAGTCCACCGTAGGGGCGCGATTCATCGCGCCCATGTTTATCGCGCCGTCGCGCCCATGTTTATCGCGCCGTCACGCCCGTGACGGTGGCACTGTCGCGCCGTCGCGCCTACGCCCCGAGCGCCTCCCCGACGAGGCCCTCGGCCTCGTTCTCCTCGGGGAATCGGCCCTTCTGCTTCTTCGAGAAGACGACGCGGTCGCCCACGCTGACCTCGAAGATGCCCCCGCTGCTGGGGACGAGCAGGACACCGGCCCCGACCTTATCCTCGTAGTCGTGCAGGATGTGCTCCGCCAGACTGGCGGCGCGGCTGAGGTAGCCTCAGGACGTGCAGTACTCGATGCGGACGGAACTGGAACTGCCGTTGGGCTGGGCCATGGCGCCATCCCCCTCAGCGACCTCCCCCGGCACGAGGCGCACGGTCGCGCCCGGCCCGACCCCGCCGTGGTCGCCCTCGGCGGCGGGGACTGCCCTAGGCTACGCCTGCCCCGTGCCACCCGCAAGGGGCAACGACCGACGAAGGACCGCCCGTGCGGCGCTCGCCGGGGCGAGCACACCACCGCCGCGCAATATGCACCCGAGACGGCCGACCGGGTCGAACGGCGTCAGGTGCCTCGCGGGTCGAGGGCGTCGCGGAGGCCGTCGCCGAGGAAGGTGAAGGCCAGAGTGATCAGGGCGACCGCCAGGCCCGGGGCGATCAGCATCCAGGGCTGCGACTCCCAGGACGACGAGCCGTCGAGGATCATCGCCCCCCAGCTGGTCGGGAACGGCGCGTCGAGGTTGGTCGAGGGGCGGACGCCGATCCCCAGGTAACTGAGGGTCGCCTCGGCGATGATCGCGCCGGGGACGATGAAGGCCCCGGCGACGATGATCGGCCCGAGCGCGTTCGGCAGCACGTGGCGGAGGATGATCCGCCCCGCCCCGGCCCCATTGGCCCGCGCCGCCTCGACGAACTCCTTCTCCTTGAGCGCCAGCGTGTCGCCGCGCACCAGGCGCGCGACGCCACTCCAGTTCACGACGGAGAGGGTCAGGAAGAGCAGCACCAGCCCGTTCAGGACCTCCCCGACCGCGGTGTCGCGCAGGGAGACCTGGACGATGATGAAGAAGAGCAACCCCGGGAAGGCGTAGACGACGTCGGTGATCCGCATCAGCAGGCCGTCGAGCCAGCCGCCGGCGAACCCGGAAAGCAGCCCGATCGGCACGCCGATCAGGAGGATGACCGCCATCGGGATGAACCCGACCACCAGCGAGACGCGGGTGCCGTAGACGAGGCGGCTGAAGATGTCGCGACCGATCGAGTCGGTGCCGAGCGGGTAGGCCCAGTCGCCGCTGCGACGAGGGTCGGCGTCGTCCTGCCAGGCCGGGAGCCGGTACTGCCCGGCGGCGCGGACGTTCGAGCCGACCGGGTTCTGCGGCGCGATCGCCGGCGCGGCGACGGCGACGATCACCAGCAGCCCGAGGTAGACCAGGCTGACCATCGCCATCCGGTTCCGCCGCAGCCGGCGCCAGGCGTCGCCCCAGAGCGAGCGCGTCGCCCGCCCCCCGCCGAGCGTCCGGTCGGCGGCGCCGCTGAGCGGAGTGGTGGCCGGAGCCAGGGTCGACATCGGCGCTGCGTTCCTCCCGGGATCGAGGTCGGTTCGGTGGGGCGCACGGCGGGCGCCCGCGTGGTCGGCGTGCGCCCAGGGGTGCCCAGGTGGCCGGCGGGCGCCCACCCGACCGGCACCCGCCCTCCTCAGGCCGCCTCGTCCCGATCTTGCCACGGCGGCGGGCGGGTGTCACACCGTCCGGTCCGTCACGATGCGATAGTCGGTCGCCCCCACGCCGTGGGCCGGCGCGATCGCGTCCACCTGGTCGGTCCGGCGCGGTCGGGTCGACGTCGGCGGTCCCTCCGCACGCAGGTATCGTCGGCCGGTCGCAGACCGTGCCGCCCCAGAGGCGAGGAGGCCGTCACCGGCGCTGGCGGATCCGCGGGTCGACCAGGCCGTAGCTGAGGTCAACGGTGACGTTGGCGAGGGCGACGAGGACGGCGTAGAAGACCGTCGTCCCCATGATCATCGAGTAGTCGCGCGACGAGATCGAGGTCACGAACTCCCGCCCGAGACCGGGCACCCCGAAGATCGTCTCGATCACGAACGAGCCGGTCAGCAGGTCGGCCGCCGCCGGACCGAGGACGGTCAGGACCGGGATCAGCGCGTTGCGGAGCATGTGCCGCGCGACCACCGGTCCCTCGCCGAGCCCCTTGGCGCGGGCGGTCCGCACGTAGTCCTGGCGCTGGACCTCGAGCAGCGTCGCCCGGGTCAGGCGCGCGAGGTAGGCCATCGTGCCGAGGCCGAGGACGATCCCCGGCACCAGATAGGCGCGGCCGAACCCGTCCCACTCCTCCGGCCGCCGCACGGGCGAGACGCCGAACTGCTGGCTGAGGAGGATCAGCAGCAGGATGCCGCTGACAAACGTCGGCACCGAGACGCCGACCGTGGAGGTGAAGAGGCTGAGGTAGTCGAGCCAGGTGTTCTGGCGCAGGGCGCTGAGGACCCCGAGCGGGATCCCGACCAGGGTCGCGAAGGCGACGGCGACCAGCCCGACTTTGGCCGACGTCGGCAGCCGGCCGGCGATCACGCGCTGGACGGTCTCGCCGCCCCGCGACTCGTAGGTCGGGCCGAGGTCGAAGCGGGCGATGCCGACCAGGTAGTTGCCGAACTGGCTGTCGAGCAGCGCCCGCCCGAGCCGGAAGGGGTTATCCACCCCCTCGTCGCGCAGGTCGCCGACCGCGTCCGGGTTGAGCCAGAGCGGCTTGTCGAGGCCGAAGCGCCGGTTCAGGGTCTCGAGGGCAGAGCGTGAGACGGGCTTGTCGCTGTCCCACGGCCCACCCGGCGCGCGCTGCATCAGCACGAAGGTGATCAGCGCGACGGTGAACACCACCGGGACGACCCAGAGGACGCGCCGAACGAGGAAGCCAAGCATGACGCTCCGAGGGGGGCTGGTAGCCGTCAGCGGTCAGCCGTCAGCAGTGGGCCGTTCGGCGGAGGTTCAGGTGTTCTTCATGAGGCGAGGCGCCGGCCATGTCGGAGCATGGCCGGCGCCCCGTTAGTAGCTGACGGCTGAGCGCTGTGAGCGCTCAGCCGTCAGCTCGCCGCTACGTCCGGTTGACGTCGACGGTCAGCGCAGAGGCGCGCTCGCCGGGCCAGCCGCCGTCGATCGAGGTCGGGGTGTAGCCGGTGACGTCCGGGCTGACGAGGAAGATGTTCGCCTCGTTGAAGAGCGGCGGGCCCGGCAGGTCCTCGAGGAGGAGCTGGCCGGCCTGCTCGTAGAACGGGATCCGCGCCTCGGGGTCGATCGTGCGGTCGCCCTGCTCGGTCAGCTCGTCGAACTCGGGGTTGCAGTAGCCGACCCGCTCGGCGAACGACGAGCTGCACGTCCAGTAGACGCTGAGCCAGTTCTGGGGGTCGGGGTAGTCCTGGTACCAGTTGTAGATGGTGAACTGCGGGTAGGTCTCCGGGTCGCGCCGCAGGCCGGACAGAGTCGTCGGCTCGGTCGGCTCCAGCGTCAGCTCGACGCCGAGGACCTCGCGGTACTGCTGGGCGATCCACTCGACCCGGGCCTGGGCGGCGGGGTCGCCGCTGCCGTAGAAGTACCGGATCTCGGGGAGCGCCTCGGCGCTGCCGTAGGAGGACGCGGCGAGGGCGGCCCGGGCGGCCTCGGGGTCGAACGCGAAGGCGTTGGTCTCGATCGCGCCCGGCACGTCGCTCGGCACCCAGGAGTAGGTCGGCACGCAGCTGCCGAAGCTGATCACCTCGCAGAACGTCTCGCGGTCGAAGGCGTAGGCGAACGCCTCGCGCACCTTGACGTCCTGGAACGGCTCCTCGTTGAGGTTGAAGTTGAGGTACCAGGTGTTGGCGGCCGCGTAGCGGAGCAGCTGGTCGGACAGCTCCGGGTCGCCCTCGATCGTGGCGATCTGGGACGGGTCGACGCCGATGATGTCGACGTCCCCGGCGCGGTACGCCTCCAGGGCCGCGGCGCTCTCGGCGATGTAGACGTACTCGATCCCGTCGACCTTCGGCCGACCCGCCCAGTAGTTCTCGTTGGCCTCGAACGTGGCGAGCTGGCCGTCCTCGAGCCCGGTGAGCTGGAAGGGCCCGTTGCCGATCTGGTTCGCCGGGTCGGCCCACCAGTTCTCGCCGCCGGCCTCGATCAGCTCCTGCTGGGCCGGGAAGAAGACCCAGAGGCTGGCCACCGTCGGGAAGTAGGGGGCCGGGGCGATGAAGTCGATCTCGAGCGTGCGCTCGTCCGGCGCGCGGACGCCGACCGCGTCGCGGGCCGCCTCGTAGGCGGCGGTGTCGTCGGTGGCGACCGGGGTCGCGGCCTCGGGGTCGAACAGGTTGGCGAACTCGGCGCAGCCGGCGACGACGTCGGTCAGGACGTAGGCGTAGCCGCCGGCGACGTTCGGGTCGCAGGTGCGGAGCACCGAGTAGCGGAAGCGGTCGGCGGTGAGCGGCGAGCCGTCGCTGTAGGTCAGCCCTTCCCGCAGGCGGAAGGTGATGCTCGTCGCGTCCTCGTTGAACTCCCAGCTCTCGGCGGCCGCCGGGACGGTCTGCAGGTTGCCGTCGAGGCGGGTCAGGCCCTCGTAGTTGAGCGTCCAGATGCTGATCTCAGCGAGGGCCGAGCCGACCTGGGGGTCGATGGTGTCGGGGTAGGTGCCGCGCTGGATGCGGAGCACCTTGCCTTCGGCGTCCTGGGCATCGGCGCGGAGCGCGACCGCGGGCATCAGCAGCGCGAAGACCAGCAGCAGGCCACCGAGCTTGGCCCACCGTGCCGGGACGTGCATCACAGACCTTCCTCCTCGTTGAGCGGTCGTCCGTTACCTCGTCTGTCCGGGTTCCCCCGTCTGGGTCGGCGGCAGGGTAGGGGAACGGTGCCGGCGCGTCAATCGGGACGGGCGACATTGCACGGGCGGTCTGTTCGCCGTGCCGCGACGCCGACCGAGGTCGTCCTGGTCGAGCCACGCGCCGGACCGCGCCGACGGCCCGGCGGCATTCCCCGCACGGACCCCGTGAGACCGGTGATGACGGACGCCGCCGCCCGGTGCCGCCGCCACCGATCGCGTGGGACCCGGTCACCCGGTCGGCACCGACGCGCGGCAAAAACCGACGCCGCGCTCCAGGACGATGCCGCCAGCGTCGTGCATCGCGGCGAGGACCGCGCACACGTCCGCCTCGAAGTCAGCCCGCTCCCGGCCAGGCAGGCCCTCGACGAACCCGCGCATGCCGTGGGACATCTCCACCGCTCAGAAGGTCGCCGGGTCCTCCACCGGCACCCGGACCTCTTCCGCGCTGACCTCGATCGCCGCGAGGCCAGCGGCCCGGAGCAACCTCGGCGGCTCCGGCGGGTCGGGCAGCGACCACCGCGCGGGGTTCACGGCCGGCGCGTATCGCTGGACGACCCCGGCGTCGGGCGCCAGGCGGCGGCCGCTCGCCGGCCCGGGCAGGGAGCAAGGGAGACCACGGAGACGCGCCCGGACGGAGCACCCGCCAGGCTGACGGGACGACACCGGGTGGATCGGGCATCAAGTGGAGGGCGAACCCGCAGAGCACGGCGTCAAAGGCTCGTCTCGGAAACGCCAAGCGCTCGGTGTCCGTCATCCACAGATCGACGTTCCGGGCACTCACCGCCCGGAGGTCAGCAGCGAGCCACGCGACAATCGGGGGCGAGACGTCGACCGCGGCCGCCGTCCCTAGCGGATCGATCGCCTCCCGCGCCGGCTTCGACACGGCCCCGCGGCTGGAGAGGAGGTAGAGGACCGTCTGGCCGGGTGCCGGATCCGCCCATGCCACCAGGTGACGGCCGAACCCGGCGAAGAACGGCACGACCGTGTCGGAGGCCCCCGCCGTCCGATCGAACAGGCGCCGGACCATCTCCTTCTGTCGGTCGCTCGGATCCATCCCGGCGTCCCTCGGCGGGACGACGGCCCGGTCACCGCGCCGAGGGGCCGCCCGACGGGGCGGTGGCGCGGTAGATCCCCACCCCACCGATCGTCGTCTCCAGCCGGTAGTGCGCCCGGACGGCCGCCCAGAAGGCACGGCCCTGGTCCGGGAAGGGGGCGAGCTGGCGGGTGGCGACGACCACGGCCGGTCGAGCGGGACCGCCGATCAGGTCCAGCAGGGCCGCCTCGGCGCCGGGGATCGCCGCCAACTCCTGGTCGTAGAGGTGGCGGTAGGCCGCCGGGCGGTCGGCGAGGTAGTAGAGCTCGGCCTCGTCGAAGGCGACGAAGATCGCCGCCCCGGCGGGCGTCGTGGCCCGGAGGTAGGCCGCTACCTCGTCCTGCACCGGCAGCACCGGCTGGTCATGGACCGCCAGGCTCAGCCGCCCGGGGTCGCCGTCGGTCTCCAGCACGACCCGGTAGGGCGCGAGCAGCGCCGCCGCCGCCAGCCCGACCACCGCCACCCGGCGCCAGATGGGCCCGCCATTGCCACCGGTGAGATCGCCCAGGCGTCGCCCGACCCAGAGCGCGGCCGGCGCGGCCCCCTGGACGAGGTAGTGGGGCCACCAGTCCCCGCCGACCGCGACGCCGGCCACAGACCCGAGCAGCCAGAGGCGGACCAGCAGGCTGCCCCGCCCTGCGGTCGACGAGCCGACCGGGGCCCTGAGCCCCACGGACCACGCGGGCGCCGCCCGCGCCGCGACCAGCCCCACCCTGACCCCAGGCATCACCAGGCGCGGCTCCCACGTCCGGCCACGCAGACCGAGCGGGCCCCGCCTCAGTCGCCCCCGGTGGGTCAGGAGAACGAGCGACACGGCGAGCGCCGCGAGCGGCCAGCAACGCACCGCCAGCCAGAAGACGTGGCGCAGGTGCTCCAGGGGCGGGACGGTCGCGCTGCTCTGACTGCCGACCCGGTAGAGGAGCGCCGCGTAGAGGTAGGAGTCCCAGCCCAGCCAGGCGCCGTGGGCGATCGCCGGGAGCAGGGCCACGGCGCACCCGCCGCCCAGCAACCCCCAGCGGCGCGCGACCTCCCGCCGGGGGAGGGCGGCGGGACCGGCCAGCGCGGCGAAGGCGAGCGCCACCGGCAGCATCGCCGCGCCGGACGGCTTCAGCAGCGTCGCCACCCCAACCGCGACGCCGGCCCCGACCAGCGGCGCCGCGGCCCAGCGGAGCGGCCCACCGCGGGACGCACCAAGGAGGAGCCAGGCCGCGACCGCCGCGGGGAGGGCCATGAAGATCTCGGCGTTGGCGGTG
This sequence comes from uncultured Thermomicrobiales bacterium, assembly GCA_902806335.1. Lineage (GTDB taxonomy): Bacteria > Chloroflexota > Chloroflexia > Thermomicrobiales > UBA6265 > CADCWG01. Next base: position 23,181 of record CADCWG010000020.1, on the reverse strand, counting down.
TAGCCCTCGATCGCCGGGGAGCCGGCCAGCAGGGCGAAGACGAGCGAGCTCGCCGCCGCGACGCGGGGACCGGCCCAGCGGCGACCGAAGGCCCAGACGGCGAGCAGTGTCAGCGCGGCGGCGACCCACGCCCCGAGGCGGATCGCGGTCGCGTCCGCGCCGAGCGTGCGGAAGATGGCGAGATAGGCGACGAAGATGCCCTGCGGGCGGCTGACCCAGAGGTCGTGGTAGAGCCGCCCCTCGCCGGCCGCCCAGCGCTCGGCGACGTAGGCGTAGCCGCCCTCGTCGGCGATCAGGGGGAGCGACAGGAACGGCAGCCGGACGGCGAGGCTGATCAGGACGGCGAGGACGAGCCACGCGGCGGCGCCCCACCCCGGGCGCCCCCGCCGCGCCCCCCTCGCCGCCGGTGGGCGCCAGGCTCTGACCCGTGTTCGGTCCACCGCTCCGCCCATCCCCCGCACGGCCCGGATCGTGGCCCACGCTGCCGAACCGGCCGGCGCCGGGTGCATCCCCTCGGGATCCTGGAGGCGGCACCGAGGATAGCACGGGGTCGTCGGGGGACGAGGGGGGGCAAGCGTCGTGCGGGGTGGTGCTGGGACCCACGACGGCCATCGTATCGAGCGCTCCGCGCCCAGGCGGGACACCGCCGTCCGCGCGGTAGCGCAGCGCCCCCAGAATCGGACGGTGGCATTGCCCCTGCTCGGAATCTGGGTCCGACGACCGGTCTCCGCCTCGCACCCCAGGAGGTTCCCCATGGACGACGCACGCGACCTGCGGTCTGCCACCTCGCCGGCCGAGCCGACCGTCACGCCGGGCGTCGACCCGACGCTACAGGTGACCGGGCTGAGTCGCCGCGACCTGCTCCGCCGCGGGACCGGGGTCGTCGCCGGGACGGCCCTCGCCGCGGCGGGCGTGGCCGGGGCCGCCGCCGCGCCGGCGCCGAAGCGATCGGCGCCGGCCGTGCTCCGCCAGGGCGCCGGGGAGGTCGTGCTCTACAACTGGTACGCCAACTGGATCAACGAGGTGGCCCCGATCTTCGAGCAGGAGACCGGGATCAAGGTCACCTCGCTCGCCAACTACGCCAGCAACGACGAGTGGTGGGCCAAGCTCAACGCCGGCGAGACCTGGGACTTCTTCATCCCGACCACCGACTGGGTCCAGCGGGCCAACGCCGCCGACCTGCTGACGCAGCTCGACCTCGGGCTGATCCCCAACAGCGCCAACATCTTCCCCGACTACCAGAACATCGCCGAGCTGCGGAAGGACGACAAGCCGACGGCGCTCCCCTTCACCCGGGTCTACTACGCGCTCACCTACAACACCGAGCAGTTCCCGACCGCGCCGACGAGCTGGGAGGCGACCTGGGACCCGGCCCACGGCGGCAAGCTGGCGCTGCAGGACCAGGCTTACGCCCGGGTCGGGATCGCGGCGCTGACCCTCGACGACAACCCGCTCGAACCGCAGAAGATGGACGAGATCAAGGGCCGGCTTATGGAGCAGAAGCCGCTGGTCCTCAACTACTGGAAGGACTACCAGTCCGGGATGCAGTTGTTCATCGACGGCGGGGCGACCGTCGGCCAGCTGACCGACGGTCGGACGCGGATGGGCAAGGATCTCGGGGCGCCGATCGCCTGGACGATCCCGCAGGAGGGGGCGCTCCTCTTCATCGACAACTTCGCGATCCCCAAGGACGCCCCGAATGCCGAGAACGGCCACCGCTTCATCGACTTCCTGCTGCGCGAAGACATCATGCTGCGCCAGATGCGGGGGATGCGCTACGACACGGTGAACGCGGCCGCCTACGCCCAGCTCACCCCGGAGGAGCAGGCGGCCTTCGCCGCCCCCGAGGGCGCCAAGCTGATCCTGACCACCGACCTCAAGGCGAACGTCCGCAAGTCGATCGACGACCTCTGGAACGAGGTCAAGCTCTCGTAGGGCGGCGGGCCGGAACGGGCCCGACCGGGGGGAGGAGGGTCGCCGGGGACGCGGTGCCACCCGCGCACCGCTCTCCCGGCGTATCCTTCCTCGCCGGTCCGCCGGTCCTTGCTCCCCTCAATCCTCGACCGGAGACGCGATGGTCGACCACGATGTCGCGTTGCGGGAGGTCACCAAGCGGTTCGGCGACCTGGCGGCCGTCGACGGCGTCAGCCTGGACATCGAGCGGGGACAGTTCCTGACGCTGCTCGGGCCGTCGGGCTGCGGCAAGACGACGACGCTGCGGATGATCGGCGGCTTCGAGTTCCCGGACACGGGTGAGATCTACCTGCGCGGCGAGCCGATGGGGCGCCGTCCCCCCTACCGGCGCGACACCTCGATGGTCTTCCAGAACTACGCCCTCTTCCCGCACATGGACATCGCCGCCAACATCGGTTATGGCCTCCGCGAGCGGAAGGTGGCGAAGGCCGAGATCGCGCGCCGGGTCGAGGGGATGCTGGCCCTGGTCGAGCTGCCCGGCCTCGGGGGGCGGCGGCCGAAGCAGCTCTCGGGCGGCCAGCAGCAACGGGTGGCCCTCGCCCGCTCGCTGGTGATCGAGCCGACCGTGCTCCTCCTCGACGAGCCGCTCGGCGCGCTCGACCTCAAGCTGCGGCGCCAGATGCAACTGGAGTTGAAGCGGATCCAGCGCGAGGTCGGGATCACGTTCATCTACGTGACCCACGACCAGGAGGAGGCGCTGACCATGTCGGACCGGATCGCGGTGATGAACCGCGGCCGGGTCGAGCAGTACGGCAGCGCCGAGGCGATCTTCGAGCGCCCGGCGACCCGGTTCGTCGCCGACTTCATGGGCGCGTCCAACATCCTCGACGCCGAGGTCGTCGACGCCGACGCCGGCAGCGCCCGGATCCGCGTCGCCGGCGCCGCCCTGACCGTGTCGGAGGCCGGACTCCGGCCCGGCGACCGCGTCGCGCTGATGGTCCGCCCCGAGAAGCTCCGCCTGACCGCGGCGACCGGACCGGACGGGACGATGGCCGACGGCGCGACGGGGTGGGACGCGACCGTCGCCGCCCGCGTCTACAAGGGGGCGACGATGGCGTACCAGCTGGGCCTCCCGGGCGGCCACGCCCTGGTCGCCGACGTCGCCAATGCCCCCGGCGGGGCGCGCTTCGAGCCCGACCAGCCGGTGCGCGTCGCCCTCCGCCCGAACGACGCGGTGGTGATCCGCGGCTAGCGACCGTCCCCCGAGCCGCGCCCGCCAGCGCGCACCGCCCGCCCTCCAGACCCGGGGCGGAACGCTCCCAGACGCCCACCCGCGCCGAGCCGAGGAGACCCGACCGATGGCAACCTCGACCCTTGGCCGCCGGAGTGCCGGCACCGGAGCCGCCCCGGCCCGGCGGCCGCCCCGGGGCCTGCCCGGCTGGGTCGCGCCCGTCGCCTCGATCGGGGTCCCGGTGGCCGTCCTCGTCGCGTTCGTCCTCCTGCCGCTGGTCTTCGTCGGCGTCTACAGCTTCTACTCGCTCAACGAGATGAGCGGGCTGATGCAGACCGACTTCTGGGTCGGCAACTACCGCGAGGTCCTCTCCAGCGACATCTATCGGCGCGTGCTCTGGCGCACCTTCCAGATCGCCGGGGCCGCCACGCTGCTCGCCCTGGTCGTCGCCTACCCGATGGCCTACGCGCTCGGCGCGCTGGTCGACCCGCGGCGGCAGGGTGTCCTGGTGCTGCTGGTGATCGTCCCGTTCTGGACCAGCTACATCGTCCGCACCTTCTCCTGGATCGGCATCCTGCAGCGGGACGGCTTTCTGCAGGACGCGCTCGGCTGGGTGCCGGGTCTCCCGACCGACCTGCTCTACAGCCGAGCGGCCGTGCTGATCGGCTTCGTCCACGTCTTCCTGCCACTGATGATCCTGCCGATCTATGCCTCGGTCCGCAACCTCGACCGGCGGCTGCTGGAGGCCGCGCACGACCTGGGGAGCCCGCCCTGGCGGACGTTCCTGCGGGTGACGCTGCCGCTGACGCTGCCGGGGGTCGTCGCGGGGTTGGTGCTCTTCTTCATCCCCTGCTTCGGCTCGTTCGTCACCCCTCAGCTGCTGGGCGGGACGGGCGACCTGATGATGGGCAACGTGATCGCGACCCAGTTCGGGGAGGCATTCAACTGGCCGCTGGGTGCCGCGCTCTCGATCGTGATGACCCTGATCGTGGTCGTCGGGCTGGCGATCTTCTTCCGCTTCGCCGACGTGGACCAGGTGTACGGGTAGCGACGGGTAGCGACGGGTAGCGACGTGGCGGCGGGGAGGCAGGGCGTGGCGCGGGCGGCGATGCGGGCCGGCGGCGGGACGGCGGCGCGGGGTGGCCAGGGCCGGGGACCGGACCGCGGTGCGCTGGGGCGCCGGCTGCTGCTCGTCTACGCCGCGCTCGTCTACGGCTTCCTGTTCCTCCCGATCCTGCTCGTGATGGTCACCTCCGTCAACCCGGACGGCCGCGCCACCTTCCCGCCGCCGGGGGTGACCGACCGCTGGTACCGCGACCTCGTCAGCGACGACCAGATGCTCGAGGCGTTCCGGACGTCGCTGACGGTCGGGGCGATCGTCGCCCTGGTCGCGACGGTGCTCGGGCTGCTGGCCGCCTGGGGTCTGAGCCGCTACACCTTCCGCTTCAAGCGCGGGGTGCGGGCGCTGTTCTACCTGCCGATGCTGGTGCCCGGCGTGGTCGGCGGCATCTCGCTGGTGATCTGGTTCAACCGGATCGGACTGGCGAGCGGGTTCTGGACGATCGTGATCGCCCACGTCGTCCACGCCCTGCCCTACACCCTGACCCTGATCCTGACCAGCTTCTACGGGTTCGACCGTCGGCTCGAGGAGGCGTCCCGCGACCTGGGCGCCGGCGAGTGGTCGACCTTCCGCCGGGTCACCCTGCCCCTGGTGATGCCAGGGGTGATCGGCGGTGCCCTGCTGGCGTTCACGCTCTCGTTCGACGAGTTCGTGCTGACCTTCTTCGTCGCCGGCGGCGGCGTCCAGACCCTGCCGCTCGTGATCTTCTCCCGGATCCGCTTCGAGCTCTCGCCGGTCATCAACGCCGCGGCCGCGGTGGTGATCGCGGTCTCGGTCCTCGTTCTGCTCTCCGGTCAGCTCGCCGGCTGGGCGCGGGCCCGCAGGCAGGCCTAGCGGAGGACCAACGGCTGAATAACCGAACCCGTCTGCTGGGCGGTTGTCGAGGCGCGCACAGGCGGCCTGGCCCGCCCGGAGCAAGCCCCGGGCTCAACCACGAAGCCGGCTGCGGACCCGTTGCGCGAAGCCCCCGACGATGAACCGGATCCCGTATGGGTCAACTTCGTGCCCGAGCCATTGACCTTCGGGCTCGCCCCGCGCGGTGCGGGCCGCCGGCGCCCTCCGAACGCCACCGAACAGCTCGACTCCGTATCGGGCTCCAGCCGGGCGTATCCCCGATGGGTCCGTCGGGCGGGAGCGGCAGGTCGTGCTTGGAGTGATGCGGGATCCAAACGACCATCGGGGTCTCGGCCGGCCCTCAGCCAGCTCGGTGCCAGGGCCGGGGGACGACTACGGGGCGGGTGCCGGGACGACCAGGACCTCGAGCCCTCAAGCGATCACCCGGATCCGGTTTGGGCCCGCGCTCAGGGGGTCAGCAGGCCCGATCCGGTCGCGCCCGGCGGCGAGGGAGTCCCCTCCCAGACCGGGGTTCTTGCCGGATCGCCGATCCGACCAGCTGCTCGACGCTAGGAACGAGGCACCGTGGGGCCGGCGTTGGGCCGGCTCCAAGCCGACCCGGGATCGGTCCCGCACCCGTCAGGGCGGCCGTCCCCGGCCCCCGGGGTAGCGTGAACGCGGCGCGTGCCGGCGCGACGCCCTACCCCGCGGCGCTGACCTGGCCGATGAGCAGGACAGGGCCGGTCGCGGTCGGGTACGTCTCGGCCTCCGGCTCGGCGGTGATCGCCACCTGGCTGAAGTAGCCCGGGGGCACGTTCGGCAGCCGGAGGAACCCGTTGCCCTCGGCGTCGAGGCGGAACTCCCCCGCCGCGACCGGCTGCTCGCCGACCTGGCCGCCGATGTACCACAGCACGTAGACCCGACCCGGCTCGAGCGGCGGCAGCCCGTCGACGCTCAGGGTCGCGACCTGTTCGCGGCCGGTATAGAACAGCTCGCCGGTCGCGCCCGCGACGTCGGCGGGGGCGGTCTCGGGCCGCGTGAAGACGTAGGCGCTGGCGTTGGACCGGGTGTTGGCCGCGACGTTCTCCTGCGCCAGCGCCGCGATCCGCTCGTCGCGCTCCTCGATCCGCCCCTGGAGGACCAGCGCCCAGCTGACGGCGCCGACCAGGGCCAGGGCGAGCACCGCCGCGGCGAGGCCCTCCCAGCCGATCCGTCCCAGCGGCCCGGCGGTCCCGGCGTCGAGGCGACCGGGCCGGATCCGCCCCGGGGGTCGGATCGGCGTCGGCGCGGCCGGGCTGGACGGCGTCCCCGTCTCGGCGGTCCGGGTGCGGTCGCCGGTTGGGGTGGGATCTATGGCCGCCGTGGCGGCCGTCCCCACGATCGCCGCTCCGGCGGCACTGCCCCCACCGGAGTTGTTAGCCCCGCCCGCCGGGACGTTCGCCTCGGCGCGGACGGCGTCGAGGATCCGCCCGCGCAAGGCCGGCGACGGGCCGGCGTCGACCGCCGCCATGTCCCCGTCGCGGCCGCCGGTCTCCTCGAGGACGGCGGGCAGCAGGTCGACGACCGGGCGGAGCCCGACGGCCTCGCGGCGGAGGGCCGCGGCGTCGGCACCGTCGCCGCCGAGGTAGCGCTCGAACGCGGCGCGCTCGTCGTCCGGCAGGGCGTCGAGGACGTAGGCCCCGACGAGGTCGGCGGCGTCCGCCTCGGCGACCGGGGCGGCGGCCGGTGGCCCGGCGGGCGGGGCCAGTCCCCGGTCTCGATTGTGGGTATGGCGGTCGGTCATGACGGCGGTATCCTGTCGGTCGGTCACCGGCGCCACCTCACCGTCGTGGGGTCGAGGTGGCGGTCGCTATGGTTGGACGGTGGCGGGCCGGACGCCCGCGTCGCGGTCGTCGGCGCCTTCGGTCAGCATCCCGCGCAGCTTGTGCAGCCCGAGGCGCATCCGGCTCTTGACGGTGCCGAGGGGCGCGGCGGTGCGCTCCGCGATCTCCTGGTGGGTCAGCCCACCGAAGTAGGCAAGCTCGATCGCCTGGCGCTGCTCGGCGGGGAGGGTGGCCACGGCGGCACGGACTTCCTCGGCGGCGATGCCTTGGGCGACAATGGCGAACGTGTCTTCGGCGTCGGTCTCGAGCCGAAAAGCGATATCGTCGAGGCCGACGTCGGTCAGTTCGCGCTTGTACCGTCCACGCCGACGGTCGATGGCGGCGTTGTGGACGATCGCCATCAGCCAGGAGCGGGCATTGCCCCGCTCCGGATGGTAGCTACCGGCCCGTCGCCAGACGGCCAGGAATGCCTCCTGGACGACGTCCTCGGCGACGCCCCGCTCCCCCAGGATGCGGTAGGCCAGCCCGAAGGCGAGCCGCCCGTGCCGGTCGTAGAGCTCCGCCAGGGCCGCCTCGTCGCGCCGCTGGATCGCCACCAGCAGCGCATCGTCGCTGTGCCGCGGCAGGTCGGTCGTCGGTGGCCCGTCTTCCATCGGCTCCTGGCCCGCCGGCGATAACAACAATACGTAGCCGACACCCCCGGCAGATCAACGCGGATCGGCCGGAGAGGGGGCGGGTCATCGTGGTCCGCATTATCACCCATCCCCGCCCTTGCTACCCCCTGGACTCCGCGCCACGTCGGCCCGGGCGGGCTCCCTTCCGGGACGCCGTGCCGCTGGACCGGGGCGGCGGCGGCGGCGCCCATGCCACCGTGCGACGGGGCACAGTCGGGACGGGCCGTCCCGCCGTGGCCACCGCGGTGACGCTCGCGCCACGCTCAGGGCGGGGCCGCGTAGCGTAGAAGGCGGCGTCACGGCCGGAGCCGTGGTCTGCTTCCGCGGGCGGCAAACAGCCCGACGCCTGAGGACTCTAGCGACCGCGCCGGGAGAGACGCCGTGACGTCCGACGTGATCACCCGGGGAACCGCTCCCGTCGGCGGGGCCGACGGGACAGCGACCCCACCGACGCCGTCGTACCCGACCGGCAGCGTCCGCGCCCTGCTCGAGACGGACAACGTCGGTCCGCGGACCCGCGACGTCCTGCGGGGTCGACTGCTCGACCTGGAGCACGAGCCCGCGGCGGCGCCGCGCTTCCTCGACCCGGCGACGTTCCGGACTCTTCGGGCCGCCTGCGCCCGGCTGGTACCTCAGGGAGACCGCGGGCGGCCCGTCGATCTGGCCGCGCAGCTCGACGCCCGACTGGCGGCGGGGGAGGCCGACGGCTGGCGCTACGACGCGCTGCCGCCCGACGGCGACGCCTTCCGCCTCGCCCTGGACGGGCTCGACGCCGCGGCTCAGGACCGCCACGGCGCCGGTTTCGCCGATCTGGAGGTTGTGGGGCAGGACGCGCTGCTGTCCGCCGTACAGGCTGGAGAGATGACCGGGGACGTCTGGACGACGGTGAATCCGGCGCTGTTCTTCGAGGAGCTGCTGGTCGAGGCGACGGAGGACTTCTACAGCGACCCCCTGGCGCAGGAGGAGATCGGCTACGCGGGCATGGCCGACCGCCCCGGCTGGACCCGGATCGGCCTCGGGGAGCGCGAGGCGCGGGAGCCGGCGGCGCTCGGCGAGGCGACAACCGGGGTGCTCGGTCTCGCCGAGCACATCGCGATGTTCGACGCTCCCGACCGGGCGGCGCCGAACGGTGCCGCGCCCGCTGACCAGGCCCCGCCGATCGGCGCCGGGGCCGGCGGGATGGGCCGCCGACCGGCCGTGCCGCTGAGTGGCGACGCCGGGCCGGAGGGTCACGGTCTGCCGCGGGCCGACGACCCCGCGACCGCCGTCGCCGACCCCGCCGGCGCCCGCCCCCGTGCCGAGACGGAGCGCCTGCCCGGGATGCGCCGCTACCCGCTCGACGAGCCGGTCGACGCGCTGGTGATCGGGCTGGGCGCGGGCGGTGCCCCGGTGATGGCCCGCCTCGCCGCGGCGGGGCTCTCGGTGGTGGCACTCGAGGCCGGGCGGCTCTGGGACCCGGCCGCCGACTTCGCGACCGACGAGCGCGCCCAGGGCGGCCTGTTCTGGAACGACGAGCGGCTCAGCGCCGGCGAGGACCCGATCGCCTTCGGTCGCAACAACTCCGGGTTCGGCGTCGGCGGCGGCACCCTCCACTTCACGGCCTACGCGCCACGCGCCCTCCCCGGCGACCTCCGCCTCCGGTCCGAGTTCGGGGTCGGGGAGGACTGGCCGTTCGGCTACGAGGCGCTCGAGCCGTACTACGACGAGGTCGAGCGGACCCTGGGGGTCTCCGGCCCCTCCCCCTACCCCTGGGGCCCGCCGCGCACGCCCTACCCCCTCCCGCCGCTGCCGCTGAACGGGGCGGCGCAGCTGATGCGGCGGGGCAGCGAGCGGCTCGGGATCCGGACCTCGCCCGCCGCGAACGCCGCCCTCTCGGCGCCGTACCACCGGCCGGGGATCGGCTGGGGTCGGACCTGCACCAACCGCGGCTTCTGCCAGGCCGGCTGCACCGTCGGCGCGAAGGGCAGCATGGACGTCACCTACGTCCCGCTGGCGCTCCGCGCCGGTGCCGAGCTGCGCACCGAGAGCCACGCGACGCTGTTCGAGACCGACGAGCGGGGCCGCGTCACGGGCGTCGTCTACACCCGCGACGGCCGCGAGGAGCGCCAGCGGGCGAAGACCGTTTTCCTCTGTGCCGGCGCGATCGAGACGCCCCGGCTGCTGCTGCTCAACGGCCTCGCCAACAGCTCCGGCCAGGTCGGGCGCAACTTCATGGCCCACCCGGGCGTGCAGGTCTGGGGCCGGTTCGAGGAGATGGTCCGTCCCTACAAGGGCATCCCCGGCGGCCTGATCTCGGAGGACACCCACCGCGTCCCGGGAGCGGACTTCGCCGGCGGCTACCTGCTCCAGAGCATCGGCGTGATGCCCGTCACCTACGCGGCGCAGGTGGCACGGGGGCGGGGTCTCTGGGGCAAGGACCTGCGGGAGCACATGCGCGGCTACAACCACGTCGCCGGGATCAACATCCTCGGCGAGTGCCTCCCGCACGACCACAACTACCTGGAACTGGCGGACGAGCGCGACGCGCGGGGGTTGCCCAAGCCGCGGGTCCACTTCACGGCCGGCGAGAACGAGCGGCGGATGGGCGCCCACGCCGAGCGGCTGATGCGGGCGATCTGGGACGAGGCCGGCGCCCGCGATGTCTGGTCCTACCCGCGCTACGCCCACACCATCGGCACCTGCCGGATGGGCGACGACCCGACGCGGTCGGTGGTCGACCCGGACGGTCGCTGCCACGACGTGCCCAACCTCTACGTCTCCGACAACTCGACCTTCCCCAGCGCGCTCGGCTGCAACCCGACGCTGACCATCGTCGCGCTCGCCCTGCGCACCGCCGACCGCTTCCTCGACCGGGCCCGGCGGGCGGCGTAGGACCATCGCACCGTCCGCCGGCCAGTCGTGGCGGAGCCGATGGGTCGGCGCGGCAGGGGCGCCGGATGGCTGACGCGATGTGCCAGAACCGTCCGTCGCGGCAACCGTGTCGTTCAGACAACCCGTTCCCCCGGGGCGTCCGCGCCGCTATACTCCTCGTACACCCCGCAGACGAACGACGCGCCGGCGGGCGCCGGGCCCGGGCCAATCCCAAGCGTGGGTGGCCGCGCGGTCCTGGTCCCGCCGCGCCGCCCTCGCGGGGAGACCAGCGTGCGCGACCCCCTTCCTCCTCGACGCGGCACCCGGCGGCGACGAGTCGCCCTGGCGGCGCTCCTCCCCGCTCTCATCCTCGTCCTGTCCCTCACCGCACCGGCCGCGGCCGCGCCCCGCCCGCGCGCCACGCCGGCCGGGGCCTGGACCGCGCTCGACGCCCACCTCGCCGCCGTCGCCCCCGGTGTCAACTTCCTGGCCGCCGAGGTGGACGGGGATGGGTGCACCACCGTCCACGGCTTTCGCGCCGACCGGCGGCTGGCCCTCGCGTCGGTCTTCAAGCTGTACGTGCTGGCCGAACTGGCCCGCCAGGTGGCCGCCGGCGACGCCGACTGGGACGAGCCGCTGGCGATCGAGGATCGGCTCAAGAGCCTGCCGTCGGGCGCGATGCGGGACCTGCCCGCCGGCACCGCGCTCCCGCTCCGCGCCTACGCCGAGCGGATGATCGCGGAGAGCGACAACACCGCGACCGACCACCTGATCGAGCGCCTCGGCCGGGAGCGGATCGAGGACGACCTGGCGGCGTTCGGGCACGGCCGCCCGGCGCTGAACAGGCCCTTCCTGCTCACCCGGGAGCTGTTCGCCTTCAAGGCGGCGGTGCCCGACCGGACGATCGACGCCTATCTCCGCGCCGACGACGCGGAGCAGCGACGGATCCTCGCCGATCAGGTCGACCCGGTCCGGCTCGACCTGATCGGCTGGGGCGACTGGAACGGCCCGGAGCGGATCGACTCGGTCGAGTGGTTCGCCTCGGCCGACGAGGTCTGCGCCGTCCTCGCGCAGCTCGCGGAGATGGCCCGCCGGCCGGGACTCGGTCCCGTGCGCGAGATCCTCACCCTCAACCGGGGCGGCATCCCGAACCGCGCGGACTGGCCCTCCGCCGGGCACAAGGGGGGCTTCGAGGCGGGCGTCTACAACCTGACCTGGCTGCTCCGCCGCGACGACGGCCGCCTCTTCGTCGTCACGGCCGGGTTCAACGACCCCATGGTCTCGGTCGACCAGGTCCGGGCCGACGCCCTGGTCGCCACCGCCCTCGACCTCCTCGCCCGCGCGCCCTGACCGGAGCGGGGGGCCACCGCGGGCCGGGCTCCCGGTGAAGTGCGGTAGGCTTGCGCCATGAGCGGCGGAATCGAGGTCGTCCAGGGCGACATCACCCGGCAGCGGGTCGACGCGATCGTCAACGCCGCCAACCCGTCGCTGCTGGGCGGGGGCGGGGTCGACGGCGCGATCCACCGCGCCGCGGGGCTGGAGCTGCTGGCCGAGTGCCGGACGCTCGGCGGCTGCGCGGTCGGCGAGGCGAAGCTGACCCGCGGCTACCGCCTGCCCGCCCGGTGGGTGATCCATACCGTCGGCCCGATCTGGCACGGGGGCGACCGCGGCGAGGACGCCGCCCTCGCCCGCTGCCACACCGCCAGCCTCGCGCTCGCCGTCGGCGCGGGCGCGCGCACGGTCGCCTTCCCGGCAATCAGCACCGGCGTCTACGGCTTCCCGGTGCCCCGAGCGGCGCGGATCGCCGTCGGCGCCGTCAACGCCTTTCTGGCGCGGACCGACGCGATCTACCGGGTCACGTTCGTCTGCCACGGCCCGGACACGTTTCGCGCCTTCGACGACGTGGTGCTCACCCTCGACGAGTGACCCCCGCCGCTCCCGAGGCGAGCACCCCAGGGACAAGCACCGGAGAGCACGGCACGGCCAATCCAGCTGGGGCCAACAGGTCTGGCGGGGCATCCGACGCCGCTCGTCGGCATGGTCGGAGCGACGCGAGATGGGCGAACACGGGGCGATCCCGGTCTTCGATGGGCACAACGACGCCCTCGTCCGCCTCTATCAGGCGGGCGGCGGCCGCGTGGCCGCGCGGGGGTTCCTGGAGCGCCAGGGTCGGGCGCATCTCGACCTGGCGCGGGCCAACGAGGGCGGGTTCGGGGGAGGGTTCTTCGCCCTGATCGCGCCGGACCCGACCCTGCCGACGGACGGCTCCGACCTCACGAGCAGCGAGCACGGCTACGAGGTCCGGCTCGCGCCACCGCTCGACCCCGACCGAGCGCGGCGGGCGACGATGGCGATGGCGGCCGGCCTGCTCCGGATCGCGGCGGCGTCGGCCGGCCGGATCCGGGTCGCCCGCACGGTCGCCGACCTGGAGTCATGCCTGGGCTCCGGGGTCCTCGGCGCCGTCCTCCACCTCGAGGGCGCGGAGCCGATCGACCCGGGTCTGGACGCGCTCGAGGTCTTCCACGCCGCCGGGCTGCGCTCGCTGGGGATCGTCTGGAGCCGGCCCAACGCCTTCGGCCACGGCGTGCCGTTCCGATTCCCCGCCTCCCCGGACACCGGACCCGGCCTCACCGACGCGGGCAAGGCGCTGGTCCGCGCCTGCAACCGCCTGGGCATCCTGGTCGACCTCTCGCACCTCAACGCGCGGGGCTTCTGGGACGTGGCGGCCCACTCCGACGCGCCCCTCGTCGCGACCCACTCGGCGGTCCATGCCCTCTGCCCGTCGTCCCGGAACCTGACCGACGACCAGTTGGACGCGATCCGGGGATCGGACGGGCTGGTGGGGCTGAACTTCGAGGTCAGTGCCCTGCGGGCCGACGGCTACGACGAGCCGGACACGCCGCTGGAGACGGTGGTCCGCCACGTCGACGCGCTGGTCGAGCGCCTCGGGATCGACCGCGTCGGCTTCGGGTCGGACTTCGACGGCGCGACGATGCCGCGGGCCATCGGCGACGCGTCGGGCCTCCCACGCCTGCTCGCTGCCCTCCGGGAGCGGGGCTACGACGAGGCGTCGCTCCGAAAGCTGGCCGCCGGGAACTGGCTCCGGGTGCTCGGGCGCACCTGGCACGCCTGAGCCTCGATCCGGCCGAGTGGCGATGGGATCGGGTGGGTCGGTGGCCGGGCCCGCTCGAGCTGAGCCCCGGATGAGAGGCCAATGCGTTGAGCCGGTTGCCCCCTACGGCGGACCTGCCTGGAGACGCCCCGGCGACCACCCGGTCGAGGCCCGGACGGACCTGGACCGCGGATCTCGGGGGCGCGGCGGGGGATGGGCAGCGCGAAAAGCGGCGGGGACTGAGAGGCGGCCGACGCTGACGGGATCCGCCTGATCACCGGGGATCGCCTCGCGGGTCCGCAGCCGGCTTCAGCCGGGTTCGTCCCTGGACCCGGCTGCCGGCGCGCCTCGATACCGCCGCCCAGTGGCTGACATCCGGAGCAGGACGCCGCGGTCGGCACCGCGTGAGCGCGTGAGACCGGGATCACGCCCCACCCGCCCCTCCTCCCGGGACCCAGCTGGCCTCCTGCAGGTCGGCGCCGCGACCGTCCCCGGCGCCGGCGCGCGGGGGGTCGAACCGGACAGCCCCCTTGGCGCCTACTGGGGAACCTGACGGGTCGCCGCCGCGTCGCGGCGGTCGCCGAGCATCGCCCGGAGGCGAATCTGGGCGAAGATCTGCTCCCGCGAGAGCAGGCCCCGGATGGCGTCGCCCTCGGCGACCGGGACCTGGTGGATGTGGGCGTCGCCCATCGTGTGGAGCGCCTCGAGCAGCCCCGTGTCGGGACGGACGCGGACGGTCCGCGCCCACGGCACCATCACCTGGGTCACGTTGACCCAGTCCCAGCGGTCGCGGGGCACCTTCACCACGTCGGTCAGGCTGACCACCCCCCGCGGGGTGCCGTCGTCGCTGACGATGAAGAAGCGGTTGCCGCTCCCCAGGACGTGGTCGTCGACCAGCTGGCGGAGCATGGTCCGGCTGGGAACCGTCGTCGGGCCCGGTCGCATGACCTGCCCGGCGGTGACACCGGCGAGGAGCCGCTCGATCCCCGACTGGGCGGTGGAGGCGTTGGCGGCGTTCTGGATGAACCAGCCGATGAACACCAGCCAGAGCCCGTTGAGCAGGTTGCCGTTGAGCGCGAGCAGGGCCCCGACCCCGAAGAAGCCGTAGCCGACGATCTGGCCGCTCGCCCCGGCCACCCGCTGCGCCCGCTCCTGGCTGTTCGTCGCGCCCCAGACCAGGGCGCGCAGGATCCGGCCGCCGTCGAGCGGGAAGCCCGGGATCAGGTTGAAGAGCGCCAGGATCAGGTTGATCCGGGCGAGGTAGTCAGCGGGGGCGGCGAGGGCGTCCACGTCGTCGGCGACGAGACCGACCGCCCCGAAGATGGCCGCCAGGGCGAAGCTCACCAGCGGCCCGGCCGCCGCCACCCGCAACTCGGCCCGGGCCGACTTCGGCTCCTCCCCGAGCTGGGCGATGCCGCCGAAGATGTAGAGCGTGATCGAGGTGACCGGGATCCTCTCCCGCAGGGCCACCAGCGCGTGTCCGAGCTCGTGGAGGAGGATCGAGGCGATGAACAGCGCGGCCGTGAGCAGGCCGAGCACGAAGTACGTGCCGCTGGCCATCTCGGGGTAGGCGTCCGGGAAGTAGCCGGAGCCGAGCGAGACGGCGAGCAGCCCGAAGACGAGGAAGAGGCTCCAGTTGAGCTCGATCGGGATCCCGCGGATGCGGCCGAGTCGGACGTTCGAAGGCATCGGGGGCCGGACTCCTCGCGCCGGGCGGCGCGGCGGGCGGGGCGGACGGTGGTCGACGAGTGGTAGACCGGGACGGCGGGGAACGTCTCTCCCGCTCGTCAGCAACGGCCGTGCCGCAACCTGGCCGCCGGCGGGCCGCACGAGGAGGTAGGTGGCGAAGATCACCCGGAGCCACGAGGAGAGGCCACCGGACCGCTCGCCTCGCCGGCTCATCGGGAGGCCCGCAGCGCGGGCGCCGAGCGCATTCGGATTGGCCCGGCCGTCGCCCGATCTCCCCCTGCCTGGCGGCGGATTCCGACCCGACCCGGTGCCCACCGGGAGCGCGACCAACGATGCGTCTCGCGACTCGACCGGCGCCCGCGCACGGACGGGGAGGCGTGGACGGTGCGACAGGTTGCGGCTGGACGCGTCGCCCGCGTGCCGTCGGCTAGGGACCGCCGACCGCGCCGGCGGCGGCCGAGGTCATCTCGGCGATGCGCCGCGCCCGGTCCTCGCCGGCCGCGGCGACCAGTCGCGCGGCCTCCGTCACGGCCGCCAGGTCACGACGCAGCCGACCGCGGGCCGCCTCGATCGCGGCCGACGTCGCGGCGGGCGCCGGCCCGCCGACCACGCCGCGGGCCTCGATGAAGCGCCGCGGGTCGAGCGTCGCGCGGACCCAGGCATCGTCGACGTCCAGGGGCCGGCCGAGCACCTGGCCGGCGACCTCCGCCACTGCCGCGGCGGAGATGGGGCGGGTGTCCGCCTTGACGAGGCGCGCGACGATCCCGTGGGCGGTGCGGAACGGGAGCCCGTGGTCGCGCACCAGCCCGTCGGCGAGGGCGGTGGTCGTGGTGTCCCCGGTGCCGGCCCGTGCGGCGAGCAGGTCCACGTCGAACTCGGCGGTGGTCAGGGCCGCGTCCAGCAGCCCGACGACCGCGTCCGCCGCGTCGAACGCCCGCGCGATCGGGACGTAGATCGGGTCCTCGACGTCCACCGTGTCGCCGAAGGCCGACGAGTGGACGATCGTGGCGACGGTCGCGGCGTCGCCGTAGACGTAGCCGATGCGGGCCCGGACGTGCTCGAGGACGACGGGGTTGCGCTTCTGGGGCATGATCGAGCTGATCTGCACGAACTCGTCGTGGATGCGGAGGATGCCCACCTCGGCCCGCGCCCAGACCAGCAGGTCGTTGGCGAAGCGCGATAGGCTGGCGGCGAGGGTAACGAGGGCCTGGGTGACGTCGAGCATGTGGTCGCCGGCGCCGACCGCGTCGTAGCCGTTCTCGACGATCCCCTCGAAGCCGAGCAGCCGGGCGGTCAACTCGCGGTCGATCGGGAAGCTGGTGGTGGTGAAGGCCGCCGCGCCGAGCGGCGACCGGTTGACCCGGGCGTAGGCCTGCCGGAGGCGCTCGCTGTCCCGCTCGAGCGGTCCGAGCACGCCGAGCAGGTAGTGGGCGAGCGTGGTCGGCTGGGCCGGCTGGGTGTGGGTGATGCCGGGCATCATCGCGTGCAGGTGGCCTTCGGCGAGCCCGAGCAGGGTCTCTCGGAGGGCGCAGACCGCGCGCTCGATGCCCAGCAGCCGTTCGCGGACGAAGAGCCTGCACATCACCGCGTCGAGGTCGTTGCGCGAGCGCGCGATCTGCAGGTTCCCACCGGCATCGGGACCGGCGAGCGCGATCAGCCGCGCCTCGACGGCGAAGAACAGGTCCTCGACCGCGGGGGCGTAGGTGAAGCCGTCCGCCCCCTCGCGGGCGACGGTCTGGATCGCGGCCAGGAGCGCGGCGGCGTGGTCCGGCGAGATGATCCCGGTGGCGGCGAGCATCAGCGTGTGGGCCTCGTTCGCCGCCGACATGTGGGGGAAGAGGAGCCGCTTACTCTCGTCGAACGCGGGCTCCAGCACGAAGCGCGCGTAGAGACGGTTCGGGAACCTCGCGCCGGTCGTCGCCACGGCCTATCCCTTGAGCCCGGTCAGCACGATGCCCTTGATGATCTGCCGCTGGAAGATGATGAAGATGACCAGGACGGGAACGGTGGCGAGCGCCGCCGCCGACATGATCAGGTGGAATGAGCTCTGGGCCTCGCTCGAGAAGAAGGCGATCCCGACCGGCAGCGTCCGCATCTCCTCCGACCGCGTCACGATCAGCGGCCAGATGTAGGCGTTCCAGTTGCCGAGGAAGGTGAAGATGCAGAGGGCCGCGACGGCGGGCTTGACGAGCGGCAGGGCGATCTTCCAGAAGATCTGAAACTCGCTGAAGCCGTCGAGCCGGGCCGCGTCGATCAGGTCGTTTGGAACGCCCATGAAGAACTGCCGCATGAGGAAGACGCCGAACGCGCTGATCACCCCGGGGAACATGATCCCCCAGTAGGAATCGGTCCAGCCGAGGTTGATCGACATCATGTACCACGGGATGACGAGCATCTCGGTCGGCACCATCAGCGTGCTCAGGATCATGATGAAGATCAGGAACGAGCCGGGGAACTGGAACTTGGCCAGCGTGTAGCCCGCGAGCGAGTCGAAGAACGCCACGCTGACGGTCGTGATGGCGGCGACGACCAGGCTGTTGGTGAACCAGCGGACGTACTCCGTCCGCTGGAGCACCTCCCGGTAGTTGTCGAGCGTCGGAGACGGGGGGATGAGCGACAGGCTGTAGATGTCGGCCGCGCGCTTGAGGGACGACGCGATCATCCAGACGAACGGGAAGATCATCCCCAGCCCGCCCAGCAGCAGGATCGCGTAGAGGAACCAGCGGGCCAGCGTGCGCCGCGTGTCGCGCCGCCCGACCGTCGCGTAGCGGGCCCGGGTGCCGGCGCCGAGCGCGTCGGGCCGTCGCACCACGTCGCCGCCGATCGGGACGGCCCGCTCGGCCCGGGTGACTCGGCTAGTAGTCATTGTTGTTCCTCGAGAGCACCTTCAGCTGGAACACCGTGATGACGAGGATCATCAGGAAGAGCACGACCGTCATCGCGCTCGCGTAGCCCATCTTGGACGGGAGCGCCTGGAACGCCTGCTGGTAGACGTAGAGCACGATGCTGATCGTGCTGTTGAGGGGACCACCGGTCCCCTGCGAGCTCATCGCGCGGACCTGGGTGAACACCTGCAGGTTGCTGATCACCCCGGTGATGACCAGGAAGACCAGCGTGGGGTTGAGGAGGGGAAGGGTGACGTCCCTGAACTGTTGCCAGCCGGAGGCCCCGTCGATCGCGGCGGCCTCGTGGTAGACCGGCGGGACGCTCTCGAGCCCGGCCAGAAAGATGATGATCTGGAACCCGAGGGCCTGCCAGATCGTCGTCGCGATGATCGCGTAGATGGCGGTGTCGGGGGTGCCGAGGAAGTTGAACGGACCGAGCCCGGTCCAGCCCAGCACATCGTTGAAGATGCCGTTGGGCATGTACATCCAGCGCCAGACCCACCCCACGGCGACGAGCGAGGTGACATAGGGCGCGAAGTAGAGGACGCGGTAGAACCCGACGTAGCGGGTCAGGCGCTGCAGGCCGAGGGCGATGACGAGGCTGACGACGAGGCTGACCGGAACGCCGATCAGCACGTAGATCCAGGTGTTGCGGAGGGCCTTCCAGAAGACGGGGTCGTCGGAGAGCGCGGCGAAGTTATCGAAGCCGACGTAGGGGCGCTCGATGGCGATCGGGTCCCACTGGTGCAGGCTGACCCAGAACGCGAAGAGGGTCGGTCCGATCCGGATCGACAGGAAGAAGAGCAACGGGATCGCGATGAACGCGTACGCCCAGACCCACCGGCGGCGTTCCAGGGTCATCCGCACTGTTGGCTCTCGTTTCCCCTACCGAACGCGCCCAGACGCCCAACGGCAACCTGCCCGCGGGGACGGCCGGCGGGTGCCGGCCGTCCCCTGGGCTGCCACGCCCGCGACGCCGAGACTAGCCGAAGGTCGCCCAGTACTCGTCGAGCTGGGTCTGGACCCTGGCCTGCGCCTCCTGGATCGCGCTCTCCGTGTCCAGCCCGTTGAGCACGACCTGGTCGAAGGCGTCGATCACGGCCTGGCGGAGGTCGGCCTCGTTCACGAGGAAGGTCGCGTACGAGAACGGCAGCGACTGGATGAACGGGGCCAGCTTCTCGTTGTTGACCAGCTCCGGCTCGGCGGCGAGCGCCTGGCGGGCCGGGAGCTCGCCGATCCTCGGCGTCCAGCGCCGCTGGACGGCCTCCGAGGAGAGGAAGTCGATGAACTTCTGGGACGCGATCAGCTTGTCGCCTTCCGCCGCGTTTCGGGTGATGGTGTTCGCCCAGAACGACGCGAAGCTCGCCTGCGTCTTGTGCGCGGGCAGGGGCACGATCCCGTAGTTGAGGTCCGGCGCGTCGATCGCCAGCGACCCGACCCGGTAGGAGCCGTCGACGTGCAGCGCGGCGCTGCCGGCGGCGAACGCCGTCGGCCCGTCGGTCTGGAACCCGCTCTGGGTGACGCCGTGCTCGGTGAGGAAGGACGCGAGGTAGTTGAACGCTTCGACCCCTTCCGGGTTGGACCAGTAGAGCGTGCGGTTGTCCTCCGAGTAGGGGACCAGCCCGTTCTGGCGGGTCAGCGCCTCGCGCCACCAGTTGTGACCCTGGCCGCCGATATCCCAGGTGATGCCGACGACCTCGAAGTTGTCGCCGTTCTTCCGCGCGGTCGCCTTCGCGACGGCGACGGTCTCTTCCCAGTTGGTGGGCGGCTGGACGCCCGCGGCGCCGAGCAGGTCCCGGTTGTAGAACAGGGCGAGGGTGCGGACGGCGGTCGGGAGCGCGTAGTAGCTGCCGCCGACCTTTGCCGCCGTGACCATCGGGAAGTAGTCGGCCTCGATCGTCGCCGCCGGGAAGACGTCTTCGGGGAGCGGCACGAGGAACTGCTGCTGCACGTAGGCGGGGATCCAGCCGTAGTAGACGTTGAGGACGTCCGGCCCCTCGCCCGCCTGCACCGCCGCGGCGACCTGCTGGCGGAAGTCGTCGTACGGGAAGTTGACGTGCTTCACGGTGATCCCAGGGTTCGCCGCCTGGAACTCGGGGATCAACTCGTTGACGAGCTGCGTCTTCGCGGTGAGCTCGTACTGCCAGTACTCGATCTCGACCGGGCCGCTGACCTGGAGGGCGGCGGTGTTGAATCCGGACGCCGCCGGGGCGGCGGGGGTCGCGTCCTGCGCGGCGGTCGGACCGGCGACGCGGGCCGCCGCGGCCAGGCCAGCCGACGCGGCCCCGTACCTCAGGATTGTCCGGCGGTCGATCCGCTGGCTCGCGCGCGGCGTCGTATCGCGATCATGAGCAGTCATCGCCGATCGTCTCCTGACGAAGCAGTCGGTCCCGGCTGGGCGGCCGACGGTCGGTCCAAAGGCTCACGAGTATACCGCCCGGTCGGTTGGGTGCGCCCCGGGCCAACGGGCGGGCACGGCGGGACGCCTCGCCCCGAGCTGGTGGGGCGAAGCCGGCCGATGGCCGGCCGGGCAGCGGGTAGGCCGAGCCCCAACGGCTGGCCGGGTCCGATCCGGGTCAGCCGACGTCCACCGTGGCCGTGTCTCCCGTGGTCGCCAGCGGCACGTTGAGGATCCGGGCGGCATTGCCGCCGAAGATCAACTGCAGGTGCTCGTGCGACATGCCCATGAACCGACAGATGCGCAGCTGGTCCTGGAGGTAGCGGACCGCGAAGCCGCGGGGGAACCAGCTGGAATCGCTCCCGAAGAGGATCCGCTCCGGCCCGATCGTCTCGAAGAACCGCTGGAACAGATCCTCGAGCGTGAGCTTGTAGGGCATCCACCGCACCCACTGGTTGGACCCGGAGCTGTCGACGTTCACGTTCGGGCACGACCAGCAGAGGAAGAGCAGGTCGGTCACGTGCTGGATCCCGAAGTGGGGGATGATGAAGTCCACGGTCGGAAAGTCGCGGGCGACCGGCTCGAGCACGGCGGGCGAGATGTTCGGGTGGTACGAGACGCCCCCGGCCGCGCCGAGCATCCCGAAGTGGCTCAGGACGGGGATCCCGAGCCGCTCGCAGACCTCCCAGACGGGGTACAGCGAGCGGTCGTTGATCAGGACCGGGATGGTCGGGGCGAGGAGCTTCAGCCCCCGCAGTCCCAGGGTCGTGACCGCCCGCTCGAGTTCCGCGGCGGCGTCCGGCCGCGTGATGTCGTGGTGGGCGAACCCGACGAAGCGGTCCGGGTACATCCCAACGACGCGGGCGAGTTCGTCGTTGTTCCGGCCCGTGACGAAGCCGATCCGGTCGAGCCCGTACTTGTCCAGCTCGGCGACCCAGCGCGCGGCCTGCTCCTCGCTGGAGCGTGGCTCGGACTCCGGCTCCGGGAAGTCGAAGGCCATCCGCCACTGGTGCCGGGTCCGCTCCAACTGCCGCCGGCGGTGCTCCTGCCGCTCCTGGGTAGCGGGGTTGTCGAGCCGGCCCGTCTCCCGGGTGCGGAGCGTTCCGCCCTGCGCGACATCCCCCTTGATCGGGAAGTGCGCGTGGACGTCGAAGATGTGGAGGTCCTGAAACACGGCCACGCTCCCAGGTCGCGCGGGCGCCGGCGCGATGCCGCGCATCGCTCGGGCGCCCTCGGGTTATCGGTCGGAGCGAGATCGTAGCAGGCCGCCCGCCCTCGCGGGGCGACGCCGTAGCCCCGGGCGAACTACCCGTGAGACCGCCCGTCTGGCAGGGTCGGCGCGCCGCTGACTGCGGGCGAGGCCGACCGAGAGCCTGTCCGGGAGAGCGCCCGAGGCCGCGCTCCGACAGGCGGGGCCACGACCCGAAGGACAGGCCGACCGACGTCGGGCGCGGCGAGAACGCGCGCATCCCGTTGCGAGCGCGGGCACCGTCGCGGTGCGTCGGCGAGGCCCGGGGAACCAGGACGCGAGGGAACGCACCACCCGCACCCGTCCCCGCCGCCCACGGGCGCCTCGCCGGACGACCCGGGCACCTGATCGGGTGCCGCTGCCCGCCAGGCACCGGTACGGCGGTCGTCAGGACAATGCGACGGAGCGAGCGGGACTGGGCCGGTGCCAGGCGGCGACGCGACCGACCCGGCCGGGCACCCGGGCCCTACCCGTGGTGGCTGCGCTCGTACTCGTCGGCCTCGGCCTTGGTCTGGTGGACCGTGCCGTCGGGGTGCTCAGCGGGCGAGTAGATCGTGTAGAGGCGCAGCGGCTCGCTGGCCGACGTGTTGACGACGTTGTGCTCCGTCCCCGCCGGGACGACCACGGCCACCCCGTCGGAGAGCGGGTGCCGCTCGCCGTCGAGGAGCGCCTCGCCCTCGCCGGCCTCGACGCGGATGAATTGGTCGTGCCCCTCGTGCCGCTCCGTCCCGATCTCCTCGCCGGGCTGCAGCGTCATGATCACCAGCTGGCTCTGGGGCCCGGTGAAGAGCACCCGGCGGAAGTCGTTCCCCTCGAGCGTCGCGCGCTCGATGTCCACGCTGTACCCGGCCATGCGTCCCCCTCCTCAGTCCTGATCGGTTCCTGTGGCCACGCGGTCCAGCGCAGCCACCATCCTCGCCCCTCGGGCGCGGCTCCGCCCCCGATGCACGGGCCATGCCGACGGGCAGGACGCTCCGATCGCCGCCCTGGTGGTCGGCAGCGTCTACGCCCGATGGCCGCCTAGGCGGCTGCTCGCCACTTCGGAGTCGGCCACCGCAGGCGGCCAGGAGCGTCGCCAGACCTGTCCCCGCGGCACTCAACCGGTCTGTTGGCTTGGACCGCAGGGCTCGGGGACGAGCGAGACACAGCGTCTACCGACCAGGGCCAGGGACGAGCCAGGGGCACCTGACCCCGCGCGGCCGGTCCCGCCGGACCGGGTCCTACGTCTGCACCTCGACGCCGCGCCAGAACGCGACGTGGTCGGCGATCCCCTTCGCTGCGTCCTTCGGCTCGGGGTAGTACCAGGCGGCGTCGGCGTTGGTCCGACCGTCAACCTCGATCGTGTAGTAACTCGCGATGCCCTTCCACGCGCAGGTGGTGCGGGTGTCGCTCGGCCGGAAGA
>CADCWG010000019.1 GCA_902806335.1 uncultured Thermomicrobiales bacterium | reverse complement strand
CGGAGCCGAGGGTAGCCAGGACCGGGCTGTCGGACGCCTCGACCGTGACCTGGGCTCCCGGCAAAACCTCCAGGGCCCGCCGCAGCGCCCGCGGGGCGTCCGACACGAGGAGCACATCGAGCGCGAGGTCGGTCTCCTGGCGCAGCACCAGCGACGCCCGGTCGTCGGCGGCGAGCGCGTCGGCGACCTCCAGCCGGACGTCGGCCTGGGCGACCTCGGCCGGCAGGTTCCAGACGAGTTCGACCGCGCTGCCGTCCGGCGGCAGGTCGACGTCGCGGCGGGCCGCCTCGATCCCGTCGGTTGTCAGCACCACCGGCGCCCGGACGGGCGCAGCCGAGAAGTTGGCGAGGCGGGCGTAGAGCTGTTGCTGGTCCGGGTTCCCGGGGGTCGCGCGGGCGGTGAGGTCGGTGATCGCCACGTTCGCGACGGCGAGGCCCGTGCCCACCCCGCCGACGCGGATCTCCTCGATCGGCGCGCCCAGGGCGGCGACCACGCCCGGGTCCGCGGTCAGCGCCCCGTCGGAGGCGAGCAGCACGCGGTCGGCCAGGTCGGGAAGCAGCAGGTCCCGGGCGAGGGTCAGGGCGGCGGAGAGGTCGGCGCGGCCACCGGGCTGTGGGAGGCCGGCGAGCCGCCCTCGCAGCGCGGACAGGCTGCCGGCGTCGGTTGCCTCCAGCGAGACGGTCCGCGTGCCGAGCACCAGGACGGTCGCCACGTCGCCCTCGCGAAGACCCCGCAGCTCGGCGAGGACCCGCTCGCGGGCCGCGTCGAAGCGGGTGCCGCCGCCGGTGTCGCCGCCGGTGTCGGTCGCGGCCATGCTGGTCGACCCGTCGAGGAGGACGATCAGGTGCTGGGGCTCCGTGCGCAGGTCGAGCCCGGCCAGCGAGCGGGCGGTGGCCGGCCTGGTCAGCCCGAGGGCGATCAGGCCCACGATCAGGATCTGGAGCAGCAGCAGCGCCGAGAGGGGAGGACGGCGGAGCCGGACCCGCTCCGCCGGCTCCGGCTCGGTGGCGAGCCAGAAGCGCAGCGTCGGCACCGGTCGCGTCACCGGGGTGGTGTGGCGCATGTGCAGGAGCACCACCGCCGGCACCGCGAGCAGCGCGATCAGCCCGAGCGGCAGCAGCAACTCGAGCCCGCTCACCGCCCGCCTCCCCGTGGCGCCGGCCGCGCCCCACCTACCGGTGGTCGCAGCGCCACCCGCCCCATCGTGTCGGACCGGAGGCTCGCCGCCCGTGCCGGCGTCATGCCACCACCCCGCGGTCGTGGAGCAGCCGCAGCACGATCGTCTCGAAGGGCCAGTCGGTCATCAGCCGCACGTAGTCCACGCCGTCGGCGGCGCAGGCGGATTCGGTCTCCGCGAGCCAGGCGCCGACCGCGGCCCGGTACCGATCGAGGAGACCGTCGGTGGGGGTCAGCCGGAGCCGCTCCCCGCCCTCGACATCGACGAGCTCCGCCAGCGACGCGCGGCCGCCACCCGTTCCCAGCATCCCCCCTGGCTCGAGTTCGGCCGGGTCGAGCGTGTGGACCACGGTCGTCTGCCAGCCGCGCCCCCGCAGGTCGCGAAGGACCTGGGTCACCTGGGTTGGCTCACCGGAGAGCAGGTCGGAGACCAGGAGCAGGATCCCGGGCCGCCGGCGGGCATGGGCATAGGCGTCGAGGACGCTGGGCAGGTCGGTGCCTCCCAGCGGCGGGAGCCGCTCGAGGTAGCGCAGCAGCGGCACCGCGTGCGAGCGGCCCTGGGCCGGTCCGAATCGGGGCGCCAGGGTGGCGCCGAAGGGGGCGACCGTGAGCCGATCGAAATGCCAGAGCGCGACGTACCCGAGCGCGCCGGCGGCCCGGCGGGCGTACGCGAACTTCGTCGGGACGTCTCCCGTGCCCCGCCAGGCCATCGAGTTGCTGGCGTCGAGCAGGACATGGACGTCGAACTCGGTCGTCACCTCGCTGAGGCGGACGAAGAGACCGTCGAGCCGGGCGTAGGTGCTCCAGTCGATCCGCCGGAAGTCGTCGCCCTGGCTGTAGCTCTTGAAGTCGGAGAACTCGGGGGAGGCGCCACGCCGCCGGGACCGGTGCTCGCCCGCGAGCCCCTCGGCCAGCGACGCCCGGGAGAGCAGGGTCAGCCGCCGCAGCCGCCCGAGCAGCGCCTCGTCGAAGAGCGGCCCGTCGGCGCCGTCCGGGGCGCCGGCCTCGCTCCCGACAGCGCCCGGGCGCCACAGCCGCCGGGGGTCGAATCCGGCCACGGGAACCGAGGGGAGGCGCATCATGCCCTCCCCGCCTTGCGGTCCGTCGCGACGCGAGGCGTTCCCGGCCCGACCGCCGCGGGGATCCGCCGGTCGGGCCACCGGGTCGGTCCCACCTGGCGGAGGCGGAGACGCGCTCGGGGCGCGGTTGCGCGGGACGGCTGGGCGCGGAACGTCCCCGCGGTGCTGGCCCGGGCAGCCATCCCTAGGGCGGCGGCCATCGTCCGGGAGGCGGCCATCGCCCGGGCCGCCGACCGAACGCGCCGCCTACTCATCCTCCGGCTCCGTGAAGTAGTCCTCGACCAGGTCGCGGTAGTCCGTCGGGACGCGGTTGCTATCGGGACCGGCCTCGCCGACCTCGCCCTGGGTGGCGCTGCCGGTGCGGGCGGCGCTGCCGGAGCCGGAGCCGGTGCTCGACGAGCCGTTGTCGCCGCTCGTCTGGACGCCCTCCCGGCCGGAGCCGGAGAGGCTGATCCGCCCCGTCGTCTCGCCCGGCTCCCCCTCCGGTGCCGCGCCGGCGCCGTCGGGCGCCGTGGCCTCCGTCACCCGCTGCTCCGCGGGGACGCCGCTGCCGGGCTCCTCGGAGCCGGCCGGGGGCGCCTCTCCGGTCTCCCCGTTCGGGTTGGGCTCTCCCTCGCCGGTGCCGGCGCCCCCGCCCTGCTGCGCCTGGCCGCCGTCGGTCGGCTGGCCCTCGGTGGGTTGCCCCTCGCCGGGCTGGCCGCCATCGCCGGGTGTCTGGCCCGCCTGCCCGCTCTCGCCGGGGGCGCCGGGCTGCCCGGGGCCCGGCTGCCCCTGCTCCCCCTCGCCGCTGGCCCCTTCGTCCCCCTCGCCCGGCCCCTGGCCGGGCTGCTGTCCCTCGCCTTCGCCCGGCTGGCCGCCGCCGGGCTGGCTGCCGGTCTCGCCCGGTTGGGCCTCGCCGCCGGTGCCTTCTTCACCCGGCGCCCCCGCTTCGCCGGCCGCTCCGGCCTCGCCCTCGGCGCCGGCCTGGCCCTGGTCGGAAGGCTGCCCCGATTCGTCGCCGGCCGACGGCTCGCCGGCGGCTTCCCCGGTCTGCCCGGACGCCTCGGCCGCCTCGGCCCGCTCCATCGCCGCGGCGAGGTCCTGCTGGGAGACGACCTCGTTGCCCGTCTCCTCGACGGCCTCGGCGAGCGACGCCACGCCCGCCTCGGCGGCAGTGCCGCCCTCGCGCAGGCCGTCGGCGGCGGCGCGGCTGGCGGCCGCGAGGTTCTCGCTGCCGGGCGACATCGTGTCGGCCGCGGTGTCGAGGTCGTCGGCGAGCGCATCCCGTGCCCCAGGCGAGAGCTGGTCGGCGTCCGGCGCTACCTCCTGGAGGTCGCTGGCCGCCTCCCCGTACTCGCCGCCGGCGATCGCCTCGCCGGCCGGACGGGTCACGGCCTGGTCCTCGAGCGCGCCGCCGAGGGCCTGGAGGTCTCGCTGCGCCTCGTTGGAGCGGTCGGCCTGTGCCTGGACCTCCGCCGTCGTCGGCGGGATCTCGTCGGGGGTGGCCGGCTCGGCCACCCGTGCGGCGGCCTCCTCGGCGGCGATCCGCTCCGCCGCCGGCTCGAAGGCCGGCACGACCCCGGCGGCAACCGCCGGGATGTCGCCGCCGACGCCGCGCAGGAACGCCAGGGCGGTGAAGAGCAGACCGCAGGCGATCGCGAGCACGATCTCGCGCACCGGGGGGCGCACTCGGAAGGCCGGGTGACGCCGGATGTCGGAGACGACGTTCGCGGCGTCGGCGACCTGCAGGTACGGAACCGCGGCCGGCTCGCCGGGCGCCGGGACCGCCCGGCCGAGGTTGCCGACCGCGGTCGCCATCCGGTCGTGGAGACTGAAGCTCCGGTCGAGCATCCGCGCCACCTGGGCGCGCGTGGGCCGGCTGACCACCGCCAGCAGGAGCGCCAGGGTCAGGGCCACCGCCGTGAAGGGCGGCAGGAACGCCCCGTCGAAGGCGGGCCCGCCGTTGAGCTCGACGAGGAGCCAGACGCAGCCGACGGCCGGGCCCAGCCAGGCGGCCCGGACCAGGAGGGAGAGCGCCCGGAGCATCCAGAGCCGCCGGGCGAGGCCGTCCAGCATCCGGACCACCTGCTCCCCGGCAGCGCCGACGGCGACAGGCGGGCGGCGGTCACGGGTCGGGAACCGGGGCGCGGGCACGTCCGAACCGAGCCAGAGCGGGGACCAGAAGAGTTGCCAGAGGAGCAGCGACCACCCCTCGCGGGCCGGCAGCCGCGGGCGGGACGCGTCCCGCCAGGCGCGCCGCGCCAACTCGCCCGGCGGCGGGAGGGCGGGCATCCGTGGCGGCAGCGGCAGCGGGCGGTGGGCCATTGGGGTCCCTCGGACGGCGACCTCGACGCTCTGGTCTACGGCGGCGTCCCGGATTCGGTCGGCGGTCGGCTGGAACGGCCGCCGTGGCGGTCGTCACGGCGGGTTCGGACTCTGACCATTCCGCGACGCCATGCGGCGCCTGGCGTTACCCCCAGTCGAGGTCGACCGGCCCCCGGACCCACAGCCAGAGCGCCAGCCAGGCCAGGGTCAGGGCGGCCAGGGCCCCCAGCATCAGGACCAGGCGTCGCTGGCGGTCGTCAAGGTCGTTGAGGAGGGTGCGCGCCCGATTCGTCATCTCCTCGTCGCCGAGCGCGGCGAACGACGTCCCCGCGCTCAGGGCCGCCGCTCGGGCCTCCGGGTAGTCCCGCCACCGCCGCGCCCGACGCTCGGCCTCGCCGAGGTCGGTCACCGCCTGGAGGCCGGCGCTCGCCCGCTCCTCATAGGCGGCCAACAGGTCATCCGGGCGGAGGGATTCCGGCAGCTGGGTGTACTGCGCCTCGGCCTGGGCGACCAGCGTCTGGGCCCGATCGTAGGTGTGGCGCTCGAGCGCCTCCTGGGCCTGCAGCATCGACGCCTCGGCCCCGATGCCAACCTCGCACTGGCGCAGCAGCGCGTCGACCTCGGCCAGCCGTCCCGCGTCGCCGAGGTCGGTGAAGAGGCGGTGGGCCTGCTCGAGGAGGGCCTTCGCGCCGGCGTAGTCGGCGCGGATCAGCCGGTCGCGGGCGGGACCGATGTCGAAGGCGGCGACGAGGTTGTCTTTCCATTCGCTGGACGCCCAGCGCGGCACGTTCTCGCGCCACTGGCGCTCGATCTCGCCCGGGTCGCGACTGTACGCCGCTCGCATCGCCGGGCGCCAGTCCGGTTCGGCCCGCAGACCGGCCAGGAGGTCCTTGAAGGCGCGCAGCCCGTAGCGGTCAACGAGGAACGCGGCGATCGCGTAGCCCTCGGCGCGGATCAGCTCGGTGTCGGCGGAGGGGGGCCGGTCGCGGTTGAGGTCCGACCAGGAGAGGAGCCCGTTGCGGGCGACCACGGTGTCGAGCGTCGCCGCCATCCGCGCCAGGCGTGGGGTGACCGGACGCTCCACGTACTGGGCCATCCCCTCCGCGAAGCCGCGCGGCAGGTTACCCCCGGTGGCCGCGTCGAGGAGCACCCGCGCCGTCGCGTGGCGAACGGCGTTCTCCACCTCGAGCGGGGTCCGCGCCACGAAGACCGGCAGGGACAGAAACACGATCCCCCGGTCGGGGTCGACCGCGGCGCCGACCTCGTCCAGTGCACCAGGCACGAGCGCCGCGGTCGCCGCGACAAAGGCGTCCTGGTCGGCGTAGGCGTGGACGGCGATCTTGTCCGGCGCCGCGACCCCGAACAGCGCCGTCAGCTCGGCGTAGGCGCCTTCGGCGATGCCGCCGTAGGCCGCGAGCAGCCCGGCCGCGTCGACCGGGGTGCCGGGCGCGACCCGGAAGCGGAAGTGCTCGCTCTCGGCGGTCGGCTCCCCGGCGGCGGCGTCGATCGGCGACGGCGTGCTCGCCGGGCGGGGTGGCGGCGGCAGGGGGAGCGGGCCAGCGTTTCCGTGGGGCACGACCGGCGGGGGCGGGGGCAGCGGCTCGTCGGCCGCCGACGCCACCCGCGTGCCCGCCAGGGCGACCAGCAGGGCGACCAGCACGAGGAGCAGCACGCCGACGAGCCACGCCAGGGGCGCGACGGCGGGGAAACGGGCCGGGCGGCGGGCGGGTCGGGCCATCGCGCCTCCACCGAAGCGGGGTTCCGGGTCGGAGCCGGGGCTTCGCGGGTCGCCGAAGGGGACGATCCGGTCAGGGACGGCCGCGGCATCGCGCGGCGTAGGGGTGGCGGCGACGGGGACCAGCGCGGTGCCGAGACCGTTGCCACGCTCGGCCACGCGGACGGCTCGGGGGAGCGCCGAGGCCTCCGCCGGCACGGATGGCGATGACGACGGCCGATTGGCTCGCGAGTATAGCAGTCGGTCCCTCCGGAGGTCGTCCCGGTCGTCGCACCGCGTCGCTCCGGGCGACCGCGCGGGGGATGACTCCTGGACGCCCCACCGGTGGCCGGGCCGTGATCGTCTGGGCGCGACCCGTGCGTTCGCGGCTGACGGGAGGTGATGGCATGGGAGGCGGGACGGCGGGTGATGGCGAGGATGGGCGAGACGGCGGGCCGCTGCTGGTGGTGGACGTCCAGAACGGGTTCGTCAACCCGTACACGGCCCACATCCCCGGGCGGATCGCCACCCTGATCGGGCGGGGAACCTTCGAGCCGGTCCTCTTCACCCGCTTCATCAACGAGCCGGACGGGCCGTACCGCCGGATCCTCGGCTGGCATGCCTGCGCCGAGCCGCCGGAGACCGACCTCGCCCCGGAGGTGCTGCCCTTCGCGCGGGACGAGACGACCTTCGCCAAGCCCGGCTACACCGGCATCTCCGAGGAACTCGCGTCGTACCTGCGGGAGCACTGCCCCGACCGCCTGACCATCGTCGGCATCGACACCGACATGTGCGTGCTGAAGGTGACGATGGACGTCTTCGACCTGGGCATCGAGCCGATCGTGCTGGTCGACTGCTGCGCCAGCACCGGCGGGCTCCAGGCGCACCTCGCCGGGCTGGCGGTGCTGAGCCGCAACATCGGCGCCCGCCAGCTCCACGACGCCGGCCTCAACCACGGGCGCCTCGCCGCACCCGATTAAGCGCCAGGACCCGGACCGGAGCGAACCGGCGCGGACCGCGGCGCGCTGCCCACTGGGCCACGCGCGGCCGTCTCGTCCGCCGAGTCCCAGCGGGTACCACCGTCGAGCAGTGCGACCGCGATGCGGTCACCACGACGGCCCGGGGATCGGCGGGGGTCCCAGCGAGCCGGTGGCAGGGGAGCTTGCCCTGCCACCGCGATCCCGCCTCGTCTGGGGTCGATCGCTCCGCTCCCCGCGGTCAGGCCTCTCCCGACCGTGGGGCGCGCTCGATGTCGGCCGTCTCCGCGTGCCGGCGGTCTTGCTCCCCCCAGTCACGCATCGCCTCGATGATCACGCCAAGGGTCCGGCCCCGCTCGGTCAGGGCGTACTCGACCCGCGGCGGCACCTCCGGGTAGACCGTCCGCGTCAGCAGACCCCGCGCCTCCAGGTCGCGCAGCCGCTCGGTCAGGGTCTTGGGGCTCACCCCGAGCAGCGTCGCCCGCAGCTCGCCGAACCGGCGCGTGCCCCCGAGCAGCTCGCGCAGGATCAGCGTCGTCCAGCGCGGACCGATGACCTCCAGCGTCCGCTCGACCGCGCAGTCGCCGGGGGCGCGCTCGCCCGGAACCGGCCCCTGGCGACGCCAGCGCCCGGGCGGCGGTAGCGTCGGCCTCATCTCATCCCCCGATCCCACTCCAAGAGTTCCCCCACGGTAACTGCATCACCTTGGCGTCACTACTTTACAACGGATAGTGACGCCACTAGCGTTGGTCCCAGGGCGCGGTGGCCACCGCCGTCGGACCGTTCGACAACCACGGTCAATCCCACGGTCCCTGGCGCTCCAGTCGGAGCGCCAGGGTGGACGGCGAGGAGGCAGCGCCGTGGTCAGCGGAGGCAACTCGATGAGCGATGGCAACCCGATGAGCGGGCAACCGATCCTTGTCTACGGCGCGGACGGCGCCCAGGGCAGTCCGGTCGTGCGGCGGCTGCTCGCGGCCGGGCGACCGGTCCGAGTCCTCGTCCGCCGCCCCGAGCGGGCCGCGGGATGGCGGGCCCTCGGAGCCGAGGCGGTGGTCGCCGACCTCGACGACCCGCCGAGTCTCCGCCGGGCGACGGACGGGGCCGCCGCGGTCTCGCTCCACCTGCCCCAGGGCTACGACCCGGCGACGACCGTGCGTCAGGGCATCGCGGCCATCGACGCCGCCCAGAGCGCCGGGGTCGCCGCGCTGCTCCTCAACACGAGCAGCCCCGTCCCCACCGAGCCGACCGGGGTGCCCGCCTTCGAGGCCAAGCGGGCCATCGTTGCCCATCTCCGTGGCAGCGGGGTGCCCCACGCCGTCCTGCGACCCACGTTCTACATGGGCAACCTCGCAGGCCCCTGGACCGCCCCAAGCATCGTGCGCGACGGCGTGATCGCCTACCCGGTCCCCGCTCACGTGCCCGGGGCCTGGGTCGACGCCGAGGACGTCGCGGCCCTGACCGTGGCGATCCTGGCGCGGCCCGACCTGGCTGGCTCCGGTGCCGCCTACGACGTCGGTGGGCCGGAACTGCTCGACGGCCCGGCCCTGGCGGCGCGGTTCACCGCCGCCCTGGGGCGCCCGGTCAGGTACCAGGCGATCCCGATCGACGCCTTCGCGGCTGGGCTCGATGCCGCGCTCGGGGCGCCGGCCGGCACGGAGATCGCGAAGCTGTACCGGTGGGTCGAGGCCAACCCCCGGGCGCAGGTCGGAGCCCAGGAGTGGCCCGAGTCCCTCGCGCGCCTGGGGGTCACCCGCACCCGCCTCGACGGATGGATCCGGGCCCAGGATTGGGACCGCGCCGCCGCGCCCTCGGCCGCCGAGCCGGTCGGGGCCGGGACCGGGCGCGTGGCACGGATGGCAGGGTAGAGCTAGGACAGGGACCCATGGCCGACCTTGAGACTTCGATGGGGGTGCCCGCCGCTCCCGTGGCGACGACCCCCCGAGGCCGTCGCCAGCCTCCACTTCGAGTGATGCGCCAAGTCAACCGCGGCATGCGGCTGCTCCTGCGCTCGCCGGCGCACGGCGCGGTCAGCAAGAAGATCCTCCTGCTGACCTTCACCGGGCGCCACACGGGGAAGCGGTACACCACCCCGCTGAGCTACGTGCGGGCGGACGAGCGGACGATCCTCGCTGGCACCGAGAGCCCGTGGTACCGCAACCTGCTGGGCGGCGCCCCGGTGACGGTCCGGGTCCGCGGCGAGGAGCGCTCCGGCACCGCCGAAGCGATCACCGACGAGGCCGGGATGGCCGACGCCTACGCCACGATCCTGCGCCTCGACCCCGGCTACACCCGGTTCATCGACGTCCACCTCGGCCCGGACGGCCGACCGGTCCCCGACGAGGTCGCCGCGGCGCGGGCGCGCGGGCTGGTCGTCGTTCGGATCGCCCTCGCCTGAACCGTTCGCCGCCGCCCGCCGCCCCCACAGCCCGGTGGCGGGCGGCGATCACCCTGGAGCCTGCCGTGCGCATCGACGTCTTCCACGACCTGCCTTGCCCGTGGTGCCGGATTGGGAAGCGGCACCTCGACGCCGCGCTGGCGGCGTGGGACGGCCCGGCACCGACCGTCCACTGGCACCCGTTCTTCCTCGACCCGACGATCCCGTCCGAGGGGCGCGACTTCCGGACCCACATGGCCGCCACGAAGGGGGGCACCGACACCCTGGAGCCGATGTTCGAGGTCGTCCGCCGGGCCGGGGCGGCGTCGGACTTGACCTTCCGGTTCGACCGCGTCACCCGCGCGCCGAACAGCCTGGCGGCCCACCGGCTGCTCGCGCTCACGCCCGAGACTCACCAAGCGCCGCTGCTCGACGCCATCCACCGCGCCTACTTCGAGGACGGGCGCGACATCGGCGACGTCGCCCAACTGGCGGAGGTCGCCGGCTCGGTCGGGCTCGACCCGGACGACGTCCGCGCCCTGCTGGCGGGCGACGCCGCCCGGGACGAGGTCCTCGCCGAGGCCGCCTGGGCCCGGCGCCAGGGCGTGGGCGGCGTGCCGCTCTTCGCCATCGACGGCGTCGTGGCCTTCTCCGGCGCCCAACCGCCCGAGGCGCTGCTTGCGGCGATGCGAGAGGCCGCCGCGGCCACGCCGGTCTAGTCCGCCCACCGCCAGCCATGTCCAGACTCTGCCTCGGCCGTCGCGCCGATGCACCGCGGTCGTTCCGCCGGATGCCGGCGGACGAGGGTTGGACTTGACGTAAAGCTCAGCCCGCCGGAAGGTTGGGTTATCCCGCGCCCGCTCATCTCCGCCGCGCCGAGCCGTCCCATGCCCGACGCCCCGCCCCCCATGCGACCGGCGCCCTGCCGACCCCGCTGACCTTGCCGGTGGGCCAGGAGCACGAGGTGGCGACGGTCGCCGCCCTGCTGCGCCAGGTCGGCACTCGGCGAGGCGGGCCACGCGGCGGCGTGGCCCGGTGGCCGAACGCTGCCCGCGGTCGAGCCGACCGCCGCGGCACTGGCGACGCAGCCTCCCCCTGCCCCAAGCACGGCCCCGCTGCGGTCGCCCCACGGCCCGACGCCGTGCGAGATCGACGTCCTGGGCCTGGTAGGCCTGGCGGTCGAGGGGCGCTCCAACCGGGAGATCGCCGACGCGCTCTCCATCAGCCCGCGCACGGTCGACAATCACGCCACCCGGATCCTCGCCAAGCTGGGCGTGAAGTCCTGGACCGCCGCGTTCGCCGCCCGCCGGCTCTGGATCGCCGAGCCCGTTCCCCCGGTCACCCCTGCTGACCCGCCCGGCGGCGATCGGGCTAGGTAATTCCTCCTATGCCGCCCTGCGAGGACGCGTGCCGGATCGCGTGGTTTTCCGGATGCCGCCGCCGCCGCGCTTCGGCAGTCTGGGGACGTGCCAATCGGCACGGGGCTCCCGGAGTAGAGCGGAGCAGGAGGCGGCAATGGCCATCCGGATCGCGGCCGCGGCGCGCAAGGCGCTCTTTGTGGCGGGGCTGGCGGCAGCGCTCGCCGTCGGCAACCTGGGACTCACCCTGGCGGACCAACCGCCGGCGGGCAACTTCTTCGCCCAGCACCCCGGCCCGCAGGCGGGTCGGACACACGTCGACCGGTTCGACCCCTACGCGCCGGTGGACCTGGGCGCCGCTGGGGTGACCGACGGCGGCCTGCTGCTGCTCCCGGATGAGGCGGCCGCATCGGCGGCCGAGGACGACGGGGCGGCCGAGGAGGAAGAAGGGGCGGCCGAGGAGCAGTCCGGCCACTGCACGCCGCAGCGCTGCGCGGCGTGG
>CADCWG010000018.1 GCA_902806335.1 uncultured Thermomicrobiales bacterium | reverse complement strand
TGGACCGGGCCGGTGGCCGCCCCCTCCGCGTCGGCGGCACGGGTGGGCGACGGGCGCCCTGCCCGCCGACCCACCGGGCGCACCCGGTCCCGCGGCGCCCGCCGCCGGACATTGGCCCCGCGCCGCACGCCGGCCGGACGGAGAACTACCCGCCGGCGTCGGGGGGCTCGGCGGACGTGCCCTGGCCGGTTCCCGCCTCGACGGCGATCTCCCGGCCCTGGCTGCCGCTGGAGCGGACGGCGATCCGGTGCTCGCGGGCGGTCGCGGCCTTTGGCAGGGTGACGGTGAGCACGCCGTCCTTGAACTCGGCCTCGGTGCCTTCGGCATCGACCGTGGTCGGCAGGCGGACCGTGCGCTCGAACGCCCCGACGCGCCGTTCCCGGAGCAGCCAGCGCGCCTCGTCGCCCTGGGTCGACTGCTCGCGGTGCGCGCCGCTGATGCGCAGGGTGTCGCCGAGCACGGTGATCTCGACCTCGTCGGGGTTGACGCCGGGCACCGACGCGGCGACGACGTAGCCGTCGCCGGTGTCGCGGACGTCGAGCGCGAGGCTGCTCGACCCGGCCGCCGCGCCCCCCCCGCCCTCGCCGCCGCCGCCCCCCGGGGAGCGGACGACGCTGTCGTTGAGCAGGCGGTCCATCGCGTCCCGGAGGCTGACCATGTCGCCGAAGGGATCCCAGCGCCCGATGCTCATCGCCCTGTCCTCCTCGCGCCGACCCGCCGGGACCGAGCGTCACCGTTCGCCGCGGCGGGTCTCACCCTCGTCGCACCGATGGCTATGCATCTGGCGTGCCGACCGACGCGCCGCGGCGGGCGCGTCGGTCGTGAGGTCGTGTCGACGGAGGGAGCGCGGTCGGGGGCGGACGGTCCGCGCCGGGGCGTCGCTAGTCCGCGGCCTGGAGGGGGTAGTCGTTGGCCTTGCGGCCGACGTCGCCTTCGAAGTCGCGGGTGGTCTTGAACGGCTCGAAGCGGCCGTCGGCGGCGGCCTGGGCGGTCCGGGCCCGGATCGCGTCCAGCTCGGCCTCGCCGTAGGGGACGAAGGCGCGGGCGATCGCCAGGTTGGCCTCGAACGTCGCGAGGGAGTCCATCCCCGAGACCAGCGTCGCGCACGGCAGCGAGAGTGAGTAGCGGATCGCCTCCTCGGCCGAGAGGTCGG
This sequence comes from uncultured Thermomicrobiales bacterium, assembly GCA_902806335.1. Lineage (GTDB taxonomy): Bacteria > Chloroflexota > Chloroflexia > Thermomicrobiales > UBA6265 > CADCWG01. Next base: position 10,422 of record CADCWG010000018.1, on the reverse strand, counting down.
CGCCGCTCTTGAGCAGGTGGCCGCCGGCGAGGCTCTTCATCCCGATCACGCCGATGCCCTGCGCCTCGCAGAGCGGCACGATCTCCCGCTCGAAGGAGCGGTAGTGGTAGTCGAGGGCGTTGAGCGGCAGCTGGACGGTGTCCCAGGGGAAGCCCTGGGAGAGCAGCGCCCGGTGGAGGTTGGGGTCCTTGTGGCCGGTGAAGCCGATGTAGCGGACCTTGCCCTGCTCCTTGGCCTTGAGCATCGCCTCGGCCGCGCCCCCGGGGGCCAGGATCCGCTCGGGGTCGGTGTCCCAGGCGACCTCGTGGACCTGCCACAGGTCGAGGTAGTCGGTCCGCAGGCGGCGCAGGCTCTCCTCGAGGTTGGCCAGCGAGCCGGCGGCGGTCCGCTGGTGGTCGCAGTTCTTGGTCATCAGGAAGGCGCGCTGGCGGTAGCCGCCCTGGGCGAGCGCCTTGCCCATCCGCTCCTCGGAGACGCCGTCGTTGTACTCCCAGGCGTTGTCGAGGAAGTCCATCCCGGCGTCGATCGCCGCGTGGACGATCCGGATCCCCTCGGCCTCCTCGGGCTGCCCCATGTGGGCGCCACCGACGCCCAGGATCGAGACCTGCTCGCCGGTCGTGCCCAGCGGGCGGCGGGGGACGGTGGTCATGTCTGTCGCGCTCATCGACGTCTCCTCGCGCCACCCGGGGGCCACCCGCGGAACGCACTCGGACCGCCCGGGGACGACCCAGGGGACCACTCGGGGTCGTCCCGTCGGCGCCCCGTCGGCGCCCGTCCCCCGCTCGCATCGTCGACGGGACTGCCCGGAATCCAACCCTATCGGCGATACTAGCAGCATACTGTCGAAATCGAAGGGCTGTTCGCCGCCGTCCTTCCCTCCTCGGGGGTGGTGACCCGGCCGCGCTGTTCGACCCACGACGGCTGCGCGACCCCCGGTGGGTCGACCCGTGACCAGGGGCGATCGGGAATGACTGTCGCAATCGTCGCGGTGACGCCCGACGACCAGTTCGGGTACCTGCCGACGCCGCTCACCCCCCTGATCGGCCGCGACGCCGAGCTGGCCGCGATCGAGGACCACTTCGCCGGTGGGGGGCGGCTGATGACGCTGACCGGACCGGGCGGGGTCGGCAAGACCCGGCTCGCGCTGGAGGCCGCGGCCCGGCTCGGGCAGACCGCCCGCTTCGCCGACGGCGTCCGCTTCGTCGCGCTGGCGCCGGTCGCCGAGGCGGCCCTCCTGGTGCCGACCGTCATCCAGGCGCTGGCCCTCCCCGGGGTCGCGCCGGAGGCCCCGCTGACGCAGCTCCGCCAGGCCCTCCGGGGTCGGCAGATGCTCGTCGTGCTCGACAACTTCGAGCACCTGATCGGCGCCGCCCCCACGGTGGCCCAGCTGCTCGAAGCCTGCCCGACGCTCGCCGTCCTGGCGACCAGCCGGCAGCGGCTCCACCTGCGCGGCGAGCAGGACCTCGCCGTCGCCCCGCTGGGGCTGCCCGACCCCGAGCAGCCCGTCGGCCTCGCCGCGCTGGCGGCGTCCGGGGCGGGGCGACTCTTCCTCGAGCGGGCCCGCGCGGCGCGCGGCGGCGTTCCCCTCAGCGAGCGCGAGGCTCCGGACGCGGCCGAGATCTGCCGCCGCCTCGACGGGCTGCCGCTGGCGATCGAGCTCGCCGCCGCCCGCTGCCAGGTGCTCTCGCCCCCGGCGCTGCTGGCCCGGCTCGCCGACCGCCTGACCCTGCTCACCCACGGCCCGCGCGACCTGCCCGCCCGCCTCCGCACGATGCGCGACGCCATCGCCTGGAGCGACCACCTGCTGCGGCCGGAGGAGCGGGCCGTCTTCCGCCGCCTGGCCGTCTTCGCCGGCGGCTGGACGCTGGAGGCCGCCGAGGCGGTGGCCGGCGGCTGGGAGGGGGAGCGCGAGGGGGGAGCCGGCGAGGGGGGAGCCGGCGACGTCCTCGACAGCCTGGTCGCCCTCGTCGACGGGAGCCTGGTCCGCCAGCGGTCCCACGCCACCGGGACGCGGTTCTCGCTGCTCGAGATCATCCGGGAATACGCCCAGGGGGAGCTGGCGGCGGCCGGTGAGACGGACCGGGCGCGGCGGCGACACATCGTCTACTTCCTCGGCCTGGCCGACCAGGCTGAGACCGCGCTGACCGGGTCGGACCAGGGGCGGTGGCTCGACCGGCTGGAGGTCGAGCACGACAACCTGCGGGCCGCCCTCCAGTGGGGGACGGCGCGGCCGGCGAGCGGGGCAGCCGGCGCGGACGGGGCGGCCGGGGCGGCCGGGGCGGACGGCGCGGCCGAGCAGACCGAGATGGGTCTCCGGCTGGCGAGCGCGCTCTGGCGGTTCTGGTGGCTCCGCGGCCACCTCGTCGAGGGGCGGGACTGGCTGGAGCGCGCCCTGGCGGCGGCCCCGGACGCCCCGCCGGCCGTCCGCGCCAAGGCCCTCGACGCGGCCGGTCGGCTCGCCCGCCAGGGGGGCGACTACGCCCGGGCGGTGGAGCGGCACGCGGCCGCCCTGGCCCTCCACCGGGGGCTCGGCGACGAGGCCGCCATCGCCCGGGCGCTCAACGACATCGGCGTCCTGATGGACGACCAGGGCCACTACGAGCGGGCGCGGGCGTCCTACCTGGAGGCGGTCGCCGCCTCCAGGGACCAGGGCGACGATCGCGGCGTCGCCGTGGCGCTCTCCAACCTCGCCAACATGGAGCGGCGCGCGGGCGACGCCGAGCGGGCGGTGGCGCTCTTCGCGGAGACCGTGCCGCGGTGGCGGGCCCTGGGCGACTGGTGGGGGACGGCCTTCGCCCTGTGTGGTCTGGGCGACGCGGTCCTGGCGCGCGGCGAGACGTCGCGGGCGGACGGGCTCTACCGCGAGAGCCTGGACCTGTGCCGCGCGCACGGGAACAAGCGGGGGCTCGCCGACTGCCTCCGGGGCATGGCGGAGGTGGCCCGCGCCGAGGGCCGGCTGCCGCGGGCCGCCCGGCTCCACGGGGCGGCGGCGGGGCTCCGCGCGGCGATGGGCATCCCCTTCCCGCCGGCCGAGCGGGACAAGGCCACCCCCGTCAAAGTACTCCTCCGCGAACAGCTCGGCGACGACGCCTTCGACGCCGCGTGGGCGGAAGGGTGGGCGTCCACGGTCGACGACGCCGTCGCCTTCGCGCTGGCCGAGACGCCGGCCCCGAGCGCGCCGGAGGAGGCGCCGGCAGCGGCGCCGGCAGCGGCGGCGGCGCCGCCGGTCTCGGGGACGCCTACCCCCGTCGAGCCGAGCGGGCTGACCCGCCGCGAGGTGGAGGTGGTCCGCCTCCTGGCCGACGGGCGGTCCAACCGGGAGATCGCCGAGGCGCTGTTCATCAGCGCCGGGACGGTGCGGACCCACGTCGAGCACATCCTCGCCAAGCTCGACCTCGACACCCGCGCCGCCGTTGCCGCCTGGGCCGTCCGGCACGGCCTGGTCTGAGCCGGTCCGGCCTGGTCTGAGCCGGCTCCGGTCCGGGCGGTCGCCTCGGCTCCGGACCGCCGTCCTCGCGCCGGTCCCCGCCTCCCTCGCCGAGGCGACTACGTCGTCCGGCAGATGTCCGGTCGCCAGGCCGCGCCGACGGTCCGCCCCGAGCCACGCCCAGCAGCTCGTGAGTCCGCGGCAGCGGCGGACCCGTCCGCGCCGGGCGTGGCGACCAGATGCGGGTTCCCCTGGACGACACCCCGAGCCAGGGAGGGGCCGCGGTGCGCCACGCCACGATGTGTCGCCAGAACTACGTCGTTTGAGGGATGTCTGCACAAATGGGTCGCGGGATCATAGTGACCGGCCGGTCTCCCCGCCAACGGTGGCGGTCCGTGCCGGTCGCGTCGGGGCGCCTCGTCGTGGCCAGGGCGAGCCGAGCGCCGGCGCGACACCGAGCAGGTGGGAGGTAGATGCCATGAAATGGCGGACGTGGACCGCGATCGCCGCGGGATTGCTGCTGATGGTCCTGGTGCTGGTCGGATCGCTGTAGCTCCCGGCCCGGCGGCCAGCCCAGAGGTAACTGTGCGCGGCCGGCGCCCCGGTCGGCATCGCCGCCCACGGCCGCGCGGATGGGTCGCCGGTGTCACGACCGTCCCCCGCGGGGAGGTGACGCTCCCCGGCCCGGCGACCCGGCGACGAACCCGTCGCCGTCTCGGCCCTGGCACCGGCAATGGACCGGGCCCGGGAGCAGGAAACCCAGCGTAGACCGGGCGATCTCGCGGCTTGTCCGTCCGCTGCGGACGACGACGCGACGGGAGCGCCCCCGCGACCCGACTCCCCGTGCCCTGTCCTCGTGATCATCGGGCCGTGCCCGTGCCCTGGCGGGCCCGCCCTCCCAGCGCAGCACAGAGCGACCCATCCCCGTCGACGCCGCCGCGCCGGGGCCGGCGAGACCCCGGCCGGCGACGGGGAGCTCGACCCCGAGGCGCGGCTCCCCCTCGACGAGGAGGCCCACCGGCTGCTGCTCGACGGCGTCCCGGCCGTCTTCGTCTCGAACCAGGCGGCCGTCTTCCTCGTCAAGCCGGAGGTCACCGGCTACGCGACGGCCGCGTCCGACGGCGAGTGGCCCGGCCAGTTCTCGTCCCCGCTGACCCTCGACGTCGAGCGGGCGGGGTAGGCGCGCCGGATACCGGACTGTCGGCGACGCGCGGGGGCCGGCCGGGGATCTCCCCGGCCGGCCCCCGCGTCGTGTCGCGAGATCGGGGGGAGGCGCCCGTTGGCGACCAGCCGGTCGACGCCGGCAACGCTCGCCGCCCGACCGTGCCGCCAGGGGTCGGGCGGGCGCCAGGCCGGAAGGACCTCCTCCCCCGCCCGTCCTCGCTCGGCGACCGAAGGCGGCCTCGTCCCCATACGGCACGGTGCACCGCACCTTGGCCCTTATGCGGGATCCGGGTGATCGCGTGGGCTTCGACCAGCCGACTCGCGGCCGGGTTCAGCCGGCTTTGTCCTCGAGCCTCTGATTGCGGGGCTCGGCCCCGGGCGGGCCGGCACCCCCGGGACCACCGCTGATCAGCCGGATTCGGTGTTACGGCTGTCCCCGCGGGCCGCCCGACCGACCCTGGTCATCGCGAGAACGAGGCGCGGGGTGTTGCGGGCGGTGCGAGAATCGGCGCCCGCTCGCGGCCGCACGTTCGGGCCCCGCCGGAGGGGCGAAGGGGGTGGTCCAGTGATCCCGCGACCCGCGCCGACCGCCGGCGACACCGCCTGGTTCGTCGAGGCCCGCTTCGGCCTCTTCGTCCACTGGGGCCTCTACGCCCTGCCGGCTCGCCACGAGTGGGTCAAGCAGCGGGAGCGGCTCACCGACGCCGCCTACCACCCCTACTTCGCCCGCTTCGAGCCCGACCGCTACGACCCCGTCGCCTGGGCCCGCGACGCCCGGGCGGCCGGGATGCGGTACGCCGTGATCACCACCAAGCACCACGAGGGGTTCTGCCTCTGGGACTCGGCCCTCACCGACTACAAGGCCCCGAACACCCCCGCCGGCCGCGACCTGCTGCGGCCCTTCGTCGACGCCTGCCGCGCCGAGGGGCTGCGGGTCGGCTTCTACCACTCCCTGATCGACTGGCACCACCCCGACTTCCCCGTCGACGGCCTCCACCCCCAGCGCGACGACGAGGGCGCCCGGGCCGCGAACGCGGGCCGCGACCTGGGTCGGTACGTCGACTACCTCCACGGCCAGGTCCGCGAGCTGCTCACCGGCTACGGCCCGATCGACATCATCTGGTTCGACTTCTCCTATCCCGACCTCGTCTGGGGCGGCAAGGGGCGCGACGCGTGGCGGTCGGCGGAGCTGCTGGCGACCGTCCGTGAGCTCCAGCCGGGGATCCTTGTCAACGACCGGCTCGACCTGCCCGGGAGCGCCGACTTCGTGACCCCGGAGCAGGAGCAGCCCCGCGGCTGGGTCACCGTCGGCGGCGCGCCGGTGGTCTGGGAGGCCTGCCAGACCCTCAACGGGAGCTGGGGCTACGACCGCGACAACCTCGACTGGAAGTCGCCCGAGCAGCTCGTCCGGCTGCTGGTCGACTCGGTCAGCAAGGGCGGCAACCTGCTGCTCAACGTCGGGCCGACCGGCCGCGGCGCGTTCGACCCCCGGGCCCGCGCGACCCTGGCGGCGATCGGGGAGTGGACCGACCTCCACGGCCGCGCGCTCTACGGCGCGACGGCGAGCGAGGCCACCCCGCCGCCCGACTGCCGCTACACCCGCCGCGGCGACCGCCTCTACCTCCACCTCTTCGCCTGGCCGTTCCGCCACGTCCACCTCGACGGCCTCGCCGGCAAGGTCGCCTACGCCCAGTTCCTCCACGACGCGTCCGAGGTCAAGCGGCAGCCTCCCGCGCTCCATCCCTCGCGGCCGCTCTCCGACACGGTCTCGGCGGCGTCCCGCGACACGCTGACGCTGGAACTGCCGGTCCAGCGGCCGGACGTGCTCGTGCCGGTGGTCGAGCTGTTCCTGGACGGCAACGGCGACGGCGACGGCGACTCCGGGCGGTGACGCTCCGGGCGGTGACGCTCCGGGCGGTGACGCTCCGGGCGGCGTCCGGTAACGGCGGCGACCGGTCGCGGGGGAGCCCGCCCGGCGTCGGGCCGACGTGGACGACCGTCGGCGCGTACCATTGGGGTCACAACGTTCTCTCGCTCGCCAACATGATCGCCCCGCGCGGGCGACAGCCCATCACCGGTCGGCGGGGGACCGCCCTCGACGCACGCGGCCCCCGCGGCGACACGGCGCGGCCGGCGCCTCGGAGCCGACCCCGCGGCCCGGTCGGCGAGGCGCGGACGGATACCGATCGCGGCGCGATCGTATAGGCGGGGCCCCTGGCTTCGGCCTGAGACTGGGTTGCTATGGTTGACATCTCGGCACGCCCCGCCGTGCCTCTCCCCCGCGGAACCGGTCGGCGGCTCGGCACGGGCGAGACCGCCGTCGCCTGGGCGGTGGTGCCCGTCCGGCTGGACTCCCTCCCGAATCGGTCCGAGGTGTCGGCGTGACCCGGCGCTGGTCGCTGCGCACGCGCTTCGTGCTCGCCGCCACCGCCTGCCTCTTGCCCCTGCTCGGGGTCTCCGTCTACGTGCTCTACCAGAGCCTGGAGCACAACCGCGAGCAGCTCATCGATACCGAGACCGTGGTCAGCGGGGTCGTCGCCACCGGGATCGCCAAGACGCTGGAGGAGAACCAGGCCGTCCTCGAGCAGATCGCCGGCGCGAGCTCCGTCCAGGCCATGGCCGGCGAGAGCCGGAACGGCGCGCCCGTCCAGGCGAACCAGGATGCCAGCGTGCTCGCGCATGCGCTGGCGTTCCGGCCGGGCCTCAAGGGGATGTTCCTGGTCGGCACCGATGGGAGCGTCCTCGACCACGCGGGGATGGACCCGGCCCTGCTCCGGGACCAGGCCAGCGGCGCCATCGACCGGGCCCTCGGGCCCGGTGAGACCGGCGTCTCGGGCCGCCTGGTCATGCCGGAGACCGAGGGCGGGGCGGTGGTGGTCCTCGCCGTCCCCGTGCTGCCGGCGCTCGGCGAGGCCGACGACGCGGGCGTCCCGACCGAGACCGCCCCGGTCGACGCCGACGGCAAGCCGATCGGCGCGATGGCGGCGATGATCTCGGTCGAGCGGCTGAAGGAGGCGCTGCCGTCGGTCGCGGAGTCGGCCGACACCACCGTCGTGGTCGTCGACAGCATCGGGGTGGTCGCCACCAGCGCCCCCGACCAGGAGGCGGAGCGGCTGCGCGGGCAGTACGACCCGGCGCGGGTCAGCCGCGCGTTCTCCTACGACGACACGACCGGCTCGGGGCGGCTGGGGGTCGTCACCCCGGTCGTCTTCCCCGGGGTCGACTGGAATGTGCTCGTCAGCAATCCCTCGCCGACCACCTACGGCCCGAACCGGCAGCTCCTCCGGCTCGGCATCGCGGCCCTGGTCGGGGCGGTGCTCGCGACGCTGGCGCTGACGCTGTTCCTCGGCGAGCGGACCGCCCGCCCGCTGCGGCGGCTGACCGACCAGGCCGCGGCGCTGGCGCGGGGCGACTTCACCCCCCGGGCCGACCCGGCCGTCGACGACATCTCCGGCGGCAGCGAGGTCCACGGCCTCGCGCTCGCCTTCCGGGAGATGGCGGGGCGCCTGGCGACCCAGGTCGAGGACCTCAAGACCGCCCGCGGCGCCCGCGAGCGCCAGGCCGTCGAGCTGCGCGAGCTCAACCGGCGCACCGTCCGCCTCCAGGAGGACGAGCGCCGTCGGATCGCCGGCGAGATCCACGACGCCGTCTCCCCCCTGATCACCGGGGCCCTCTACCACGCGCGGGCGCTGGCCCTCACCAGCGGCAACGGCTCCGGCGGCAACGGCTCGGGCGGCGACGGCTCCGCGCTGGCCCGCGAGCGCGACGCCGGGCTGGCCGCCGTCGGCGACCTGCTCGCCCGCGCCTCCGACGAGCTCCACGGCGTGGTCTTCGCGCTCCGTCCGCCCGACCTCGACGACCTCGGCGTCGTCGCCGCCATCGAGCGCTACATCGGTGGCCTCCAGCCCGCCGGCCTCACGATCCGGGTCGAGGCGGCCGACGAGCCGCCGCCGCTGTCGCCCGAGGTCCGGATCGGCGTCTACCGGATCGTCCAGGAGGCGCTCCACAACATCGTCCGCCACGCCGGCGCCGACGAGGCGGTCGTCTCCTTCGAGACGCCCGGCGACCGGCTGCGGGTGACGATCCGCGACAACGGGGCGGGCTTCAACCCCGAACGGGCGATGCGCCCGACCTCGCTCGGGCTGCTGAGCATGCGCGAGCGGGCCGCAGCCATCGGGGCGACGCTGGAGATCGTCTCGGCCGCCGGCCTTGGGACCGCCGTCGTTCTCGAGCGTCCGCTCAGCGTGCCCTACACCGACCCCAGCTTCCCGGCCATCGTGCCCCTCGACGATGGGGAGCCGGCGCGGCCGGCGGCGATCACCGGCTCGGAGATCGCCCGCCCTGAGGCGCCGGCCGCCGCGCCGCGCGCCGGGTCGCCGCCCGGCCGGCTGCGGGTCGGCCCCGTCGGCGGCCGCCGGTGATCTCGGTCCTGCTGGTCGACGACCACCCGGTGGTGATCGAGGGGCTCCGCAAGCTGCTCACGGCGGCGGGCGACATCGACGTCACCGGGGAGGCCCACGACGCCGCGGAGGCGATCGAGCAGGCGCGCAAGCTGCGGCCCGACGTGATCCTGCTCGACCTCCGGATGCCCGGCGCGAGCGGCGTCCAGGCCACGCGCCGGCTGCGCGAGCTCGACTCGCCGGCCGCGGTGATCATCCTCACCTCCTACGGCGACCAGGCCTACGTCCGCCAGGCGCTCGAAGCCGGCGCCGACGGCTACCTGCTCAAGAGCACCGGGCCGGACCAGCTCCTGACCTCCATCCGCGCCGCGGCCCGGGGGCGGCGCCAGCTCAGCCCTGAGCTGCTCGACGGGGTGCTGACCGAGTTCGGCGGCCTGGCGCGGGAGCAGACCCGGCGCGAGGCCGACCTCTCCGAAGACGAGCGGGAGATCCTGCGCCGGGCCAGCAAGGGCGCGACCAACCGGGAGATCGGGCTGGCCACCGGGCGCAGCGAGATCGCGGTCAAGAAGCGCCTCCAGGGGATCTTCGCTAAGCTAGGCGCCGTCGACCGCGCCCACGCCGTCGCCGAGGCCATCCGCCGGGGCCTCATCTAGCGGTCCGCCGGGCCGCGCCCGGGGGCCGACGGGACGCGGAGCCGACCGGGGTTGGCGCCACGAGGGCAGCGCCGCTGCCGTCCGGCGCCGCGACGGTGGGCAAGTGGCACTAACAGTCGGTGCGAATGGACCCTTTGGGGTATCCCTTTGGGCCGGTAGGCGGTGACTAGAAGTCAGTATCCTTGGCATCAGCGAGGAACGTTGGCGCGGCGCGGTTTCCCCCTCCCTCCGCGGCACGTCAATGGTCCCCGCCCCCCGCGACCGGCCCCCGCCGGACGCGGGCCCGGGTTTCCCGGGCGCCGGCTCGCCCCAACCGACCGACGACCCGCCATCCCGGATACCGACCGGCCCCGCCGCCGCCGACCGCGAGGCCGGCGGGCCCCGGACGCGCCCCAGCCGGCACGTCCGTCGCGTCGGCGGGTCGTGCGCCGCCAGCCACGGCCGCGACCCATCCCCCCGCGAGGGGCCGCGCCGTGGACCCATCCGTCCACCCCGCGGCCCCTCGCCCCTTTTTTCCGGTCGTCTTCCTCGGTCGTCGTCGCCACGTCTGCCCCGGACGAGGCCGACCCCAGCCGTCCGCCGGGGGCCGCCGGGTCGTAGACTGGGGTGGGCGACGGGTGCCAACCGGGCACGATTCCCGCGGCCGACCCGCGCCGGCCCCCGCGACCCGCGCCGATCCGCGCCGACCCGCGCCGACCGCGCCGACGGCGCCGACGGCGGCGTCGCTCCTGGCGACGCCGGGGGCCTTCGAGTCCGCCCGCCGCCTCGGCGAGTCCCT
>CADCWG010000017.1 GCA_902806335.1 uncultured Thermomicrobiales bacterium | reverse complement strand
CCTGACCCGCGAGTTCCGTCCGCTGCGCGACCCGGCCCCGCGAGGCACCCAGACCCCGAGTCGCCGCGACGAGTGAGGATCATCGTCCCGACGGCGGGCCCGCTCTGCCGCCGGGCGACGAGCCCGTGAGCCCGACCCGGCCCCGCTCGTGCCCGTCGGAAGGTCGCGCGGCGACCGCCGGCGCGGCGTCCGGGCGGGCCAGCCGTCGGCACGGACGCCCCCATGGTCGCCGGCGAGTGGTCGCCGCCGGGTGGTTCCCGGCGGGAACGCACGCTCACCGCTGGGATGCGGACCATTGCCGAGAGGCAGGCGTGCCCCGCCCCACGGCTCGCCCCGCCCCCGGCCGACAAACCGGCGCGCCGTACGGGGTCCCGCTTCTGCCGGACCCGGCCGATCAGTGGTGACATCGGCGGTGCCGGGATGGCCGGCCCGCCCCGGGCAGGCCCCAAGCTCAGAGACGAAGCCGGCTGCGACCCCGCCGGGCGAAGCGCCGGCGAACACCCGGATCCGGTATGAGACGGAACGCGGCTGGTGGGTCGTGGGATTCGGGGGCACGGGGCCGGTGGTCGGGTCCACTCGGGGCCGAGCGCCGAGGTCGGATGCCCGGGCACGGAGCCGGCTCAGGCCGGCCGCGGCTCCGCCGCCCGAAGCCGCGACGATCATCCGGATCCCGGATCAGCCCTCGGCCGTGACGGTCAGGCCGTCGTAGGCCACCGCGATGCCCTCGGGGAGGCGGGCGCTGGCCGCGGCGTGGGAGAGCTCGTGGCTGAGGTGCGTCAGGTACGCCGCCCGCGGGCGCAGCTCGTCGATCAGCGCGGCCGCCTCGGCCAGGCTGAGGTGCGTCGGGTGCGGCTGCTCGCGGAGGGCGTTCAGCACCAGCACGTCGAGTCCCCGCAGCAGATCGCGGGACGAGTCGGGGACCGCCTTGGCGTCGGTCACGTAGGCGAGACCGCCGAACCGGTAGCCGAGGATCGGCAGCCGGCCGTGGAAGACCGGGATCGGGACGACCTCGCGGCCGAAGAGGTCGAATGGTTCGTCGACCTCGTGCAGCGTCAGGTCGGGCTTGCCGCCGTAGAAGGTGAACGCGTCGGTGAACGTGTAGGCGAAGCGCTCCCGCAGCGTCGCCGCCGTGCCCGGGTTGGCGTAGACGGGCAGGTGCCGACGCTGGACTTCGTTGAAGCGGCGCAGGTCGTCGAAGCCGCCGGTGTGGTCGGCGTGGGCGTGGGTCATCAGCACCGCGTCGACGTGGCGGAGCCCGGTCGCCAGCGCCTGCGACCGCAGCTCGGTGGCCGTGTCGATCAGGTAGGTCTGCCCGTTGGCGCCGTCGCGGATCACCACCGAGCAGCGCGACCGCTTGTCCCGGGGGTCGGTCGACCGGCAGACCGCGCAGTCGCAGCCGATGACCGGGATCCCGTTCGAGGTCCCCGTCCCGAGGAAGGTCAACGCGAGTTCGGCCATGGGCTCCTGGGGCGATTCCGTATTGGCGACGGGCCGACTCGAACCCCGCCACGCCCGGGCCATCGTCGTCCGACTCACCGGCCCGGCGACCCGCCGGGCACGACCGCCACCCGGATCGCCGCCCGAGTATAGCCGCCGCCGTGCCCGATCCCGCGCGCACATCGGGCGGCTCCTCCCGCATTCCGGCTACAGGCGGCTCGGTCGCCCGGTGGGTGACCACGCGACGTGGGCTCCTTCGGTCGCGATTGGAGCCGACGGGGCGGATCGGGACCATCGGACCAGGGCCGAGCCGCCCCCTCGGCGCGGTGGCCGGTACGATCCACGCAGGCCCCCAGCCGAAGACCGAACGGCCCCCGCGCCGTCGCCGCCCGCCCTCCTCCCCGCCGGGACCGAGGCTCCGCCGGCGCGTGCCCGGCGGCCGGCATCGGCAGCCGCGCGTCGCCTAGGAGAGGAGCTTCGACCATGACCGCTCGGCGGATCCCGACCCGGCCCGTGACCACCGTGCCCGACCGTCCGCTTCCCCTCGGCCGATCGTCGCCCGCACCGTCGCCGACGGCGCCACTGCGGGTGCTGCTCGCCGACGACCACGCCCTGTTCCGGGAGGGACTGCGCCGGCTGCTCGAAGGCGGCGGCGAGGTCGTCGTCGTCGGCGAGGCGGCGGACGGGGCGGAGGCCGCCCGTCTCGCGGGCGAGCTCCGGCCGGCCGTCGTCCTGATGGACGTCACCATGCCGGTCCTCGACGGCATCCGCGCCACCGAGGCCATCACCGGGGCCCACCCCGAGGTCGGCGTCCTCGTCCTGACCATGTTCTGGGACGACGACTACGCCATCGCGGCCGTCCGCGCCGGCGCCCGAGGTTACCTCCTCAAGCACGCCCGCTCCGACGACGTGCTCCGCGCCGTCCGGCTCGCCGCCTCAGGTGACCAGGCGATCGACCCGTCCCTCGCCCCGGTGCTGCTGCGCGAGTACCACCGGATGCTGACCCGCCGCCCCGGCGACGCCGAGCAGGGCCCGCTCGGGCCGCGCGACGTGGCCCTGCTGCGCCTGCTCGCCACCGGCTACAGCAACCGTCAGATCGCCACCGAGCTGACCCTCGCCGAGAGCACCGTCAAGAACAACCTCTCCACCCTCTTCCAGAAGATCGGTGTTCGGGACCGCACCCAGGCCGTGCTCTACGCCTTCGCCGAGGGCCTCGTCTCCCGCCCGATCGTCGCCTGAGACGGGATCCGTCTGGTCGGTGGTGGTCCGGGAGCGCGCCGGCGGCTTCTCCCGTTCGGGGCGGGCACCGAGGTCAGGGGATCAGGCGCGGAGCCGGCCCGAGCCGGCCGCGGAACCGCCGCCGGAGCCCCCGGCGATCACCCATATCCCGTACGACACCCCGCGCCGCCGGTCGCGGCGTCGCGGACAGACGCCCACCGACCGTCGGGTTTCTCGACCGGGCCAGGATCTGCCCGCGACCCGCTGCTGGCCATAGTGGCCTCGCCACGGCCCTTGCGGCGCGCGTCGCTCAATGTGTCACCGAGCGCGGAATCCGCCTGGGGGGAGCGTCGCCCCATCGCCGCCGCCGATCCCGAGGGTGGCCGCGCCCCCTGCGCTTGCCGGATCGGCGCGGGCCATCGCGCACCGAGCGTTCCGTCTCACAACCTCGCCGGGTGCCCTGTTCTTCTCCCGGGTGCCCGGCGTCGGGGCACGGGACCCGTCGCGGCCGGACACCGGCGATCGAGTCACCGCCGCCGTCCTTGTCGGCGGAGCGTGCGCGCCCTAGGGTGACCGTCGACACCGACACCCCCGACGCCTCGCCGCCGCCGGCTGGGTGACGCGGCGACGATCGACGGGAGGACGCGTGCGGCCGGTCGACCTCGTGACCCTGGTGGCGCTCGGCGCGCTCTGGGGCGCCTCGTTCCTCTTCATCCGCGTGGCCGCGCCCGTCCTCGGGCCGTTCGCCCTCTCCGAGGTCCGCACCCTCCTCGCGGCGGTCACGCTGCTCCTCGTTGCCCTCGCCACCGGGGCCCGGCCGGCGTTCCGCGCCCGCTGGCGCTCCTTTCTCGCCCTCGGCGCGATCAACTCCGCCCTGCCCTTCGCGCTGATCGCCGCCGCGACGGTCCACCTCCCGGCCTCGCTCGCCTCGATCCTCAACGCCACCACCCCGCTCGTCGCCGCGCTGGTCGCCGCATCCTGGGGCGGCGAGCCGATCACCCCCCGCAAGGCCGCCGGTCTGGCCCTGGGCCTGGCGGGGGTCGTCGGCCTCCTCGGCTGGAGCCCGATCGCCGTCACCCCGGCGGTCCTCGGCGCCGTGGTCATGGCGGTCCTCGGCGCGGCCTGCTACGCCGTCGGCGGCCTCTACGCCGCCCGCGCCTTCCGCGGCATCCCGACGCTGACGCTGGCGATCGGCCAGCAGGTGGGCGCGGCGCTGGTGCTGCTGCCGATGGTGGCGGCCGACCTCCCGGTCGGCCGTCCCTCCGCGCGCGTCGTGCTGGCGACCCTCGGGCTCGCCCTGCCCTCGACGGCGCTCGCCTACCTGCTCTACTTCCGCCTGATCGCTCGCGTCGGCGGCACCCGCACGGTCAGCGTGACCTACCTCGTGCCCGGCTTCGGCGTCCTCTGGGGGGCGCTCTTCCTCGACGAGTCGGTCGGTCCGTCCACCCTCCTCGCGCTCGCCACGATCCTCGTCGGCATCGGCCTCGTCACCGGCGTCCACCTCCCCGCGCGCGGCGTCCGGGCGACCGCCCGCGGCGCGTGACGCCGCGCCGACCGGGTGCGCTCACCCCGCGTCGGCCGGCCCCTGCCCGGCCAGGCGAGCGTCACCGGGGTCGCCCACTCTCTCCCGAAGACCTGACGCGTATCGGACGGGCGCGAGGCGGATACCCGGCGACGGGAACCGGTCCGACGACGCCGGTGTCCATCGAGGCATCAGGAGGAGTACGGGCGTCGGGTGATCGCCTGGGTTTCGCCTGGCCGATGCGCGGCCGGCTGCGACAGGCTCGGTGCCTGGGCCTTCGCTCCCGGCGCTTGTCCCGGGCAGGCCCGGCCGCCGGAACGCCCTCATACCACCACCGGACGAACGGGTTCCGGTGGGCCCCGTGATACCCGGTCCATGTTCGGTTTGGCACCTCACGCGACTGGCCCTGGCCTAAACGCGCGGGCTGACCCCGGACCACCATGGCCCCGATGACGCCCGGCGATCGGCACGGGCCGACGACCATCCGGACCGGTTGCGCCGACGGACAGATGCGCCCACGGGACGGCCACCCGGCGATGAGCCGGTCGGCCTGCCCCACCGTCTCGTCACCCATCGGTGACGGACGTGCCTGCCTCTACGAACGCGGACGCGCCGCGGGGCGGGCCGAATCGGCCCGCCCCGCGGCGCACTCCAGGCAGATTCGTCGGGCCTAGTCGGTGTCCTCGATGATCCGGTCCTTCGTGACGTTCAGCCGTACCATGTCGCCCGAGACGTCGGCGATCAGGCTCGGCCGGATGTAGCGGTCCTTGCCGAAGAAGCCCCCGCCGCCGACCTTCACGAACCCCTCGCGGAGCAGTTCGCTGCGGAACGGCTCCGCCACATCCGGCTCGTTGTCGCCGCCCCCGCCGAACAGGCCGCCGCTGAACAGGCCGGCGTCGCCGCCCATCTCCTCGCCCTGAGTGGTGATGGCCTGCGGGTCGCCCATCTTCACGTAGGAGACCTTGCCGAGCTCGTCGCCGGCCGCGTCGACGACCTGCATGTTCTCGCGCACGAAGTCGATCCGCCCGGCCAGGGCGCCTTCGACCGGCCTGCCCTCGGCAACCACCTCGCCCGCCGACGTGTCTTCGACGACGGTCGTCTCGGTCTCGGTCGTCGACACGCCGCCGAGGAGGGACGACCCCGCCTGCATGGTGGACGGGCCGTCGGAGACCGGCACCTCGAGCGGCTCGCTGCTCACCCCGGAGGTGCCGACATCCGTCGTCACGCCGCCGGTGCTGATGCCGCTCGTGGTCGTGCTGCTGCTCGTGCTGCTGCTCGTGCCGCTGCTCGTGCCGCTGGCCGTGCCGCCCGTGGTCGTGCCGCTGGCGCCGGTGCTGCCCCCGTACTCGATCAGGTCAGGGCCAGAGGTGTTCTCTTCGATCGTCAGGTTCCCCTCACGGATCACGTTGCCGTCGGCATCGCGTGGCGTGCGGTCCATCGTCGCCTCCTCGCGTGGTGCGGCCAGCGTGGCCGCTAATCTCGCCCCGTCGGCGCGGGGCCAACGGGAAACACCCTGGGGACATGCAACCGTCGTGCCAGTCCTCGGGCCCCGACGGCGGACCCGGGCGTCCCGCGCGTCGCGACGCCCGACCGCCTCGCCCCATGGCCCCGCTGGGGGAGCGGCCGGCGCACGCTACCGGCGCGAGCGCGCCAAGATCAGGCCGGCCACCGCCGCCGCGCCGGTCGCCGCCCCCCGCCGCGCGGCCGGGTGCATCCCCAGCCAGGAACCGAGGCTGAACCGGCGGCCGCCATAGCCGCCGCGGACGGCGCCCGGGCCCGCGCTGGCCGCCTCGAGGTTGTCGCCCGCCTCCGGTCCCTTGGGGTGGTCGACCTCCTGCTGGGCCCGGAAGCCCGCGACCCGCAGCTGCGCGTCGAGCAGGCGGGGCGAGAGCTGCTGGAACCACCGCAGCCCCGCCGACGCGCCGCCGACCGCGAGCTCGCGGACCGGGTGGGTCGCGGCGTAGAGGATCGCCTCGGCGACCAGCTCGGGGTCGTAGACCGGCGGGACGGGCCGCGGCTCGACGCCCATCCGCGTCCGGGCGTGCCGGAACAGCGGCGTGTCCATCGACGCCGGCTTGATCACCGACAGGCGCACCGGCACACTGTCGTGCTCGAGCTCGACCCGCACCGACTCGCTGAACCCGCGGACCCCGAACTTCGACGCGCAGTAGGCCGCCTGCAGTGGGACCGCCCGCTCGCCCAACCCCGACGCGACGTTCACGATCGTGCCGCCCTCGGCGCGGAGATGGTCGAGGGCCACCCGCGTCCCGTTCGCGGTGCCGACCAGGTTGACCTCGACCACCCGCCGGAACTCGTCGGGCGGGCTGTCGGCGAAGGTGCCGTAGGCGGTCACGGCGGCGTTGTTGACCCAGGTGTCGATCCGCCCGAACCGCGCCACGGCCCGCCGCCCGAGCTCGGCGACCTGGTCGGCGGCCGCGACATCGGTCGGCACCGTCAGCGCCTGGCCACCGGCGGTCTCGACCTCAACCCCCGCCGCCTCCAGCGCGTCCGCGCCGCGCCCGGCGAGCACCACCTTCGCCCCCTGGCGCCCGGCCGCGATCGCCGTCGCCCGGCCGATGCCCGACGACCCGCCCGTGATCACGATCACCTGCTCCCCGACCGGCCGCATCAGCCCCCTCCGTCCCCGTCCCCGTCCCCGGATCGTCCCGCCCGCGCCGACCGGCGCCAGATGCCGAGAAGGGATGCACGTCCGGTGCCCCATCCGGCCGGCACGACCGACCCTCGGCCACACTCGGCACCGCCCACGGCCGCCAGCCGCCGGGTGCGCGGCCCCAGCGACGACGATCGCGGGCAGCGGCTCGGCCGCCCCGCCCGGAGCCCGACGATCCCCCGGTGGACCCCGGCGGCGTGACCGACGATTGCCAGGGATTCCGCTCCGCCCGGCCCCCGTCCCTACCCCGGGTCGACGGACCGCGCGGCATCCCGCGGTGAGGCCAGCGCCGGGTAGGTCCTCCCCGCCAGGAAGTTCCCCAGCGACAGGTAGATCGCCCCCGGCGGCGCGTCCCACGGGAACCAGCCGACGGCCAGCGATTCGTCGGGGGCCGCCAGGTGGGCCTCGCCGGCGACGAACCGGGCGGCGAACCAGAGCGTCACGTTGTGCTTGCCGTCGGGGTGGACGTCGTTGCTGAGGGCGAGGAACGTCGGCCGGTCGACCTCGACGCCCGTCTCCTCGCGCGTCTCGCGGACCGCCGCCTCCTCGGGGGTCTCCCCCGGGTCGAGGTAGCCGCCGGGCGTCGACCACGTGCCCGCCCCGTGGTGCCGCCGCTGCACCAGCAGCAGTTCGTCGCCCCGCACCACGACCACCCCGACCCCCACCCCGACCCGACTTGGCATCCCCGTCACCCCATCTCCTCGCGAGCCGCCCGTTCCGTCCCCCGAAGCAAGAAGCAAGCGGGATACCGGGACCGGGACCACACCTGGAGTCCGGGCGGTCGACGCGGAGTCCGCGTGATCGACGCGGAGTCCGGGCGGTCGCCGGCGCTTCGCCCGGCGGATCCGCGGCCGGCTCGAGCCAGCGTCGCCCCACGCGTCACGGCCCCAGGGCCCCAACCCGGGGGGGCGGGCCCGGAGGTAAGCGTGCCCCCGGTCCCTCCGCCGATCACCCGGATTCGGCATCACCCCCCGAGCCGTTCGGCCGACCCGACCGGCGGCGCGATCTCGGATGGAGACCGAACCCCGCCCGGCCGACCCGGTCGCGATGTCGCTCCCGTTCCTGTGTCCCCACCCCGGCCAACCGCCCCTTACGCCGCCGTTGGCCCCGCACCGGTTGCGTACCGCTCCGGTCGTCGTCCCTGGCCGGTTGGCGCCCCCGCCTCGCACGCCGACCGATCCAGGCCGACCGGTCACCCGTCCGGTTCCGGGCGGCGGGTCAGGGCAGACGGGGCGATCGGTCCCGGGCCTACCCCTGGACAGCTTCGTGCGGGCAGGGCCTCCGGAGACCAGGGCGCGGAGCGTAGTCGCGGCGGATGCCGACCGATCCCCGCCGGATCCTCGCCCGGGTGGTGCCGACCAACGGACTGGTGACGCCGACGTCCCCGGTCGTGCTCGCGCTCGTTCGAGGAAGGACCGTCCCGTGCACGTCCCGCAGAGAGCGGCGGCGCCCCGCCCCCCGACGCCCGTCGACGCCGCCACGCCGCGCCTCCGACCCCGGGCGGCACGCCGCCCCGCCGACGGGACGGCGACGTGACCGCCCCGGGCGACGTTCCCCACGCGGGACGTCTCCCCGCGGGCCGCGGGGTCTCCGCCGACGCCGGGGCCGTCTTCACCAGCGTTAACCGGACCCACCTCTGGAGCACCGCGGTCGACCAGATCCGCGGCCTGATCGAGGAGGGGGCGCTGGCCCCCGGTGACCGGCTCCCGGCCGAGCGCCAGCTCTGCCAGCAGCTCGGGATCAGCCGCGTCTCCCTGCGCGAAGCGATCCGGGTGCTCGAGAGCAACGGCTACCTCGACGTCCGGCCCGGCTCGGGCACGTTCGTCCGCGCCGCCCGCCCGCTCGCCCCAGCGCCGCTCGCCGCCTGGCTGCGCGCCCACGCCGGCGAGGTGCGCCAGCTGTTCGAGCTGCGCGAACTCGTCGAGCCCGGCGTGGCCGGCATGGCCGCGCGGCGCGGCGACCCGGCCACCGCCGGGGCGATGGCCGCCCACATCGCCGAGATGGAGGAGGCCGCCGGCGGCCCCGACCAGCGACGGGTGATCGCCGCCGACGCCGCCTTCCACCACGTGCTCGCCCACGCCACCGGCAACGACATCGTCGACGACCTAATGCGCCACGTGCTCCAGACCGTTGGCGAGGAGCGCCAGGCCAGCCTGGGCATCCCCGGCCAGGTCGAGCGGGCGCTCGCCGGGCACCGGGAGATCCTCGCCGCGGTCGAGGCCGGCGACCCGGCCGCCGCCGAGGACGCGATGCGCCGCCACCTCCGCGACGCCCTCGTCCACATCGAGCGGTGGCTGGACGAGGCCGGCTCCGCCCCGGACGCTGCCGCCCCCGGCATCGTTGCCCCCAAGAGCGACGACACCCCGCGGTGACCGAGACCACCCGCCGCGGTGACCGATCCCATCCCCGGTCGAGCCGTCCGCGGACGCCGCCTCCGAACGCCGCGCCCGAAGGGCAGCCGGCGTAACTCCGCCTTTCGGCCATGGCATGGCACGGCCCGGCACCGCGACAGCCACGGCACGGCGGATGCAACAATTTGGCACCGCGGCGGACGGTTCCGTCGGTGTGGAGTTCCGGCGTCGCGCGGCGACGCCCGGAGGATGCCGCGCGGCGACGGGCGGCGGGGGGAGCAGAGATGGTCAGCATCGCGTTGCTGGTGCTGCGGGCGGTGATCGGTGGCCTGATGGCCGGCCACGGCGCCCAGAAGCTGTTCGGCTCGTTCGGCGGCTACGGCCTCGAGGGCACCGGCGGCTACATGGAGAGCCTGAACCTCAAGCCCGGCAAGCGGTGGGCGCAGGCCGCCGGGTGGTCGGAGTTCGGCGGCGGGGTGTTGACCGTGCTCGGCCTCCTCAGCCCGCTCGGCCCGCTCGGGATGATCGGCTCGATGGCGATGGCCACCCGCAAGGTGCACTGGAACAAGCCGATCTGGAACACCGAGGGCGGCGCCGAGCTCCCCGTCGTCAATATCGCCGCCTCCTCGGCCCTGATCCTGGCCGGTCCGGGCAAGCTCTCGCTCGACACCATCTTCCGCACCAAGCTGCCGATCTGGTTCGTCCCCGTCGGCCTCGCCGCCATCGGCGGCACCGTCGCCTACGCCGTCCAGCAGGACGCCATCGCGGCGCAGGCCCAGGGGCAGGACCCCGCACAGGCCCAGAGCCAGGCCCCGGCCCAGCCCCACGACCAGTCCGAGGTCCCGGCCACCGGCTCGTCGCCCGACGTGCCCCCCGCGACCGCCGGCACCGCGGACGACGCCGCGGCCACCCCGCAGCCGTCCTAACCCCTCCGGCACATCCTCCGAATTCGACGCGCGGGGTCGGCCAACCATGGCCGACCCCGCGCGTGTTTTCCGCCCACCGCTGGGGCGCCGCCTACCGTAGGGGCGCACGGCCGTGCGCCCCAACACGACCCCGCCAGGCCGGAACCACCCCGTCCCCCGTAGGGGCGCGATTCATCGCGCCCTGCCCCCCACCACCCCGCCCCGCATCTCCCCCCGTCGCCCCCAAACGAAAGGCCCCTCTCCCGAACTCGGGAGAGGGGGTTGGGGGAGAGGACCGTCCTCCGTCGACGTCCTGCCGCCCCTACCTCCCCGTCACCCGGTAGAGCGTCCCGTCGAAGGCCGTCGCGTAGAGCTCGCCCGCCGCGTCCTCGCCGAACGAGCTGATGTTCAGCCCCGTCTCCACCGGCTCGCTCGTCATCCACTCGCCGCCCGCGTCCCGGCCCAGGCCCCAGACCAGCCCCGTCCCGAAATCGGCGTATAGGTAGGTCCCCGCCAGCGCCGGCGCGGCCTCGCCCCGGTAGACGTAGCCGCCCGTCACCGAGAAGCCCAGGTCGTGGTCGTACTCCGCCACCGGGTCGACCAGCCCCGTCGCGGTGCAGTCCTCCTCGGTGAAGCAGTGGGCGGCCTCCCGCACGTCCCAGCCGTAGTTCTCCCCGCCGCCGCTGTCGGCCGGCTGGAAGTTGATCTCCTCGTACCGGTTCTGCCCAACGTCGCCGACGTAGAGGTCGCCCGTCGCCCGGTCGAAGCTGAACCGCCACGGGTTGCGCAGCCCGTAGGCCCAGACCTCCGGCCGCGCCCCCGCCTCGTCGACGAACGGGTTGTCCGCCGGAATCAGGTAGGGCTCGTCGGCCGTCACCCGCGCCGGGTCGACGTCCAGCCGCAGGATCTTGCCGAGCAGCGCCCCCGTGTCCTGCCCGTTCCCCTCGGGATCGCCGCTCGACCCGCCGTCGCCGAAGCCGGCGTAGAGGTATCCGTCCGGCCCGAACAGCACCTGGCCGCCGTTGTGGTTGGGGTACGGGTCGGGGATCGCCAGCAGCACCTGCTCGCTGTCCGGGTCGGCCCGGTCCGGGTCGTCGGCCGAGACGGCGAACCGGGCGATCGTGTTGTCACCGACGCCGCCCCGCGGCGCGCTCTGGGCGGTGTAGTTGACGTAGAAGAGCCCGTTCTCGGCGTAGTCGGGGTGGAAGGCCAGCCCCAGCAGCCCCTGCTCGGAGCCGTCCGCGTTGACCCGGTCGGTGATGTCCAGGAACGGGTCGAGGTCGAGCTCGCCGTCGCGCACGATGTAGACCCGGCCGGGCTGCTCGACGACGAACAGGCGACCGCTCCCGTCGGGGCTGGCGGTGACCCAGAGCGGCCGCTCGAAGCCCTCCACGACCGGCTCCATCGTGACCGCGAACCCCGCGGGGTCGAAGCCGGCCTGGCCCTGGGCCGCGCCGGCGCGCGGCAGGGCCAGCGGCGCCGCCAGCGGCGCGGCCAGCACGGCGACGAGCCCGAGCAGCAGGGCGCGGCG